>JBATEB010000135.1:0-8756 GCA_049663805.1 Burkholderiales bacterium | reverse complement strand
TGCCCGAGATGATGTCGATCGGGACCTTCGTGCGGCGTACCAATGGAGTTTTCGTCGGGTCGCCGACGTCGACGGTCCGGGTGACCACGGTGGGCCCCCACGGCTTCGCGACCGGCGACACCGTCTTCACCAACGTGGCCAACATGGCCGTGACCTGCGCGGCGGTCATCCGGCTCGACAACAACAACTTCACCTACGTCAGCGGCGGCACGACCGCCCAGAACCGCACCGGCTTTTACCGCAAGTGCACCCCGGGCAGCTTCTCCCGCTCCGGGAGCGTCGTGACCGTGACGGCCGCCGGGCACGGCCTGGTCACGAACGACATCATCACGACCGTGGTCAGCAACAGCGCGATGAACGTCGCCAGCACGAGCGTCACCTTCGTCGACGCCAACACCTTCACCTACACGACGGGCAGCTTGGGAACGATTACGCCGGCGGTCGCCGGGAGCTGGGTGCGCAACGGCCTGTACAACGCGGAGAGTGCTGTCAACGGCCCGGCCGTCGCCTACCAGATCACTCCGATCGAGCACTGCCGGGACCCCAATCTAACCGACTGCATCGAGGTCATTCCGCCCGCGACGCCGCCCGCCACCCACCCCTTTCCGGCCTACGTGCGCTTTTGCCGGTCGCAGCAGGAAGCGCTCGCGCCCGGCGCGGTGACTTTCATCGCGACCACGCCGGTCACCAACCGCTGCCAGCTCAAGTTCGTGAACGGCACCGGCCTCACGCCCTATATCTTCCCGCGCTACGGATGGTTCACCCGCGACACCGTCAAGTCGACCGTGACGAGCTACGTCAGGGGTCCCGGCCGATCCGATTGCGCGGGCGTGGTGACTCCGCCCGCCGCCCCGGCCAAGCCCTTCTGCACCTACGACGAGGAGATCCAGAACTACGCGAAATGGTACGCGTACTACCGCACGCGCATGCATATGATGAAGACCGCCGCCGGCCGCTCTTTCCTGCCGTTCATCTCCAGTCCGACCGCTTCGCCGCCCAAGCCCGACCGTCTTCGGGTCGGTTTCATCACCATCAACCCGGGGAGCCCGGTCACCGCGGGCAAGTACCTGAGGATCGACACGTTCAACACCGCCCAGGCGACGAATTGGTACAGCAAGTTCTACGCCCAGGTTTCCAGCGGTTCCACCCCGCTGCGCGAAGCGCTTTCGCGCGCGGGATGGATTTTCGCCGGCAAGCTGGGTACCGGCTTGACCGCCGGCATCCCGGCGGCCGACGACCCGGTGCAGGCCTCCTGCCAGAAAAACTTCTCGTTCCTGACCACCGACGGCTTCTGGAACCAGGGTACCGGGCAGGACCTCGGCGCCGGTGTGATCGGCAACCTGGACAACGTCAACAACAGCACCGCCGCGCCCTACGCCTCACCCGACTTCTTCGTCAGCCGCGCGAGCGGGACTTTCGACGGCGCGCTGCTGAGCGGGACCATCGCGGGAACGAGCCCCGGCGGTTCGGGCACGCTCGCCGACGTCGCCCTGTACTACTACAAGACCGACCTGCGCGGCGCCGGCGCCGGCCCGACGACCAGCCCCAGCACCACCCCTCCGGGCGAGGACGTCTCGAAAAACGACGTGCCGGCCAAGTCCGGAGCGGCGGACTTCGCCATCCACCAGCACATGAACACCTACACCATCGGCCTCGCCGACGGGCTGATGCGCTACCAGGCCGATTACGCCACCGCATCGACCGGGGACTTCGCCAACATAAAGAATGCCGTCACGGCGGCGGGCAACTGCCTCTGGGCGACGGGCACCTGCAACTGGCCCTCGCCGCAGGCGGACGGCCAGTCGGCCCTCGACGACCTGTGGCACGCCGCGGTGAACGGACGCGGCCTGTTCTACTCGGCGGTGAACCCGAATGCGCTCGCAACGGGGCTGACCAGCGCGCTCAATAATTTCAACGCCGTCATCGCCTCGGCGGCCGCGGCGGCGACCTCCAGCCCCCAGGTCTCGCAGGGCAACGCCAAGGCCTTCAGCACCACCTACCAGACCGCCACCTGGTCGGGCCAGGTCTATGCCCAAAGTATCGATCCGGCATCGGGCGACGTCATCACAACCGGACCCAATTCCGGCAAATTGTGGGAGGGCCACAAACTGCTGGCGAGCAGGACCGCGCCGCGGAAACTCTGGACGTTCGACGTAGGCGGGGACGTCGCGCCCCGCGCCCCCGGCCCGACCAAGCTGAAGCCATTCGACTTCACGCTTCTGACCCCCCTGGAGCAAAAAGAGTTCCTCGACAAGTGCATACCCAGCAGCACCCTTGCCCAGTGCACCACGCTCTCCGCCCCCGATCTTCTCATCGCCAACGACGGCGCCAGTCTGGTCCAGTACCTGGGCGGCGACCTGACCTACGAAGGCACGGTGTTCCGCAGCCGCACCGAACTGGACCTGGTCACCGGCGCGCCGGTCCATTCCATTCTCGGCGACATCATCAACTCCCAGCCGGTGGCCGTGACGGCTCCGTTTTTCAACTACCAGGACAAGGGAACTCCGACCAATACCACCTATACCGTTCCGGAGCCCGCCGGGGAGACCTATGAAGCGTTCAAGTTGACCCACGCATCTCGCATCGGACCCCTCCTCATAGGAGCCAACGACGGATTCCTGCATGCCTTCAACCCGGATACCGGCGAGGAAAGCTGGGCCTACGCGCCGAGATTCCTGCTGCCGGGCATGTACCAGCTCGCCGACACGGGCTATCCGGGGCAGCACCGGTTCTACGTCGACGGGACGCCCGAAGTCGCCGATGTCTTCGATGTGACAAGCTCGACGTGGAAGACCATCGTCGTGGGCGGGACCAACTCCGGCGGTCGCGGCTATTACGCGCTCGACATCACCAGCGCGACCGACCCGAAGGGGCTGTGGGAATTCTGCGCCGATTCGACCTGGTGTCCCGACGATGCCGCCGGCAGCCACAGCGACCCGGACCTCGGCTTCACCTACGGCAATCCGGTGATCGGCAGACGATCGGGCGACGGCCGCTGGGTCGTCGTGGTGACCTCGGGCCTGAACAACGTCGGCCCCCTCGCCAGCGACGGCGACGGTAGAGGCTATTTCTATGTGCTCGACGCCATCACCGGCCAGATATTGCACAAGGTCCAGACCGGCGACGCGGGCACCACCGCCACGCCCTCGGGCCTCATGAAAATCGGCGGCTACTACCCGACGGGGCTGGACGATCCCAACTTCAGTCACGTCTACGGCGGCAACCAGGAAGGCCAGGTGTGGCGACTGGACATGGCGCAGCCCATGGCGGCATACACCGGTCCCACGAGCATCACTTCCGGGGCGCCGGCCGTGAAGCTACTCGCCACCCTCAAGGACGCGGCCGGCCGAATCCAGCCCATCACCGCGAGACCGGCGGGGACGCATATCGGCGACCATACCAAGCGCATCTATTACGTCGGGACCGGAAGGTATCTCGGGAACTCCGACCTCGCCGACGCGGGACCGGGCGGCATCGCGTGGCAGCAATCGATTTACGGGATCAGGGACCGGCTGGACGAACTGACCTTCACCCCGTCGTCGAGCTTCCGCACCGGCAACGTGGTGCAGCAGACGCTTGCGTCGAGCGCCCAGGACCGCACCGTCAGCAAGAATCCCGTGGATTGGGGAACCCAGGATGGTTTCTACGTCGACCTCAATCCGATTTTCGCGGGCGACCCGCCGGAGGGCAACTCCGCCGGCGAGCGGGTCTTTCTCGACGTGAGGCTGATTCAGGGCACTCTGATCGTCACCTCCAACGTGCCCGCCGCGGGCGGCGCATGCATCCCGGGAGGCACCAGCTTCCAGTACGGCCTAGACTACAGGACCGGAGGTTACGTGGGGAACGACGCCAGCGTCGCGGCAGGGCAGTACATCCCCCAATTCCTGGTCGGCGCGGCGATCATACAAACGGCCGACGGCAGCATCAAGGCCCTCAACAAGTCCATCACCGGCGAGAATATCACCACTCCGATCCCCGTCGACACGCGCTTCGAGGGGAAGCGCTTCTCCTACCGCGAGCGCTGAGAAATATTCTCCGCCGCACGCACGGCTGAGGGGGCCTCGGGCCCCCTTCTTTTTGCCTCTTACCGGCTCTCAAACCCGCCGCGAAGCGAGCTCCCGCGGCAGGGTGAACACCACGCTTTCGTCCGCGCCTTCGAGCTGGCGCACGCTGCCCGCTCCGAGTTCCCTGAGTCGCGCGATCAGCTCGTTCACCAGCACCTCGGGCGCCGAGGCGCCGGCCGTCACGCCGACACAGCGCCTGCCCCTGATCCACTCGGCCTCGAGCTGCGCGGCGCTGTCGACCATGCGGGCCTCGATGCCGCGGCCCTCGGCGACTTCGCGCAGGCGGTTCGAATTGGAGCTGTTGGGCGAGCCGACAACGATCACGAGGTCGCACTGCGGCGCCATGAACTTGACCGCGTCCTGCCGGTTCTGCGTCGCGTAGCAGATGTCGTCCTTCTTCGGACCCTTGATCGCGGGGAAGCGCAGCTTGAGCGCCTCGACCACCGCCGCGGCGTCGTCGACCGAGAGCGTGGTCTGGGTCACGTAGGCGAGCATTTCGGGATCGCGTACCTGCAGGCGGGAGACGTCCTCGACGTTTTCCACCAGATGCATGCCGCCCGCCGCCTGTCCCATCGTTCCCTCGACCTCCGGATGCCCGCGATGGCCGATCATGACGATCTCGCGGCCCGCCGCGCGCATCTTCGAAACCTCGACGTGAACCTTGGTCACGAGCGGGCAGGTCGCGTCGAACACGCGCAAGCCGCGCGCCTCGGCGTCGCCGCGCACCGACTTGGAGACGCCGTGGGCGCTGAAGATCACGGTGCTGCCCGGAGGAACCTCGTCGAGCTCCTCGACGAAAACCGCTCCCTTGCTTTTCAGATCCTCGACCACGAACCGGTTGTGAACGACCTCGTGGCGGACGTAGATGGGCGCGCCGTGGAGCACGAGCGCCCGCTCCACGATGCTGATGGCGCGCTCGACGCCCGCGCAGAACCCCCGGGGGTTGGCCAGCAGGACTTCCATCAGGCGCATTCTACGGCGTTTGCCGGGCCGCGGCGGGCAGGAGGCCGTCGAGAATCACCAGGCCCGCGCCCACGGTGATCGCCGAATCGGCGACGTTGAACGCCCAGAAGTGCCAGCCGAAGGCGTGAAAGTCGAGAAAATCCACGACGTGCCCGAGCGCGACCCGGTCCCAGACGTTGCCGAGCGCCCCGCCCAGGATCAGCGCGAGGCCCGCGCAGAACAATCCTTCCCCCGGGTGCTTCACCAGCAGGCCCACGATCACCGCGACGGCGATGACGGCGATCCCGATGAACAGCGCTCTTTGCCAGCCGCCCGCGTCCGAGAGAAAGCTGAACGCCGCGCCCCGGTTGTAGGTCAGCACGAGATTGAAGAACCCGGTGATCTCGCGCACCTCGCCCGGGCGCAGGTTCGCGCTCACCGCGTACTTGCTCGCCTGGTCCGCGAGGACCAGCAGCGCGGCGAGCGCCAGCCAGGGCGCGAGGCGCTTCAGGTTCGTCGCCATCATGCGAAGCGTCTCGGCTCGCCGGACCCGTGCAGGTTCTGCACGCAGCGCCCGCAGATCCCCGCGTGTTCGGCGCCGACGTCGGCGCGCCAATGCCAGCAGCGCTCGCACTTGGCGTGCCGGCTCGGCGCCGTGCGTATCGCCTCCTCGGCCTCGCCGGCGGCGGCGACGACGGTGGCCCGCGAGGTGATCAGAACGAAGCGCAGGTCGTCGCCGAGACTCCGCAGGAGTTCCAGCTTCTCCCCGCTCGCGGCGATTTCGACCTCCGCCTGGAGCGACGAGCCGATCTCGCCGGCGGCGCGGTGCCCCTCGAGGAGCTTGTGCACATCCGAGCGAATCTCCCGCAGAGTCCGCCATTTCTCGAGCAAAGCGCTCCCTCCCGGCACTTGCGGCAGCGCATAGTGGACCTGCCTGAAGATCGTGTCGTCGTCCCGCCGGAATATCTTCCACGCTTCCTCCGCGGTGAAGCTGAGGATCGGCGCCATCAGCCGCAGCAGGCAGTGCGTGATGTGGTAGAGCGCATTCTGCGCCGCGCGCCGCGCCGGCGAGTCCGCCGCGCACGTGTAGAGGCGGTCCTTGAGAATATCGAGATAGAACGCCCCGAGATCCTCCGAACAGAAGGTCTGCAGGCGGGCGACGGTGGGGTGAAACTCGTAGTTCTCGTACCCGGCCAGCATCTCGGCCTGCAGCTCGGCCGTCAGCGCCACGGCATAGCGGTCGATCTCCAGCCAGCTCTCGACGGGCAGCGCGTGCCGCGCCGGATCGAAGTCCGAAGTGTTGGCGAGCAGGAACCTGAGGGTGTTGCGGATGCGGCGGTAGGCCTCGACGACCCGCTTGAGGATCTCCTCGGAGATGAAAAGCTCGCCGGAGTAGTCCGTCGCCGCCACCCACAGCCGCAGGATTTCCGCGCCCAGGGTCTCGGAAACCTTTTGCGGCGCGACGACGTTGCCGAGCGACTTCGACATCTTCCGGCCCTGCCCGTCGACGACGAAACCGTGGGTGAGCAAGGCGTCGTAGGGCGCGCGGCCGTTCAGCATGCACGACACCAGCAGCGAGCTGTGAAACCAGCCCCGATGCTGATCGGACCCCTCCAGATAGAGATCCGCAGGGAATTTCAGATCCCGGGCGTGGGAGCCCCTGAGCACGGTCTGGTGCGTCGCGCCCGAGTCGAACCAGACGTCCAGCGTATCCTTGACTTTCTCGTAGTCTTCGGCGCCCGCTCCGAGGAACTCCTCGGCCCGCACGCCCTGCCAGGCTTCGATGCCGCCGGTTTCGATCTTCCGGGCGACCGCCTCGAGCAGCTCGGGAGTGCGGGGATGCAGGGCGCCGGTTTCCCTGTGGATGAAGAAGGGCATCGGCACGCCCCACTGCCGCTGGCGCGAAAGCGTCCAGTCGGGCCGGTTGGCGATCATTCCGTGCAGGCGCGCCTTGCCCCACGACGGATAGAAGCGGGTCGCCTCGACCCCGCGCAGCGCGGTCGTGCGCAGGGTTTCCCCGGGCCTTTTCCCCAGATAGCCGGGCACCTCGTCCATCCCCGCGAACCATTGAGTGGTCGCGCGATAGATGATCGGCGTCTTGTGGCGCCAGCAATGCATGTAGCTGTGCTGGTGCTTCTCCGAGTGGAAAAGCGCGCCGGCCTCGCGGATTTTCTCGACGATGGGCGCGTTCGCTTTCCAGATGTCCATGCCGCCGAACAACGGCAGCGAAGCCGCGTACCTCCCGTCACCCATCACGGGAGCGAGAATCTCTTTGTCCTTCAAGCCGTAGCGACGGCAGGATTCGAAGTCGTCGACGCCGTAAGCCGGCGCGCTGTGCACGATGCCGGTGCCCTGCTCGACCGTGACGTACTCGCCCAGCTGCACCGGCACCAGCCGCGGATAGAACGGGTGGCGGAAACGGATCGACTCCAGCCGGGTCCCTTTGCACGCAGCGAGCGTCTTGCCGGAGAGTTCGTAGCGCGCGAGGCAGGCGGCGCGCAGGTCGTCGGCGAGAATCAGCAAGCCGAGCTCGGTCTGGACCAGTTCGTAGGTATTGTCGGGGTGAACGTTGAGCGCCTGGTTCGCCGGAATCGTCCAGGGCGTCGTCGTCCAGATGACGGCCCAGCCTTTCTCCGCGGGCAGCTTCTCCAGCCCGAACGCCTTCGCCAGCTTGTCGGGCTCGGCAAACGGAAACCCCACGTCGATTGCAAAGTCGGTGCGGTCCACGTATTCGACCTCGGCCTCGGCGAGCGCCGACCCGCAATCGAAGCACCAGTTCACGGGTTTCAGGCCGCGGTAGAGGTAACCCTTCTCGAGCACTTTCCCGAGCGTGCGGACTTCGTCCGCCTCGTTCCGGAACGCCATGGTCGTATAGGCGTTGTTCCAGTCCCCCAGGACGCCGAGTCGCTGAAAGTCCTTCTTCTGCCGCTCGATCTGCTCCGCGGCGTAGGCGCGCGCAAGGCTCTGCGTCTTTTCCACGGGGATGTTCTTGCCGTGAGCCTTCTCGATCTGGACCTCGATCGGCATGCCATGGCAATCCCAGCCGGGGATGTATACCGCGTCGAATCCGGCCAGGGTGCGCGACTTGACGATGATGTCCTTGAGAATCTTGTTGACCGCGGTGCCGATATGAATATCGCCGTTGGCGTAAGGCGGACCGTCGTGCAGCACGAACTTCGGCCGGCCGCGGCAGGCCTCGCGTATCCGCCGGTAGACGTCCTTCTCCTGCCACTCCTTCACCCATAGCGGCTCGCGCCGCGCGAGATCGCCTCGCATCGGGAACGGCGTGTCCGGGAGATTCAGCGTCTTCTTGTAGTCGGTCTTGTTCTCAGACATTGCCGTGATCCAGCAGATAGGTCCTCGCGGCGCGGCAGTCGCGCTCGATCTGCGACCGGAGGGTCTCGAGGTCGGCGTACCTCTCCTCGTCGCGGATCTTGTGCAGAAACTCGACGCGGACGTGAGCGCCGTAGAGATCGCCGGAAAAATCGAACAGATGGACCTCGAGCACGGCGCGTCCGCCGGCGGTGATCGTCGGCCGCACTCCGAGGCTCGCGACCGCGGGCAGCGGAGCGGCGCCGACTCCGGACACCCTGACCGCGTAGATACCGGTCAGCGGAGGGCGATTGTGCCTGAGCTGCACGTTGGCGGTGGCGAATCCCAGCTCGCGCCCGAGTTTTCTTCCGTGGACGACGCGTCCGCTGATGCCGTAAGGCCGGCCGAGCAGCGCCTGGGCGGACGCGAGATCCCCGG
>JBATEB010000134.1:0-6522 GCA_049663805.1 Burkholderiales bacterium | reverse complement strand
ATGTAGGAGAGCAGCACGCGCCCGGGCCGCGGCAGAGGCTCGAAGTGCGGCGCGAGGACCGCGCTGTAGATGACGTAGCGAAGATTCACGACGAGCGCCGTGGCGAGCATCACCCACAGGGGTGCTTTTGCGATGAGGAGCGGCAGGACGGCGAGCTGGGCCGTGCCCGCGAACACGAGCACGCTCATCGCGACTGCCTGCCACTGCGACAGACCCGCGCTCACCATCGCGACGCCCGCCACGACTCCCCAGGGCACGATGCCGACGAGGAGCGCGGCCGAGGCGAGAGCGCCTTCGCGCAGCGCCGAAATCTGCTCGCGTCTCATTTTCGTGGTTCCGTCAAAACGAAAGGGCCGCACCGCGGCCCCGTCTTCCCGGCGGCCGGACCGCTATTTCTTGATGTCCCCGTAGCGCATCGCGACGAACTTGTTCCAGGCCACCTTCGGGATGCGCTCCGCCGCTGCGATCACACTGGCCGCGGAACCTTTCCTAGTCGACCTTCGATTCGTCGCGATACATCACCTTGTGCCGCGTTTCCTTGATCCACGCCTCGATCTGCTCGGGTGTCATGAACTGCTTCATGTCGAAGCGCTCCCAGCTGCGGATCTGGTCGAGCGATTTCTTCCAGCGTTTGTAAGGCGGCTTGGCCGCGGGGCCGAAGCAGAAGATGTCGATGATCGAAAGCTCATCCGGCACGCCGAGCAGCGGCCGCATGGCCTTCTGCGCGCTCTCCTGCCCGATCGCCGTCACCCACCAGACGTTGTAGCCGAGCGCCGCGGCCGCGAGGTGCGCGGACATCGTCGAGGCGGCGACGCTCTGCAGCAGGATGCGCTCGGCGTTCTCGTGGTACTGGCGGTCGAGGTCGCTGCCGTCCCCGAGAACCGGGAACGCCCGCGTGAAACGGAAGTCCGCGACGACGACGATCATTCCCGGAGCGGTTTCCAGCCCGCGGTAGTTGGGCGTCGGGAACTTCATCTTCAGCTTGGCGCGGTGGCGCTGCTCCTCGACGAAATAGTCGGCGATTTTTCTCTTGGTCTCCGGGTCCGTGACGATGATGTAATGCCAGGGCTGGGCGTTGGCGCCCGAGGGCGCATGGCGCGCCGCCTCGAGGATGAGGTCGTAGTGCCCGCGCGGCACGACGTGGCCCGGGTCGAACTGGCGCGTCGTCGACCGGTTTCGCATCACTTCGAGCAAGGTTTCGCAGCGGACCTGCAGATCGGTGGCACCCTGAGCCATGTGACCTCCTTACTCCCTTTCCCGGTCCAGCCGCACGACGTTCGCGGAGGGCCGCTCCTCGATTTCCGCCGACTCGATCTGCGCGAAGCGCTGCGAGATCTTGCGGCTCGAGACCTGAACGTCTTCCGCGTCCTGGTGCGCCTGGCGAATGTGGTCGGCGAGCTTCTTCATGCGCTCGTCGAACCGGACGAAATCCGCGCCGAGTTTAGCGAGCTCATCCTTGATGACGTGGATATGCCGGCGCGTCTCCACGTCCTTGAGCACCGCGCGCGCCGTGTTGAGCACCGCCATCAGGGTGGTGGGCGAGACGATCCACACGCGCCTGCCGATCGCGTACTCGACGACCTCGGCGTGATAGGCATGAATTTCGGCGAACACGGCCTCCGCCGGGACGAACATCACCGCCCCGTCGGAAGTCTCCGTCGGGACGATGTATTTCCTGGCGATGTCGTCGACGTGTCTCCTGATGTCGGCCTTGAACTGCTTCTGCGCGAGGGAGCGCTCCGCCGGGTCCGCCTCGCGGTCGAACATGCGCTGGTAGTTCTCCAGGGGAAACTTGGAGTCCACCGCCACCAGGCCGGTGGGCGGCGGCAGCCGCAGCACGCAGTCCACCCGCGTGCCGTTTGAGAGCGTGTACTGTAATTCGAACCCGGCGGGAGGAAGGACGTTCCTCACCAGCGCCTCGAGCTGCACCTCGCCGAAAGCGCCGCGGCTGCGCTTGTCTCCGAGCAGATCCTGCAGGCTGACGACGCTTCCCGTCAGGATTTCGATCTTCTTCTGCGCCTCGTCGATGGTCGCCAGGCGCTGCATGACGCTGACGAAGGTATCGTTGGTCTTCTTGAAACCCTCCTCGAGGCGATCGTCGACCTTGCCGGCGATCTGGTCCAGGCGCTGGTCGATCTTGGCCGAGAGCCGCTCGCTCGAGTCGGCGAGGTTGCGTCCCAGCCGGTCGCCCTGCTGGGTCAGGCCCTGGTGCAGATCGGTCAGCATCGCGCGGTGCTTTTCCTCCAGCAGGGGCGTGAGGGCCGCCGCCGGATCCTTCAACCTGCGCTCCAGCGCGGCGATGCGCCAGGCCGCCCAGCCGAGGATCAGGAGCGCGATAACGGCGATCGTCAGGGTGACTTCAGGCATCAGGCATTGTAACGTGGGGAAACCGGGGACAGACCACGTTTTCCCGGTCTTCCCCGTCTATGGCACTGCTGAAAACGTGGTCTGTCCCCGGTTTCAGACGACCTCGCGCAGCGCCGCCATCGGCGGCCGGCCCAAGGCCGCGCGGGCGCCGGCCCAGGCGTTCAGCACGACGCAGGCGAGACCGAGCGAGGGGCCGGCGATCCAGATCCAACCGTTCCAGATGAATTCGAGCTGGAACACGCGCGTCGCCAGCGTCCAGCCGATCGCGCTCGCGCCGAGCGAAGCGAGCAGGCCGGCGATCGCGCCCAGCACCGCGAACTCGGCGCGCTGCGCGGCGAGCACCTGCGCGCGGCTCGCTCCGAGCGCGCGCATCACCGCCGCCTCGTGGGTGCGCTCGTCCTGGGTCGCGAGCAGCGCCGCGTACAGCACCAGGACGCCGGCCGCGAGCGCGAACAGGAACACCAGCTGCACCGCGCCGATCAGCTGGTCCATGACGGACTGGATCTGCCGCAGGATGAGGGTGAAGTCGATCACGGTGATGTTGGGGAAGCGCTGCGACAGCCGCAAGGTGAGCTGCGAATCGCCGCGCGGCGCGTGAAAAGCCGTGATGTAGCTCGTCGCGAAACCGTCGAGCAACCCGGGGGTCGTGATGAAGAAGAAATTCGGCCGCATCGAGTCCCACTCGAGCTTGCGGATGCTGGTGACGCCCGCCGAGACGCTGCGGCCCGCCGACTCGAATTCGAGCCTGTCTCCGAGGCGGATTCCCAGACGCTCGGCGATCCAGTGCTCCACCGAGATCGCGCCGCGCGCGAGATCCTCCGCGCCGAACCAGGCTCCCGCGGTGACCTTGTTCTCGGGCGGCGGGGCGGCCATGTAAGTGACGTTGAATTCCCGCTCGACCTGGCGCTTCGCCCGGTCGTCGGAGTAATCCTCCGCGTTCACCGGCCGCCCGTTGATCGCGACCAGGCGCGCGCGCACCATGGGGAAGGTCTGCGGCTGCCCGATCCCGCTGCCCCTGAAGAACTCGGCGAGTGCCTCCCGCTGGTCGGGCTGGATGTTGACGAGGAAGCGGTCGGGCGCGTCCGCCGGAAGGCGCGCGCGCCAGGCGTCGATCAGATCGGTGCGGATCATCGTCAGGATGAGGATCGCGGTGAGCCCCACGGCGATCGCGACGATCTGGATCGTGTTCGCCCCGGGGCGCCGCTTCAGGTTCGCCAGACCGTAGCGCCAGGAAATGCTGCCGGCGCGCCCGAGCTTTCCGAGCGAGCGCAAGGCGCCGCGGGCGATCAGCGCGAACAGGCCGAAAGCCGCCGCGAATCCGCCGAACACGGTGCTCCCGAGCTTGAGCTCCCCCGCCTGCCACCACATCAGCCCGAATACCGCCGCGAGCCCCAGTATGTATACAGCGAGCGCCCCCTGGCGGGGCGGGCCGACGTCGCGCCGCAGCACGCGCAAGGCCGGTATGTTCTTCAGCTGCAGCAGCGGCGGCAACGCGAAGCCGAGCAGCAAAACGAACCCGGTCGCCGCGCCCTGCAGCACCGGCACCGGCCCGGGCGGCGGCAGCGCTCCGGGTATGAGCGCTGCGAGCCAGGACGCGACCAGAGTCTCGACCAAAAATCCGAGGACGCAACCGGCCGCCGACGCGGCGGCCGCGAGCAGGACAAACTCCCAGGCGAGCAGCGCGAAGAGCTGCGATTGCCGCGCCCCCAGGCAGCGCATCACCGCGTAGCCGTCCAGGTGCCGCAGGGTATAGCGGCGCGTGCCGAGCGCGATCGCGACCGCGGACAGCACCACTGCGAGCATCGCGGTCAGGCCGAGGAAATTCTGCGCGCGATCGAGCCCCGCCCGCACCTCCGGCCGGGCGTTGTCCAGGCTGTCGATGCGCTCGCCCCGACCGAGCCGCGCCTTCGCCCATCGCTCGAACTCGCCGGCCTGTTCGCGCTCGCCGGCGACGAGCAGCTGGTAGCGGATCCGGCTGCCGGGCTGAACCAGTCCGGTCGCGGGCAGGTCATCGAGCCGGATCATCAGGCGCGGCGCGAAATTCATGAAGGACACGCCGCGATCGGGCTCGAGCGTGAGCACGGCGGCGACGCGAAAGCGCGCCTCGCCCAGCTCGAGCATGTCGCCCGGCCGGACCCGGAGGGCGGCCATCAGGCGCTCGTCCAGCCACGCGCTGCCGCGCTCGGGAACCGCGCCGGCTTCCTCGTCCGGGGCATTCAACCCCGGCGCGATGCGCAGCTTCCCGCGCAAGGGATAGCCGGGGGTCACCGCCTTGACCGCGGTGAGCAGCGCCTGGTCGCCCGAGCGCGCCATGCTGGCAAAGCCCACGCTCTCGGCGCGCGCCAGGCCGCGCCTGCCGATCTCGTCGCGAAATTCCGCCGGCCAGGCGTGATCGGCCGAGAGGAGCACATCGGCGCCGAGCACCTGGTGCGCTTCGCGCGTGAGCGCCTGCCGCACGCGGTCGGCGAAAAAAGCGACGCTCGAGACGCTGCCCACGGCGAGCACCAGCGCGAGCGCAAGCACGCGCAACTCCCCCGCGCGCCAGTCGCGAAGCAGCATCCGCAGGGCGAGCCGAACCATCGCGCCCTCAGCCTTCGCGGTCGATCCGTCCGGCGACCAGCCGGATTCTCCTGCCGCAGCGGGCGGCGATCGCCTCGTCGTGGGTGACGAGCAGGAGCGTGGTGCGCGCCTGCGCGTTCAGCTCGAACATGAGATCGATCACTCCCGCGCCGGTCGCGGCGTCGAGGTTCCCGGTGGGTTCGTCCGCGAGCAGAAGCTTGGGCCGGGTCACGAAGGCGCGCGCGAGGGCGACGCGCTGCTGCTCGCCGCCCGAGAGCGTCTTGGGGTAGTGCCGCAGGCGCTCGCCGAGCCCCACGCGCGCGAGCATCTGCTGCGCGAGGTCGGCCGCGCCCGGCGCACCGGCCAGCTCCAGGGGCAGCATCACGTTCTCCTGGGCGTTGAGCGCGGGCAGGAGCTGAAACGACTGGAAAACGAAACCGAGCAGCCGCGAGCGCAGCGCCGCCCTCCCGTCCTCGTCGAGCCCGAAGAGATCTTCGCCGTCCAGCCGCACCCGCCCCGAACTCGGCGTATCCAGCCCCGCAAGCAGACCGAGCAGCGTCGATTTCCCCGATCCCGAGGCGCCGACGATGGCCACCGCCTCCCCCGGCGTGACCTCCAGGGAAATGTCCTGCAAAATGACCAGTTCGGCGCCGGGCGCGCCGCTCGCCGCGTTCAGCGGAACGACTTTCGACAGCCCGGCGGCCTCGACGATGGAGCGGGATGAATCGGACATGAGATCGATACTGTTTGCGCTGCTGTTCGCCTGCTGCGGCGCGGCGTCGGCCGCGCCGACGATCCTCGTATACGGGGACAGCCTCTCCTCCGCCTACGGTATTCCCCAGAACGCCGGGTGGGTGGCCTTGCTCGGCGAGCGGTTGAAGCAAAGAAAATCGAATTATACCGTGGCGAACGCCAGCATCAGCGGCGAAACCACCGCCGGCGGCGCGACGCGCATCGGCAAGGCGCTCGCCCGGCACAAGCCGGCGATCGTCGTCGTCGAGCTTGGGGGAAACGACGGATTGCGCGGCCTGCCGGTCGAGCAGATCAAAGGCAACCTCACCACGATCGTGCGCCAGTCCAAGCGGCAGGGCGCTCGGGTCCTCCTCGTCGGCATGCAGATTCCGCCGAACTACGGTGCAAGCTACACCAACGCGTTTCGCGCGGCGTTCCGGGACATCGCGCGCGACGAGCGCGTTCCGCTCGTTCCCTTTTTCTTCGATGGCATGGCGGACAAGCGCGAGATGTTCCAGGAGGACAACCTCCACCCGACGGAAAAAGCCCAGCCGATCCTCATGGAGAACGTGTGGCGGCGACTCGCGCCGATGGTGATGGCGCCGCCGGGATAGCGGACTCGAGACTTACACGGATGGATCAGAAGAGCACGTCCAGACCGAGGAACGGGCCGCGCATCACGACATAAATCGACGAGTCGCCGCCGGGCTCCGTCGGTTCATACTCTTACCCTGGACAGACCCGCTCGCAACGCGACGTTCTCGGCGGGGCGAAAGCGAAAGGCAATTCCCCTCGAGGCCAAGCATCTGCAATTCCTATATCACTTTTGGGGCACCGGGGAGCGATATTACCGCACGATCAGCC
>JBATEB010000133.1:0-3291 GCA_049663805.1 Burkholderiales bacterium | reverse complement strand
TTTTGAACGAACCGAAATCCCTGTACCACAGCCCCTCGGGCGCCTCGGGATCGGATTCTCTCCACAGCTTGAGTTGGTAGAGATCGTCCGTCGTGATCTTGCGTTCGCGCAACCGGTCGAACAGATGGTCGCGGAGCGCGGAGGGCAGTCCGGTCCACTGAATTTTCGGCATTACTCACCGAATGTGAGGCGGGCCAGCTCTTCCTTGAGGCGTTTCTGATCGTCCGCATCGCGCGATTTTGCCAGCCGGTCGGCCAGTTCGAAGAAGCGCTTCTTTTCCTGCTCCCGGGCTTCGATACCGGATTCGATGAGATCGACGATGACGCGGCTGGCACTCGTGCTGCCGATCTTGGCCAGGGATCTAACCTGGCGGGCGACGCGCGCAGGGAGGCTCACGCTTTGACGGACGGTCTTTTCGGAGATCGGCACCGGATCAGAATACACCAATGTGCACCACAGTGCACCAGGTGATTGGGTTCTTTGGCCGCGTCAGAAGAACGCGTGCCACTGGAGGAACACCTCGGTCGCGTTCAGCGCGTCGTTCTGCGGAATGCCGTGGTTTTTCCGAACGCCCGCGCGGAACTGCGTGAATTGAAACGGCGTGACCTCCCATACCGCGCTGAAACGCTCGCGATGGTCCTCGCGAACGTCCCTGTCGGGGTCGAGGTACTCGTAGCTGAGCTTGAGGTTGTGGCCCTTGGCGATCCCGACGTTCGCCTCGAGGAGCGAGGCGCGCTGCTCGATCCTGCCGGTCGGGGTGCCGTCGTCGGTGACCCGCAGCCCCGAGACGAGCCAGGCGACGCCGCCGGTGCGCAGGCCCGCGAACGCGCTCTGCATGCGCCGGTCCGCCGCGCCGCTGAAATTGGTGCTCGCGCTCGCGCCCGCGCGCCAATCGGGCCGCACGTAGCTCGCGAGCGCGCTCGCGAGCTTGCCGCGGTTGGTCTCGGTACCCCCGCCGGCGCCGTTCGTCATTGAAACCTGCGCCGACCAGGCGGTGGTTTCCAATCCGACCTCGACACCGTCGTCGGATGAATTGAAGCTCGTTCCCGACGCCTGGCGGATAAAGGCGGTGTCGTCCTCGACCCGCAGGCCGAAGGGAACGAACATCCTCCCCGCCTTGACGTAGGCGCTGCGGTCCGCCGTCCACAGCATCGCGTAAGTCTCGCGGTTGCTCGCCGCGCCGGGGGCGACGCGCTCATCCAGGTAGATCGTCAGCCGATCGACGATCGGCTTCACCTCGAGGTAGACCTGAGCGCGCACCAGGTCGAAGGCGTAGGCGTCGGTCGCGTGGGGCGTGAAGGTCGCCCGCGCGTTGGCGCGAAGATCGCTGCCGATCGCGAAATGATCGTTCAGCTTCCCGGTCCACACGGCGGGTTCGGGTCCGCCGGCCGGAACCGTTCCGCCCGCGGCGAGGTCGAGGCGCTCCGCGGGCAGGGCGGTCTGGCCGTAGGTCGCGCCGAACTCGGTGCGCTTGCCGCCGCCTGTGGGATTGACGTGGCAGGCCATGCACTTCGCGCCGGTGCGCACCGCGAGGTAGGGTTCGGCGCGCAGGGCGGCCGGGGCAAGCAGTGCGGAGAGCGCCGCCGCGAAAAGCGATGCGAGCCTCATCATCCTTCGACTCCTTACGTTGGCGCGCCGTCGAGTATCCACTGGCGGATCACGTCGATCGTCGACTGGGGAAGATAGGGTCCCCCTTGCGGCATGCGGTCGCCGAGCGTCTGCGTCCCCTCGAGCTTGCGGATGATGAAGCTCCCGTCGGGGTCGAAGGGAATCACGCGGATGAGGTTGGCGTCGCGGGGACTCGCGATGCTGACGAGGTTTCCCGCGCTCAAGCCGGGGTCGAGCCTCAGCCCCTCCTGCGCCGAGGCGCCCCCGTGGCATCCGGGCACGGCGCAGTTCACCGAGAAAACGTTGGTCTGGATCGAATCGAGGGTCGGCGCAAGCCCCTGCACAGGCGGCGCCAAGTTGCCGCCGCCTGCAAGGGGCCGGCCGTTCTGATCCAGGCCCTCGCCCGTCCCCGCGCCGCAGGCGGCGAGGGCAAGAGCGAGGGTTGCGACCGCCGCGCGCACGAAGGGCAATCGGTTATTGAATCGCCGTGATATCCCCCCGAATCTCGCCGGCCGTGCAGTTGGCGGCGGGAGCGCAGAGATTGTTCGTGCTGTGAACGTTGAAGTAGAGATAATTGATCAGGAAATCCGACACATTCTGTGCGCTCATCTGCGACCCGGCGGGCGGGTACACGAGATTCGTTCCGGCGCCGTCGAAGTTCGTTTGAAGGTTGGAGAACCCGACGATGACCCCTCCGTTGGTGCCCGGCCCCAGCGCGCTGTGGATGTGCGCCGCGCTGGCGTTGGCCACGTCATGGGTGATGTACGCGATCAGGATGTTGCGGGTCGCCTGGTCCACCACCACGGTACCTTTGCCGGTCGCCGTCGAGGTACTGGCCGGGACTTCCCGTGCGCCCGTCAGCGAGGAGACTGCTGCGATGGTGCCGCCCTGCACGTTGATCTGGCCGCGAATCTCGCCGGCCGAGCAGTCAGAAGCGGGAGGACAGAGGTTATTAGTGCTGTGAACGTTGAAATAGAGTTCGCCGGCCAGCAGCGCGTTGTATTGCGCCGCAGTGAGCGTGGTGTTGGGCGGTACCACCGCGGTCACACCGTCGCTCGCGAGAAGCAGCCCGATGATGACCGGACCGTTGCCGGTGGGATTCCCGGCCGGGGCCTGATGGATGTGGTGCCCCCCCGCCGTCGGCGTAAGGCCGCTGAACGTCATGCCGCCAGTAATTTCCATCGTCGCGGGATTGACCACGACCGCGCCGCCGCCCGTTGCCGTGCTCGCGGACGGGGGGTTCTCTCCCGCTCCCGTGAGACTGGCCGATCTTACGACCGTCGCTGCAGACCCGCCCCCGCTGCTGCTGCTGCTCCCGCAAGACGCGATAAGGGCCAGAACACCGCACCCGATGATGCCCGTCAAGACGCTTCGAATGTTTTTCACGAGGGTCTCCTCTGTAGGACTGCTCCCTGCCGAACCCGCGGCAGGTCTGGTGCAAACAGCGGGTTGCGTGGGCTTATTCCGCCGCCGAACAGGGAGATTCAGGGCGCGAGTCGCCCGCCGAATCGGGTGCGGGGAAGAAGGGACGTATTAGCGAGGGCTAATGGCGGGACGACTTCAGGCGCAGTTCGGCGGCAGCCCGAGCGGGTGCGCTTCCTCGACGAATTTCGCTGCGCTGAGGATCGCCGGCTCGGAGAACCGCGGCCCCGCGATCTGCAGCCCCACCGGCAGCTTCGCCGG
>JBATEB010000132.1:0-8992 GCA_049663805.1 Burkholderiales bacterium | reverse complement strand
CGCTCGAGCTCGTCGGACCACTCGCCGAGCGAGTAGCCGAACCAGGGTGACTGCGGCTTCAAAGGAGGCAGACCGAGCTCCTCCCAGATTTCCCTGGCGCGCTCCATGTATTCGCGCTTGGGCAGCGAGATCGGCGGGAAATCCTCCTTCATGGTCGCGTCGATCAGCACCGAGGCGTCCTCACCCTCTGAGCGCTTGCTCCGCGGCCCGTGTCCCTGGTCGCGGTGGTGCAGGATCTGCAGATCGAGTCCCGGGTTGGCGCGGTACGACATCGCCCACAGCAGCGCGTCGGCGTTGTCGGGATCGATATCTTCGTTGACCGCGATGACGTACTTGCCCGCGGCGCGGTTCCAGGAGGCGGCGCCGTAGAGCGCTCGCCACACCTCGGTCGTCGGGGTCTTGCGGTCCACGATCACCACGACCACCTTGCGCAGGTTGGTCAGCGGCTCGTGCATCGAGACGCGTTTGACGCCCTGGATGCCGAGCGTGTTGCGCAGGTGATGCGTGAACAGGGGTTCGAGGGCGACGCGCTTGATCAGGCTCGACTCGCTCGGGGTCACCTGCGAGATGATCGAGGTGAGGATCGCGTCCCTGCGGCGCGTGATGCAGGTCACCTCCATGTAGGCGTTGTACTCCTGCAGGTTCACGTGCCCGTGCGATTCCCCGAACGGAGCCTCGGGCTCGAGATATTCGGTATCGATATAGCCTTCCACCACGATTTCGGCTTCCGCCGGGACCAGCAGATCGACGGTCTTCGCTTTGACGACGTTGATCGGCGAGCCGACCAGGCCGCCGGCCACGTGCAGCTCGTCGAGCGCCTCCGGGACCTTCTGCGCCGAAGTGAACGCCACGCACGGCGGCGCGCCCAGAATGACCGCCGCGGGCAGCTTCTGGCCGCGGGCGCGCGCCTTCTCCCAGTGGACGAAGATACCCGGCCGCAGCTCGAGCGAGGGATTCATGCCCAGCCGCCGCGGCGCCTTCACCTGCCCGCGGTAGATGCCCATGTTCTGGACGCCGGTGTCCGGGTCCCGGGTGATGTACTGGGAAAGCGTCGTAAACGGCGCGATGTCCCAGCCGGGCGTCGAGATGGGAATCGGCAAACCGTCGAGCCCCTTTCCGGGTTCGTCGAGTTCCTTGCCCTGGATCACGATTTCGTGGCAGGGCGCATCCTCCACGATCCGCGGCGCGACCGGTTTCGCGATCGCGCGGTTCCAGGTTTCGTTGATTCCGTCGAGCGCGCAGCCCATGCCGATGCGATAGATCTCGCGACTCGCCGCGAGCGCGCCGACGACGACAGGAATGCCGTACTTGCGCCCCTTGCTGTCGGTCACCCGGGTAAACAGGAACGCCTTCCTGTCGGGTTCCTCGATGCCGCCCCTGAACTGCCAGCGCACCAGCGGATGAAGTTCGGTGTCCTTGTTGATCGGCCGGTCGACCGTGACCAGCAGCCCCGCCCGATCCAGGGCCTGCAAATGCTCGTGGAGGTCGGGATAGGCGCGCGTCGGGGCGGTGACGCTCCGTTTGGCTGTCGGGGCCGTCTTCTTCTTTTTCGGCATGATCGATTTCCGAGTGCGCAGTATATCAACGCGCCGATCGCGGGAACATGGCGACGCCGCCGAGCCGTAGCGCGAGCGCCTGCAGCTCGTCGAGCGTGGCGTGCGGGATCGGTATGCCGTCGCGGCTGCGCCGCTCGAACGTGCGGCGGCCGCGCTCCCCCGGCATGAGAATTTCGCCCACGGCCGGATCGACGGGCAGCGACTTGAGCGCCTTTACCAGTCGGTCGACTTCGCGCCGGAAGTTCAGGGGATCGCCGTATCGCGCGAGGTCGATCGCCATGACCAGACCGTTCTGCCGGTGCCGGCGCCCCTCGGGCGTTCCTTCCAGCGATTCGGTGAGGAGGGGATTCGCGACCAGGAGGCTGGTGAGGCATTCGATCATCAGCGACAGGCCCGAGCCCTTGGGGCCGCCGATCGGCAGCGTGATCTGGGCCCGCGCGGGATCGGTCGTGGATTTCCCGTCCTGGTCGAGCGCCCAGCCCGCGGGGATGGCTTCCCCCTTGCGCTTCGCCTGGTTCAGCCTTCCCATCGAGACCACGCTGGTCGCCATGTCGAGCAGCAGGGGCTCGCGTCCTCCCGGCACGGCGATCGAAATCGGGCTGGTGGAGACCCCGGCCGCGCGCGCGCCGTGGTAGGCGACGTTCGGCCAGGAACCCGCGAACGCGATCGCGGCCATGCCCTCGCGGGCGGCGGCGAGCGTGTAATAGCCGAGCGCGGCGGTGTGGGTCGTCGCGCGCACCAGTGCGAGCCCGATGCCGGCGTCGCGGGCCTTGCGTATCGCCTGGTTCGTCGCGCGCATCATCGCCACCGGTCCGGCCGCGCGATCGGCCTCGATCAGGACCGACGCCTGGGTTTCGGTGCGAAGCGCGAACGCCGGCCGGGGATTCATGTCGCCCGCGCCGATCAGCTCCACGTAGCGGGGAATCCGCATCACCCCGTGGGTGTCGACACCGCGCAGGTTGGCCCACACGAGGACCTCGGCGACGGTCGCTGCATCGGGCACGGGCATGCCGGCCCGCGCGAAGACGTCGGTCGCGAAACGCCGCAGCGCCTCCTCCGTCACCGTTTCGGCGGCGGCTGCGCGCTTCTCCGGCTCGCTCATGCGGCGCTCAGGCGCGCGGGGGGAAATGCTTGTCGAGCCAGTCGCGCACCAGGTTCACCACCAGCGCGTTCTGCTCCGAAAACATGAAGTGGTCGACATCGGCGATGAGATGGAGATCGGTCGGCTTCCCGGCCCGTTCGAAGAGTTCGACCGACTGCTCGGTCGGCGTCACCGAGTCGTTCGCGGAATGCAGCAGCAGCAAGGGGCGAGGCGCGATCCTCCCGACGACTTCGTTGGCGTTGAATGCCATCATCGTTTCCACCACCTCGAAAGGAAACTCCATGATCGAGCCCGGCGCGAGATTCCCCCTCAGGCGCGGCGGGATGGGAACGATGTCGTAGCGGGAAACCGTCATCGGCCGGCCCGAGCGCTTGCGGCGCTTTCCTTCTTTCAGCATCGCGCAGAATTTCCTCCACGCACTGGGGGAAGCATGCTGCCGGCGGAACTTCTTCGCGCCGTTGCCCCATCCGCCGGAGGAAATGCACGCCGCGATCCTGCGGTCGACCCCCGCCGCGTAGACGGCGACCGCGGCGCCGAAACTCTGCCCGACCACGCCGATGCGCTTGGGCTCGATCTCCGCGCGCGTCGCGAGATGCGAAAGCGCGTTGCGCGTGTCCCGGACCTGCTCCCTGCAGATCACCCTTCCGCGCTCGCCTTCGCTTTCGCCGCAACCGCGGAAATCGAAGCGCAGCGCGGCATAGCCCAGCCCGGCG
This sequence comes from Burkholderiales bacterium, assembly GCA_049663805.1. Taxonomy (GTDB): domain Bacteria; phylum Pseudomonadota; class Gammaproteobacteria; order Burkholderiales; family SG8-39; genus VBDM01. The sequence continues at coordinate 5,621 of JBATEB010000132.1, read as the reverse complement.
AGCATTTTCGCCACCACCGTCCCGCCGCCCGCGTCCTTGTTGCTGCCGAAGCCGTGCAGGACGAGAAAGGCGGCGCGCCGCTCTTCCGCGGCCCGCGAGTCGGGAAGGTGCAGCACACCCGCAAGCTCGAGTCCATCCGATGCAAAGCTGACCCGCTCTTCCATTCCCCTCCCTGTCGAGCCGACCGCGCGTTGAACGGCGCCCAAGGCGTCCGTTCCAACGCGCGGAGTTAAAGCGGCGCGCAGCGTCCGCGTTTAACAACGATTATAAATGCGGCCGCTCTCCGCCGCGGTAGAATCGCGCTCCGGAGGAAGCAATGAACAGCTGCCAGCCGATCGACGTCCACGCGCACTATTTCCCGCAGGTTTTTCTCGACCTTATCGCGAAGCACGGACCGGCGCACGGCTTCGAGTACAAGATGGTCGAGGGCAAGGGGCCGCAGTTCAGGCACGGCCATGTCGTCACCGGACCGGTCGGGCCCAAGTTCGTCGATCTCGACGCGCGCCTCGCCGCGATGGACGAGCAGGGTGTCGAAGTCCATGCGCTTTCGCTCTCGCAGCCGATGGTCTACTGGGCCGACGGAGCCCTGGCGCAGCGCCTTGCCGAAACCTACAATGATGCTCTCGCGCAGGCGCACCAGCGAAACCCTTCGCGGTTCGTCGGCCTGGCGACCCTGCCGATGCACGAGCCGGCGCTCGCGGTGAAGGAAGTGGAGCGCGCGGCCGGCTTGCCCGGCATGCGCGGCTTCTACATCGCGACGCAAATCCGGGAGAAAGACCTGTCGGACGCGGCGCTGCTGCCGGTATTCGAGCGGATCGAGGCGAGCGGCCTGCCGCTTTTCCTGCACCCGGTGGAAGTGATCGGCCATCAGCGCCTCGCCGCCTACTATCTCACCAACCTGCTCGGCAACCCCTTCGAGTCGGCGATCGCCGCCGCCCATCTCATCTTCGGCGGCGTGCTCGACCGGCTGCCGAAACTCGTCGTCTGCCTGCCGCACTCCGGGGGCGCGTTTCCGTGGCTGGTGGGCCGGCTCAACCGCGGCTGGGAAAAGCGCGCCGACCTGAAGCACATCAAGCAGCCGCCGCTCGAGTACCTGCGGCGTTTCTACTACGACACCGTCGGCTATTCCGACCACGTGCTCGAGTACCTGGTCAGGGTCATCGGGGCCGATCGCGTGCTCATGGGCAGCGACTACTGCTTTCCGATCGCCTACGAGCGGCCGGTCGATATCGTCACCGCCCATCCGCGCCTGGACGAGGACGCCAAGCGCAGCATCGTCGAGGGCAACGCCCGAGCGCTCCTCGGGCTTGCGGCTAGCGGCGGAAAATCCAGATGATCACGCTGACGACGAGCGATATGATGAGGGCGCTCATCAGGGGGAAATAGAAGGTGAACCCCTCGCGCCGCACCACGATGTCCCCGAACAGCCTGCCCAGTCCCAGCTTCGAGAGCAGCGGCCACAGCAGGCCCGCGGCGATCAACACGATGCCCAGCCCGATCAGCCACTTGGAAATGGGACGGTCCCGAATCTTCCCCCGGTTTTGTTGACACCCGGTTCATCGTGCCTGCCGTTCAAACGTCGCAGGCGACACGTAGTTCAATGACGAGTGAAGTCTATCGCGGTTGTAGAAGGGCAAGTAATTCTTCAACACAGAACGGACTTCGCTGTCCTCGTTGAAGCGGTATCCGTGGAAAGTCTCGGACTTCATCGAATGAAAGAAGGATTCTATAAACGCGTTGTCGGTGACTTTGCCAGGACGGTTCATGCTTTGAGTGAAGCGTAGCTTGGCGATGCGGTCTTTGAAAGCGCCGGCGCTGTACTCAATGCCCCGATCGGTGTGGAAGACCAGCCCTGAGCGCGGCCGGCGGCTGCGTACAGCGCTGTTCAGGGCCTCGAGGGTGAGCTTCACATCTTTCCTTGGGCCATAGCTCCAACCCACAACGCGGCGGCTGTACTTGTCCATGACCACCGCCAGGTAGCGGTAGATGCCGCCCACCTTCAAATACGTGATGTCGCCCACCCACACCTGGTCGGGCGTCTTCAGTTTGATGTCGAGCTGCTCGTTGGGGATCGAAGCATAGTGGCGCTGCATACCGGGGCTGGTGTAGCGGATCGTGGCTACGCGAGCCTTGATGCCGTGCGTACGCATGAGGCGGGCGACACGGTGCTTGCCCACGCAGTGGCCCTTGCCCTTGAGCGCCTGGTGCACCCGCGGACTGCCGTAGGTGCCGCGACTTTCAAGGTGAACGGCCCGAATCTGGTCTGCGAGCGCTTCATTTTGGCGCTCACGCTCGCTACGCTCGCGCGAGCGCCAAGCGTAGTAGCCCGCTCTGGTAACCTCGTAGACCCGGCACATCAGCGTGAGATCGTGCTGCATCCGGTTTACCTCGATGAAGGCGAAGATTTCCGCTTTCGATCGGAAGCAAACCGGATGGCTTTTTTTAAGAGCTCGTGCTCCTCCTTGAGCACTTTGTAGCGTCGTTCAAGCTCTCTTAGCCGCCTTAGCTCTGCCGTCGTCTCCACATCGAGCCTCGAAGCTCTGGCCACTATCACCCCCTGACGGACCTGCTTTCTCCACAGCGAAAGCATGAACGGATGAATGTCCAGCGCCGCTGCAACATCCTGAATCAAAACCCCCGGCAAGCTGCTCAACTTCACCGCAGTTGCCTTGAATCGCTCTCCATACTTCGCAATCTTTCGAGGTCCAGCTTTCGCCACAAACCACCTCCGAGCTGTTAGCCCGAGGTGTCAACTAAATCGGGGGAACCTTAGCGTCCCTCTCGATTTGGGGGTTAGAGAGCGGTGTGGTCATGCCTTCAGTGCGGCCTGAAACTCGAGAGGCTTTCGCAAGGCCAGTTCCAGCGTGTGTTGTGTCCCATCGTTCGCACGGAACTCAAGCAACAGAGTCTGCCTGCCGAGGCTCGATGAGGGTTGCACACGCACGATGCTCGATTTCGCCACGTAGTGTTCAAGGTCATTGAAGCCCAAAGGCATGATCCACTTGAAGATGGCGAGCGGCTCAATGAGCACTGCGTCCTTCAGCACTCGGACAACCAATGCGTTCTTCGCGCCACCAAACCGGGTGAAAAGGCTCTTATGCGAGAACCCGGATGCATAGCGCTCGACGAATCGGACATCAGCCTCCGAGAATGGCGGATGCATTGGTCCCTTCTTGTACCGTCGCCAGGCAGAATAAGCTGCCCAGGCCACGACCCACAACAGGCAAACGCCGAAGAAAAGGCCGAAATTTCTCTCAAGAATAGCGAAGACGTCCTGCATCGTTACCGCTCTCTAACGTAGAGTTGTGTCGCGCGCCGCGGCACACCACTTGGTGAGGCACGACGGCTCGCGGCGCGTCGGCACCAACGCCATGTTAGGGTGCTCAGGCTGACCAGCAGTATAGTGGGCTGCCGAAGACACCATGTGCTCCTAAATGTTGTTCATCGGTGCCCCAGAAACAGTAGAACTTGTCGCTCTCTGGGGCATACACCAACCAATAGCCATCCCGTTTCGCCACGCAAAGGCCGCTTAATTCACTTCCAAGTTCGACGTCTGGAAAACCAGGCGGCATCACCTTCGCGGTAACGCGATACGGCTCACACTGGTGCCGCCTAATGTCTTGCCGTAGTTTCTCGAAATACTTTGCAGCGTCGGCGCCAGCATTGACGTAGACGTCCGACGTGTCGTTCAGGGCTGCGTTCAGTTTCTCAAGCACGGCGCGCGTTCGAGCACCCTAACGTGAAATCATCTTCCGAAAAACGAACTATTCTGGCGCACGAGTCTACGCCTATCAGATTATTCTTGCAAAATCATGGCTAAGGAGTGTACTGTATTTAATAACAGGTCGCGATAGGTTGCGGGCGGAGGGTTAAGTGTCTGATTTCTCTAAAGGTGAAACCCCGCAGGGGCGCCAGCCCCGGCTGCTCGAGCAGGTGCGCGAGGCAATTCGGCGGTTGCATTACAGCCGGCGGACGGAGGAGGCCTATGTGCACTGGATCCGGCGTTTCATCTATTGGTCTGGTAAACGCCATCCCGCGACGCTCGGCTCGGGCGAGGTGACGGCATTTCTCAACTACCTCGCCGCCGATCGCAACGTTGCCGCCGCGACTCAGAATCAGGCGCTCTCGGCTCTGCTGTTTCTCTACAAGCAGGTGCTGGGCAGGGAGCTGGGCTGGTTCGACGATCTGGTCCGCGCCAAGCGACCGGTGCGGCTGCCGGTGGTGCTGACGCGCGGCGAGGCGACGGCGCTGCTTGCGCAGTTGAAGGGCGCGCACTGGCTGATGGCGAGCTTTCTCTACGGCGCCGGGTTGCGGCTGATGGAGTGCCTGCGCCTGCGCGTCAAGGATGTCGACATTGCTTACCGGCAGATCGTGGTGCGCGGCGGCAAGGGCGACAAGGATCGCGTGACCATGCTGCCGGAGGTCGCGCTGCAGCCGCTCCACGCGCAGCTTGGGGAGGCGAAGCGTCTGCATGAGATCGATCTGCGCGAGGGTTTCGGGGAAGTGCATCTGCCCTTCGCGCTGGCGCGCAAGTATCCGCGCGCAGGGTACGAATGGGGATGGCAGTACATCTTTCCGTCGGGCAAGCGCTCGGCCGACCCCGACGACGGCGTGATCCGGCGGCACCATCTGGACGATTCGGTGCTGGCGCGTGCGCTCAAGGAGGCGCGCCGCCGCGCGGGCATTGCAAAGCCGGTGAGCGCGCATACGCTGCGCCATTCCTTCGCCACGCACTTGCTGCAGTCGGGAAGCGACATCCGCACGGTGCAGGAGCTGCTCGGGCATTCGGACGTGTCGACCACGATGATCTACACGCACGTGCTCAACAAGGGCGGCCGCGGCGTGAAGAGTCCGCTGGATCGCGTGGAGGAGCCGCGCCCGGTCACTCTTCCGGAGCGCATCGCGGCCTAGCCGGCGTGCGCGGCGATGAAGGCCTTGACGCGCGCGGCGTCGGCCTCCATCACTTCGACCCGCTGCGGCAGCTTCTCGAGATTCTCGAATCCCGGCGGGCGCGCGGGCTCGCGTCCCAGCGCTTCGCGCAGGGTCTCGGAGAATTTCGCCGGCTGCGCGGTTTCCATGCAGACGAGCGGCACGCCCGGCTCGCGCTGCTCGAGCCCCACTTTGACGCCGTCGGCGGTGTGCGGGTCGATCGTGACGCCGTAGCCCTTCCACACGCGGCGGATGGTGGCGACGCGGTCGGCGTGGGTGCTCGATCCCGACACGAATCCGGTCTCCGCGACCTGCCTGAAGGTCGCCGTGGCCGAAAGGTCGAAGGAACTCTCGCGATCCAGCGTCTCCCACAACTCGCGGAGAACCTTCCCGTCGCGGCCGACGAGGTCGTGGACGTAGCGCTCGAAGTTGGAAGACTTGGAGATGTCCATCGAGGGACTGCTCGTCGCCTTCACCTCGGACGCCTTGCGCACGCGATAGCGTCCGGTGCGGAAAAATTCGTCGAGCACGTCGTTCTCGTTGGTGGCGACGACGAGCCTGCGGATCGGCAGACCCATCTCGCGCGCGACGTGGCCGGCGTAGACGTTGCCGAAGTTGCCCGAGGGCACCGAAAAAGAGACGGTTTGACCACCGTGACGCGTCACCTCGAAATACGCCTTGAAGTAGTACAC
>JBATEB010000131.1:0-6500 GCA_049663805.1 Burkholderiales bacterium | reverse complement strand
GGCCTATCTCGCCTGCACGGGCAAAAAAACCGGTTCCGCACGCGCTCCGGCGTTTTCCCTTCGGGCGGCTTATACGCCTGTGTCGTTCGGATTCTTGAAAGCTTCCTTGATCGCGGGCGTCATCGGAAACTTCATATTGATGTCCTTGGGCGGTATCGGCTTGGTGAACCACTTGGCGTAAATCTTGTTGATTTCCCCCGATTTCATCACCCCGCCGACCGTCTTGTCCACCAGCGCCTTGAATTGCGGGTCGTCCTTGCGCAGCATCATGCTGTAGGGCTCCTGGCGCAGCGACTCGGGGATGATGCGGTAGGCCGAAGGGTTGCGGGAGTTGGCGATCTGCCCGGCGAGCAGGATGTCGTCCATCACGAACGCCGCGGCGCGGTCGTCGGCGACCAGGAGAAACGACTCGGCGTGGTCCTTGCCGTAGATTTCCCTGACCTCCACTTTCTGCGTTTTCTCGTATTTCTTGATGAGCGGAACCGAGGTGGTTCCCGAGGTCGTCGAGATGGTCTTGCCGTTCAGGTCGGCGAGGGTGTTGATGCCCGAGGATTTCTTGACCGCCGCGGTCACGTTGATGACGAAGTAGGTCGGGCCGAACGCCACCTGCTTCTGGCGCTCGACCGAATTGGTGGTCGAGCCGCACTCGAGGTCGATCGTGCCGTTCTGCATCAGCGGAATGCGGTTGGACGAGGTCACCGGCTGCAGCTGCACCTTCAGCTTCGGCGCCTTGAGCTCGGCCTTGACCGCGTCGACGATCTTCAGGCACAGGTCCATTGCGTAGCCGATCGGCTGCTGCTTGTCGTCGAGGTAGGAGAAAGGGATCGAGGACTCCCGGTAGCCGATGGTGATCGACCCCGTCTCCTTGATCTTCTTCATCGTTCCGGTGAGGTTCTGGGCGGCGGCGGGCGCGGAGAATAGCGCGAGCGCGAGGGCGGCGAGGACAAAGCGGATTGTTCGGAACATGTCAGTCTCCCAATGCGGTGGTCGGCGGGCGAAAACGATTCTACGCAGTCGCAGATTGTTTGTCTAAGCCGCGCGCTTCACCTTCTTCCCCAGCACCCCTCGCAGGTACCGCCCGGTGAAGCTCGGCTCCATCGCCGCGATGTCCTCGGGCGTTCCTTCGGCGAGGATGCGCCCGCCGCCGTCGCCGCCCTCGGGACCGAGGTCGATGACCCAGTCGGCGGTTTTGACCACATCGAGGTTGTGCTCGATGACGACGACCGTGTTGCCGGCGTCGCGCAGGTGGTGCAGCACCGAGAGCAGCAGGTCGATGTCCTTGAAGTGCAGCCCGGTGGTGGGCTCGTCCAGGATGTACAGGGTGCGTCCGGTGTCGCGCTTGGAGAGTTCGAGGGAGAGTTTCACCCGCTGCGCCTCCCCGCCGGAGAGCGTGGTCGCGGGCTGGCCGAGCTGGACGTAGCCGAGGCCCACCTCGAGCAGGGTCAGAAGCTTGCGTTCGACCGCCGGGACCGCGTTGAAGAACTCGTGCGCGGCTTCCACCGTCATCTGCAGCACTTCGTGGATGTTCTTCCCCTTGAACTGGATTTCGAGCGTCTCGCGGTTGTAGCGTTTCCCGCGACAGACGTCGCAGGGCACATAGATGTCCGGGAGAAAATGCATCTCGACCTTGATGACGCCGTCGCCCTGGCAGGCCTCGCAGCGCCCGCCCTTGACGTTGAAGGAGAAGCGCCCCGGCCCGTAGCCGCGCTCGCGCGCCGCGGGGACGCCGGCGAAGAGCTCGCGGATCGGTGTGAACAGCGCGGTGTAGGTCGCCGGTTTGGAGCGCGGGGTGCGGCCGATCGGGCTCTGATCGACGCTGATCGCCTTGTCGAAAAATTCCAGCCCTTTGATCGAATCGTAGGGCGCGGGCTCATCGACCGAACCGTAGAGCTCGCGCGCGACGGCGTAATAGAGGGTGTCGTTGATGAGGGTGGACTTGCCCGAGCCCGAGACGCCGGTGACGCACACGAACAGGCCGACCGGGAGGACGAGATCGACCTTCTTGAGGTTGTTTCCGCGCGCCCCGCGCAGCCTCAGCATCCGCGTCCGGTCGATGCGGCGGCGGACCTTGGGCACCGCGATCTCCAGCGTCCCCGAAAGATAGCGGCCGGTGAGCGAGGCGGGGTTGTTCCGGATCTGCTCGGGCGTGCCTTCGGCGACGACGCGGCCGCCGTGCTCGCCCGCCCCGGGACCCATGTCGAGAACGTGATCGGCGGAATTGATCGCTTCCTCGTCGTGCTCGACGACGATGACCGTGTTGCCGAGGTCGCGCAGGTGCTTGAGGGTGTCGAGGAGGCGGGCGTTGTCGCGCTGGTGCAGCCCGATCGAGGGCTCGTCGAGCACGTACATCACGCCGGTCAGGCCCGAGCCGATCTGGGAGGCGAGCCGGATGCGCTGCGCCTCGCCGCCGGAGAGCGTGTCGGCGGAACGGTCGAGGGAAAGGTAGTCGAGGCCGACGTTGTTGAGGAAGGTAAGGCGCGCCGCGATCTCGCCGACGATCTTCTCCGCGATGGCCTCCTTCGCGCCGGTGAGCTTGAGCTTGCGGAAGAACTCGAGCCCCTGCTTCAGCGGGAGTCCGCTCACCTCGTAAATCGCCTTGCCGGCGACCTTGACGTGCCGCGCCTCGGTGCGAAGGCGCGTGCCTTCGCACGCCGGGCAGGCCTTGCCGTTCAGGTATTTCGCCAGCTCCTCGCGCACCACCGGCGAGTCGGTCTCCCGGTAGCGCCGTTCCAGGTTCGGCAGGATGCCCTCGAAGGCGTGCTCCTTGATGAAAGTGCGGCCGCGCTCGTTGAGGTAGGAGAAGGGGATGATTTCGCTGGAGCCGTGAAGGACGATCTGCTGGATCTCCGCGGGCAGCTTTTCGAACGAGGTCTCGACCTCGAAACCGAAATGGGCGGCAAGGCTCGTGATCATCTGGAAATAGAACTGGTTGCGGCGGTCCCATCCCTTGATCGCGCCGCTTGCGAGCGAGAGGCCCGGGTGCGCCACCACCCGCTTCGGGTCGAAAAAGCTGATCGTGCCCAGGCCATCGCATCCCGGGCAGGCTCCCATGGGATTGTTGAACGAGAACAGGCGAGGCTCGAGCTCGGCCAGGGAATAGTCGCAGGCAGGACAGGCAAAGCGCGCGGAAAACAGGTGTTCCCGCCCCGAGTCGACCTCGAGCACCAGCGCCCGGCCGTCGGCGTGCCGCAGCGCCGTCTCGAACGATTCCGCCAGCCGCTGCTTCGCGTCCGGGCGCGACTTGAGGCGGTCGATCACCACATCGAGCGTGTGCTTGACGTTCCTGGACAGCTTCGGCACCGAATCGATCTCGTGGACCTTGCCGTCGACGCGCAGGCGCATGAACCCCTGGGCGCGCAGCTCCGCGACCAGCTCCTGCTGCTCGCCCTTCCGGCTGGCGACGATGGGCGCGAGCACCATGAGCGCCGTGTCCGGGGGCAGCGCGAGGACGTGATCGACCATCTGCGAAACCGACTGCGCCTGCAGGGCGAGCTTGTGCTCGGGACAGTAGGGCGTGCCGACGCGGGCATAGAGCAGTCGCAGATAGTCGTGGATCTCGGTGATGGTTCCGACCGTCGAGCGCGGATTGTGGCTCGCGGCCTTCTGCTCGATCGAAATCGCGGGCGACAGGCCTTCGATCAGATCGACGTCGGGCTTCTCCATCAGCTGCAGGAACTGGCGCGCGTAGGCCGAGAGCGATTCGACGTAGCGCCGCTGCCCTTCGGCGTAGAGTGTGTCGAAGGCGAGCGAGGATTTTCCCGAGCCGGAGAGCCCGGTGATGACGATCAGCCGGTTGCGCGGCAGATCGACGCTCAAGTCCTTCAGGTTGTGCGTGCGCGCGCCGCGGATGCGAATGTGGTCCATGAGGCTGTGAGCAAAAGGGAACCTGCTACTATACGAAATTCCGCGTCACCTTCGCTACCCCTATGATTTCCCCCGCGGCCAAGGGGCGGATGTCCCCCCTGGAATTGCGCGCGAGCGTGTCGCTTGCGTCGCTTTTCGCTTTGCGCATGCTCGGGCTGTTTCTGATCCTGCCCGTATTCGCGGTGCACGCCCGGCATCTCCCCGGGGGCGACAGCCAGTTCCTGGTCGGGATGGCGCTGGGGGTGTATGGCCTCTCCCAGGGGATCCTGCAGATTCCCTTCGGCATGGCCTCCGACCGGTACGGCAGGAAGCGGCTGATCGTCATCGGCCTTCTGCTGTTTGCGCTCGGGAGCTTCGTCGCCGCGTGGGCATCCGACATTCATTGGATCATTTTCGGGCGCGTGATCCAGGGAGCGGGCGCGATCGCCGCGCCGGTGACGGCGTTCGCGGCCGACCTCACCCGCGAGGAGCATCGCACCAAGGCGATGGCGATGATCGGCGGCTCGATCGGCCTCACCTTCGCCGTGTCGCTCGTCGCCGCCCCGGCGCTCTATCACGCCATCGGGATGGGCGGAATCTTCGGCCTCACCGGCCTGCTTTCGCTCGCAGCGATCTGGCTGACGCTCTCCGTCGTGCCCGCGGAACCTCGCGTCGCGGACGATCCGGCGCGGCGCGTCCAGCCCGGGATCCTCACCGAGGTCTTGCGCAACCCCGAGCAGCTGCGGCTCAATATGGGGATCTTTTCACTGCACCTGGTGCAGATGGCGATCTTCGTCGTCATTCCGGTCGCGCTCGTCACCCACGGAGGACTGCCGGTGACCGAGCACTGGAAAGTCTACCTCCCGGTGGTGCTCGGATCGTTCGTGCTGATGGTGCCGCTGCTGATGCACGCCGAGCGCCGCGGACGGACGAAGTTTCTCTTTCTCGGCTCGATCGGCCTGCTGCTCGCCGTCGAGATCGGTTTTGCCGTGTGCTTCACCCATTTCTGGATGGTGATCGCGCTGCTGCTCGCTTTCTTCGTCGCTTTCAACATTTTGGAGGCCAGCCTGCCTTCGCTGGTGTCGCGCGTCGCCGCGCCCGCCTCGCGTGGCACCGCTCTCGGCGTCTACAGCACGACCCAGTCGCTCGGCCTGTTCGCCGGCGGCGCCGCCGGCGGCTGGCTCGCCCAGCATTGGGGGGAGGCGTCGGTGTTTGTATTCGGAATCGCCGTCATTGCGTTATGGCTGGGTGTGGCCTGGTCGATGCGCATCCCGGGAGACCCGTCAGAGCGGGTCGTTCGGGTGCGCGACGGGGCCGATCCGCTCGATTTGCGCGAGCGGCTCGTCCGCTTGCGCGGCGTGCGCGAGGCCGTGGTCCTGTCCGAGCAGGGGATCATCCGCTTATCGGTGTATCCTGAGACGCTCGACGAGCGCGCACTGACGGAACTTATCGGAGGAGAGAACTCATGGCATCGGTCAACAAGGTAATACTCGTCGGAAACCTGGGACGCGACCCCGAAACCCGCTATAACCCGGAAGGGGGGGCCATTACCAACATCTCGGTGGCGACCACCGACACGTGGAAAGACAAGACGAGCGGGGAAAAGCAGGAGCGTACCGAGTGGCATCGCATCGTCTTCTTCAACCGGCTCGCCGAGATCGCCGGCGAATACCTGAAGAAGGGCTCGCAGGTCTACGTCGAGGGGAGCCTGCGCACCCGCAAGTGGCAGGACAAGGAGGGGCAGGAGCGCCAAACGACCGAAATCGTCGCCGACCGCATGCAGATGCTGGGGAGCCGCCAGGGTTCGGGGGACGCGGGCGCGCGCGACCGGGGAGCCGAGGCCAAGGAACCGGTCGCGGCGGGCGAAGACAAAGCCTCCAAGAAGCCCGCGGGCAAGTTCGACGACATGGACGACGACATTCCGTTCTAGTTTTTCCGCGGCGCCGGGCCGTCAGGCGGGATCGAAAAGGGACCGTCGCTACGGCCCGGCACGCGCTCGCCGGGGCCGCCCGCGCGCGTTCACTTGCCTTCATCCCGGGCTCGAAACGATGCGACAATGGCGGGACTGCGGTCCGATGCCGCAGGCTGCCGCCGCCACTTTGAACACGGACATGGAACAGGACAACCTGAAACTGCTGGGCGAATTTCTGTATGCGCGCGACCGGACCGACCCGGCGCGGGTGAGGCCCGAGGCGACGCTCGAGGAGCTCAAGGTCGATTCGCTCCTGTTGCTCGAGCTGCTCTTCGAATTCGAGGACAGGCTCGGCGTCAAGATACCCAACGACATTCCGCAACCCAAGACGGTAGGCGACCTGCTGCGCATCGTTGACGGGATCAAGCCCGTCAAGGGCGCCTGAATGACGGGTCCGCGGCGCGTCGCCGTCACCGGCCTGGGGCTCGTCAGCCCTTTCGGGGGGGATCTCGCGGACTTCTTCGGCCGGATGCTGCGCGGCGAATCGGCGATCCGGCTCTACACGCGGGAGGAGAACGCGCTCAGGCCGCTCTCCATCCCGGCGGCGCGTTGCGAGCATTTCGATGCCGCCGCGGCGCTGGGCCCGTCGCTCGCCTACACCATGGACCGGTACAGCCAGCTTGGCGCGGTCGCGGCCCTGTCGGCATGGCGCGACGCCGGACTTCCCGACGGGAAGGACGCGCCG
>JBATEB010000130.1:0-19166 GCA_049663805.1 Burkholderiales bacterium | reverse complement strand
ACGATCGGATGGTGTTCCCCGCACGCGCGGGGATGAACCGCGCCAACATGTCAGCGAGCAAGCTGAACCCACGTGTTCCCCGCACGCGCGGGGATGAACCGTTGATGAATTAGCGCGCCGATTTCCTGATCTTGTGTTCCCCGCACGCGCGGGGATGAACCGCGCATCGATGCGGTCGGGCGGCGCGCGGACGCGTGTTCCCCGCACGCGCGGGGATGAACCGGCCGTAGGATCATCGCCGCATCCCAGCCCACCGTGTTCCCCGCACGCGCGGGGATGAACCGGGTAGTACTGGTCTGAGACGCCCCGACGCTACGTGTTCCCCGCACGCGCGGGGATGAACCGATCCCGGCGTCGGGCTGACGTCTCACCCGCTTGTGTTCCCCGCACGCGCGGGGATGAACCGCCGACCGAGCTCTCGGCGATCGTCCTGCAGGTGTGTTCCCCGCACGCGCGGGGATGAACCGCTCGGATCGGTGTGCCCGTTCTGCGGGACAAGGTGTTCCCCGCACGCGCGGGGATGAACCGCCGAATTACCGGAGAGCACCCCATTCCCGGGTGTGTTCCCCGTACGCGCGGGGATGAACCGCAGGCGATGGCCGCCGCCGGCATCAACACAATGTGTTCCCCGCGCGCATGTATGGAACCGAACTATGTTTCAACCGGCGTGAGGCCCTCTTTGGAGATCGCGTTCAGCAGTGCGCCGGGTGGTCCGGCGGGGCTCAGCAGGCCGGAGACGAGGACGTTGGTGTCAAGCACCGCCCGACGCACGCCGAGCTTTCCTTGCCTTGCGAATGATGGAGTCGATGTCCTTCAACGAAAGCTTGTCGAGTCCCCGCGTTCTCGCCTGCTCGCGGATTTCGGTGAGCGCCCGACCGAAGCGCAGGTGGTGCAGGGTCGCGAGATCCTCGTCCAGTCTCGTCGGCGTCGTTTCCGTGAGCAGCGCGAAGGGTTTGCCGTTGCGGGTGACGACGAGTTCGCGGGCGCGAGTGAGCTTCTTCCACACCTTGTCCGGCTGGGTGCGCAAATCGCGGATTGTGATGAAATCCATGAACGATCTCGAAACAGGAAGGGATGAACGCATTGTAGAGGAAATCCGGGTCGCGGATCATCGCGTGTACGCGGGCCGCACGCTTCGCGAGGCCGAGCTGCCGGTGCGGCGGCGAGGCTGGACCATCGATCTTCCAGCACTCCGCCGGCGAAGCATAGGAATCTGAAAATCCCGACTGCGCCGTCGGGCTTCGGCATAATAGCTTCGTGCGCGGAAAATGCGGGCACCGATCCGGACAAGGCCGAGTCGTCCGGTGAGCGGATGCAGCGCGACGGTTCTCTTCCCAAAGGAAAGTGACGGGCGATCCAATTGGCGCGGCAGATCGACAACCTCCCCGAGCGTCCGCCCACCCGCGATCTGCGCCAGCTCGCGCGGGTGCTGCGCTTCCTCTGGCCCTACCGCGCGCGCATGGCGCTCGCCGGCGTCGCGCTGGTGGTCGCGGCCGGCTGCGTGCTGGTGCTCGGCCAGGGCCTGAAGCGCGTCGTCGACGCGGGTTTCTCCGGCAGCGACGCCGCCTCCCTCGACACGGCGCTGTTCGCGCTGCTCGCCATCGTGTGCGTGCTCGCCGCGGCGACCTACATCCGCTTCTACTCGGTGTCGTGGATCGGCGAGCGCGTCTCGGCCGACATCCGCCGCGCGGTGTTCGGCCACTTGCTCGAGCTCTCTCCCGGGTTCTTCGAGACCATGCGCACCGGAGAGGCGATCTCGCGTCTCACCAACGACACCTCGCTGCTGGAGATCGTGATCGGCTCCTCGGCCTCGTTCGCGCTGCGCAACACCCTGATCATGCTCGGGGCGCTGGCGATGCTGGTGATCACCAGCCCCAAGCTCACGGTGCTGGTGGTGCTGGGCGTGCCGCTGGTGATCGCGCCGATCCTGCTCTTCGGGCGGCGCGTGCGGCGACTGTCCCGCGCGAGCCAGGAGCGGATCGCCGACGTGAGCACGCACATCGACGAGTCCCTGCACGAGATCCGCACGGTGCAGTCCTACGGCCACGAGGACCCGGACCGGGAGCGCTTCGGCGAGCGCGTCGAAGCGGCTTTCGCCACGGCGACGCGGCGCATCGGGCAGAGAGCGCTGCTGGTCGCGCTGGTGATGCTGCTCGCCTTCGGCGCGGTCGGGGTGATCCTGTGGATCGGTGGCCACGACGTGCTCGCCGGGCGCATGAGCGCAGGCGAGCTCTCGGCCTTCGTGTTCTACGCGGTGCTGGTCGCCGGCGCCGTCGGGGCGGTGTCGGAAGTGATCGGCGACCTGCAGCGCGCCGCGGGGGCGACCGAGCGCCTGATGGAGCTGCTCGCGACCGAGCCTTTCATCCGCGCGCCGGCGCTGCCGCAACCGCTGCCCGAGCCTCCCCGCGGAGAGGTGAGCTTCGAGCGCGTCACGTTTCACTATCCTTCGCGCCGCGATTCGGCGGCGCTATCGGATTTCTCGCTCGCCGTATCGCGCGGCGAGACGGTCGCGCTGGTCGGGCCCTCGGGCGCGGGCAAGTCGACGGTGTTCCAGCTGCTGCTGCGCTACTACGACCCGGACAGCGGAGCGATCAGGCTCGACGGGGTGGAGGTCGGGCGCGCCGACCCGCGGGCGGTGCGGCGGCGCCTCGCGCTGGTGCCGCAGGAGCCGGTGATCTTCGCCGCGAGCGTCGCCGAGAACGTCCGCTACGGGCGGCCGGAGGCGAGCGACGCGGAGGTGCGCTCGGCCTGCGAGGCGGCCTATGCGGCCGAATTCATCGAGGGCCTGCCCGAGGGCATGAATTCCTTCCTCGGCGAGCGCGGCGTGCGGCTCTCCGGCGGCCAGCGCCAGCGCCTGTCGATCGCGCGGGCGCTGCTGGCCGACCGCGCGGTGCTGCTGCTCGACGAGGCGACAAGTTCGCTGGACGCCGAGAGCGAGAACTACGTGCAGATGGCGCTCGAGCGCCTGATGCGCGGCCGCACCACGCTGGTCGTCGCGCACCGGCTGGCGACGGTGAAGAACGCCGACCGCATCGTCGTCATGGATCAGGGCCGGGTGATCGCATCCGGCACGCACTCGGAGCTGGTGCGCGAGCAGGGACTCTACTCGCGGCTGGCGGCGCTGCAGTTTCTCGGCGAGATCGTTCCGGCCGATGCGACTTGAAGCGGCCGCTGGCTCCCGCTGCCTGTTACGAAATGTCGGGACTTATTGATAAGTGCCGACATTTCGTAACATAATGCCCCGATGGCCCGGACCCACAGTCAAAAAGTCCTCCAGGTCGCGCAGCGGCAGGGCGTGCTGCGGCCGCTCGACCTCGATCGCCACGGCATCCCGCGGGTGATTCTTCAGCGGATGGAGGCAAGCGGCCGACTGACCCGCGTGTCGCGCGGACTGTATTCGCTGCCCGAGCCCGACGTCACCGAGCATCGCAGCACTGTCGAGGTGAGCAAGAAAGTTCCGAAGAGCGTCATTTGCCTGCTGTCGGCGCTCCGCTTCCATAACATGACGACGCAGAACCCGCATCAGATATGGATAGCGATCGGCGAAAAGACGCGCCGCCCCAGGCTCGAACATCCCCCGCTGCGAGTCATGCGCTTTTCCGAAGCGACGCTGAAAGCAGGCGTGCAGACGCACGTGGTGGAAGGAGTGAAGATCAAAGTCTTCAATCCCGCCAAGACCGTCGCCGACTGCTTCAAATACCGCAACAAGATCGGACTGGACGTCGCGCTCGAAGCGCTGCGCGAAGCATGGCGCGAGCGGCGCGCGACCTCGCGGGATCTGTGGAAATACGCCGCGATCTGCCGGGTCGCAAACGTGATGCGGCCTTATCTCGAATCGCTCACTTGAAGAAAGAACCGGTTCGCAATCTTGCGGCGTCCGTGCGCGAGCGTCTTCGGCAACTTGCCCGTGCCCGTAACGAACCGTTCGACCTTGTCCTCGCGAAATATGCGCTCGAACGGCTGCTTTATCGCCTCGCGCGATCGGAGTTCCGGGATCGTTTCATGCTGAAAGGCGCGCTGTTGTTCGCGCTCTGGACCGACCAGCCGTACCGGCCGACGCGGGACGCCGATCTGCTGTGTTCCGGACCGAGCGACGTCGCCGGCCTTGTGGAAACTTTTCGCACGATCTGCGGGACCCCTTGCGAGGACGGCCTGCAATATCCGGCCGAGTCGGTGCACGGCGAGCTTCACACGGAAGACAAGGTGTACCGGGGAGTGCGCATCATGACGACCGCAACGCTCGAGCGCGTTCGGATTCCGGTGCAGGCCGACATCGGCTTCGGGGACGTGGTGACGCCGGGGCCGGAGGAAATCATTTACCCGTCGTTGCTGGAATTTCCCGCCCCCAAGCTGCGCGCTTACCCGACCTACACGGTCGTCGCCGAGAAGTTCGAAGCTGCGGTCAAGCTCGGCGAGCAAAACAGCCGCATGAAGGATTTCTACGACCTCTGGGCGATGGCCAGGCGGTTCGAGTTCGAAGGTGAAGTGCTCGCCAAGGCAATTCGCAATACCTTCGATCGCAGGAAGACGGCTCTGCCGACGGCGTCTCCCGTAGCGGTTCCCGACAGGTTCGTCGAACGCGTAGCCGAGCGGAAGCAATGGACGAGTTTTCTCGCCAAGTCAGGCATCGATGCGCCCGCGTTCCCTGAAATCGCCGGGGTCATCGAGGGTTTCATTGCCGCTCCCGCCCTCGCGGCCGCACAATCGCAGCCGTTCCGCGCAAAATGGAACCCGCCCGGCCCTTGGCGGGAGGAAAAGGAAAACAAGGGCACGGCGCAGTGAGCTTTCCATCGGGACGCTTTCTAACTACCGCCGTGATGGTCGGGCTGACGTGGAACGCCCACTCGGCGTTCGGCGACACTTTGCGCATCGGCTCCAAGCGCTTCACCGAGTCCTACATCCTGGGCGAAGTGCTGAAGCGGAAGGTCGAAGGAATCACGGCGGTCGAGCACAAGCCGGGCCTGGGCAACACCGGGATCGTGTTCGCCGCGCTGAAAGCCGGCTCGATCGACCTCTATCCCGAGTACACCGGCACCATCGCAAAGGAGATCCTCAAGCTCGACGGCACCCCCGGCGTCGACGAGCTGAACCGCGCGCTCGCGCCCGAAGGCCTGGGCGTCGCCGTGCGCCTGGGCTTCAACAACAGCTACGCGCTCGCGATGACCGAGATGCGCGCGCAGGCGCTTGGTATCGGCACGCTCGCCGATCTTGCGAAGCATCCGGGGCTGAGGCTCGGCCTCTCGCAGGAGTTCCTCGGCCGCGCCGACGGCTGGCCGGGATTGAAGGTCGCGTACCGGCTGCCGTTCGCGACGCCTTCCGGCCTCGATCACGGCCTCGCCTACGAGGCGATCGCCGCCGCGAAGATCGACGTGATGGACGTCTATTCGACCGACGCCAAGATCGAGCGCTACGCCTTGCGCGTGCTCGAGGACGACCGGGGATTCTTTCCGCGCTACGACGCGGTGCTGCTCTACCGGCTCGACCTGCCGAAGCGCTTTCCCGAAGCCTGGCGCGCGCTGCAACGCCTCGAAGGCCGGATCGACGAGCGCCGCATGATCGGCATGAACGCCGCGGCGGAGATCGGGAAGCGCAGCTTCGCCGAAGCCGCCGCGCTGCTCGATTCGGAAGGCAGGCCGAGGCCCTCGACCGAGCGGAGTTTTTTCAGCGTGCTGTTCGGCCCGGATTTCGCGCGCCTGACGCGCGAGCACCTGCTGCTGGTGTTCGCCTCGCTCGCGGCGAGCATCGCGCTCGGAGTGCCGCTCGGAGTGGCGGCGGCGAAAGTGCCGAGGGCCGAGCAGCTCATCCTCGGTGTCGTGGGCGTGATCCAGACGATCCCGTCGCTCGCCCTGTTCGCGTTCCTGATCGCGCTGACGGGCACGATCGGCACGTGGCCGGCGCTTGTCGCGCTTTTCCTCTACGCGCTGCTGCCGATTGTTCGCAACACCTGTACCGGGCTTACCGGCATCGTCCGCGGCATGCGCCAGGCGGCGATGGCGCTCGGGCTTCCCTCGCGCGAGCGCCTGTGGCGCATCGAAATCCCGCTCGCGCTGCCTTCCATCCTCGCCGGCATCAAGACCTCGGCGGTGATCAACGTCGGCACCGCCACCATCGCCGCCTTCATCGGCGCGGGGGGTTACGGCGAGCGCATCGCCTCGGGGCTCGCGCTGAACGACAACGTCACGCTGCTCGCGGGCGCGATACCCGCCGCGGCGCTCGCGCTGCTGATTCAGGGGGTGTTCGAGATCGGCGAACGGCAATTCGGCTGGATGGCGCGGGCGAGGGGGCGTACGTAAGGGATTTCCCGGGTGGATTAAGCGGCGGCGGTAATACGGGGGCTTTAGGGCAATGGCGCCCTGCTCTGTACAGATCGTGTCCCAAGCCGATGCAGCGCGAAGTAGGGCAGGTCCGGCTCAGTGATGATGCGCCGCGTGTTCGCTTTGACGCGGCTGCGGTACGTGCTCGGTGTAATGGCCGTGCGCCGCCCCGGTCGCCGCTTCCCAGAGCCGTTCGACGTAGTGCACGTACGGCACATAGGCTTCGACATATTTCCGGCCGGCCGCCACGTCGTTTGGATCGAAGGCCTGCCTCTGTGCCGCTGCGTGGAAGCGCCCATGCACGCCGGCGCTCACCGCGTCTGCCAGCAGCTCGACCACCGCGTCCGGCGAGCCGGTTTTCAGCGCGCGATCCGCGGCCGGCACTGCAGGCCCCAGGTCGAGGCCTGCCGGTTTCAACCCCGTAAACGGCGCACCTTCTCCGGCTCGATGTATGCGCACGAGCGTCTCGAAGAAGTGCCGATCGGCCAGCGAACGCGCTTTCGGACCGAGATCGCGAACGGCCTGTGCGTGATCGAATGCATGACGGATTTCGTCGGCGTCTTCCGGGCGCACCCACGGCAGCACCAGATTCACGTTCTTTTCCTCGAGCGCCTTCTTCGCGAGCGTCACGAGCGGCCCATCCAATGTATCGCAATGGCCGATGCCCCAAAGCAAAAGCAACCCGGTCTCCGTACCGAGACCGGGCAACAGATCGACACCGAACAGCTGGGCCGCCACGTGCTCCATACCAAGCAAACCGATCGCAAGCACTGTCTGGGTTCGTCGCGCAGACATCCAATTCCGCATGATGGATACCCCCTACGCCTTCAGTTGGGCTATGTTGCGCCGGCCATCCGGCGCTGGCTTGATGTAGGTCAATTGCGCGACCACCGCGGGACGTGACCCTACCTGGTCGCTCATATTCGAACGTCCGTGGGAATGCGTCAGCTGAGCGCTCCCGGCGGAACGTCCGGCGCGGACGCGCCGCCCGAACCGCGGCGCGCCGCTTGGGCCGGATGCGCGCTAGCCTCCCGCGCGTTTCATGAACTCCGGCCGCAGCGCCTTGCCCCAGTCGGGGATCGCCTTGATCTTCTTCGCCTTGAGCAGCACCTCGGCCTGCTCCTGCATGTACGGCCTCAGATCGGCCGGAAAATCCGGATTGACCTCAATGGTGGCGATCGCCTTGGTCAGGGTCTCGCGCGACATCTTGTAGCCCTTCGAGGTGTAGAAGCCGTAGAGGACATCGGCGACCTTCCCGGGGTTCTGCTTGAAGTCGCGCCCGACGTCGAGCCAGGCCTTCAGGTAGGCGACCACGGTGTCGGGGTTCTTGTCCACGAACTCGGGGGTGGCCGCCATGAACACCGGCATCTTGTCGACGCTGTAGAAATTCATGATCGTGGTGGCGATGCCGTCGGCTTCCGCGATGGAGTTGTACGGTTCGACGTTGACCATCGCGTCGACGGTCTTCGCCGAGAGCGCGGCGACCATGTCGGGAACGTTCATGCGCACTTCCTGGTAGTCGCCTTTCTTCAGTCCGTGCATGGGCGCGATCTGGTCGACGAAGATGTTGCCGATCGACGAGCCGGACAGGTTGGCGACTTTCTTCCCGCGCAGCTGCTCCACTTTCGTGATGCCGAGATCCTTGCGCGCCATGACGCGGGTGGTCTTGCCGACGTGCTCGATGACGGCGATCGCGACCAGGCCGCCGCGCGCGTGGCCGATGATGAACGACGGTCCCGCATACGTGCCCATATCGACCTGGCGCGCGACCATCTGCTGCATGGTCAGGTTGCCGGAGGACACCGGGAAGTCCTCGGCCTTGATGCCGTGCTTCTGCAGGTAGCCCGAGTGCATCAGGTAGTAGGTCGGCATGCCCCACATGTTGGTCTGGTAGCCCTGGCGCAGGACGTCCGCCGCGAACGCCCGGGGGCCCAGCCCCAGGGCCAATACGCCGGCTCCGGAAGCCGACAGGAACCGGCGACGGCTCATTTCCGCGTTGCGATTGCTCATGGTCTGTCCTCCTTTGGTGATGGTCCAATCATCCGGCGCTCGCCGCCGGTGCGCTGAGATGGTGCAAGAGCTGCTTCTGCTGCTCGACGAAAGCGCCCTCGAGCGGGTCGCGCGGGCGCGGCAGCCCGATGCGCACCTCGGTCCTGATCCGCCCGGGATGCGGCGTCATGACGATGACCCGGTCGGCGAGGTAGACTGCCTCGGCGACGTTGTGCGTGACGTAGATGATCGTCTTGCGGGTCGCGCGCCAGACTTCCGCGAGCAGCCGCTGCATCTCCTCGCGCGTCATCGCGTCGAGCGCGGCGAACGGCTCGTCCATCAGCAGCACGCCGGGATTGTATGCCAGGGCCCGCGCGATGGCGACGCGCTGCTGCATGCCCCCGGAGAGGTGGTGCGGGTAGGCGTGGGCGAACTTCTCGAGCTTCACCAGCTTCAGTTGCTCGAGCGCGATCGCCTCGCGCTCGGCCCTGGCCACGCCCTTCATCTCCAGGCCGAAGGCGACGTTGCCCAGCGCCGTGCGCCACGGAAACAATTGCGCGAAATCCTGGAACACGACGCCGCGGTCGAGGCCTGCGCCGTTGATCGGCTGCCCGCCGATGCGGATTTCACCGGAAGCCGGCGCGATGAATCCGGCGATGGCGTTGAGCAGCGTCGTCTTGCCGCAGCCGCTGGGGCCCACGATGCACAGGAACTCGGAGGCCGCGAGGTCGAAGCTGACGCGGTCCAGCCCCTGCACCCTGCCGGCCGGCGTGTCGTAGACGAGGCTGACGTCGCGGACTTCGATGTGCCGCATGGTCAGGTTTTCGCGGAACGGACCATGCCCCAGCGCACGACCGTCGAGCGTTCCATCGAGCCGAACACGAGCCGCTCGAACGCGAAGCCGATCGCGCCGATCACCGCGAGCGACGCGAGCATGATATCGGCGTTCAGGAACTCCTTGGCGTCGAAGATGACCCAGCCGAGGCCCCAGTCCGACGCGGCGATCATTTCTGCGCCGACCACGGCGATCCAGGCGCGCAGGAACGCCTGGCGGATTCCGGTGATGATCAAAGGCGAGGCGCCCGGGACGATCACCTTCCAGAAGATCGAGCGGCCGTTCGCGCCCATGGCTCCGGCGGCGCGCAGCCACAGCGGATTGACCGAGCGCACTCCGGTCCACACGTTGAGCACCATCGGGAAGGTGGCCGCGTAGAACACGACGAGGATCGTGGTGACGTTGCCCAGTCCGAACCAGAGGATGAACAACGGCACCCAGGCGAGCGACGGGATCGGCATGAGCACCGAGACGAGCGGCATGAAAAAGCGCTCGACCGGCCGGAAGCGCGCCATCAGGATGCCGAGCGGCAGGCCGATCGCGACCGCCAGCCCGAGGCCGGCGAGCACCCGGTACAGCGTATAGAAGGCATGGTGCAGCATGCTGCCGTCGGCGAGCATCGACACAAGAGTCATCGCCACCGCCGGCAGGGTCGGCAGCAGCGCCTGCGCGAACACGCCCGAGCGCGCGGCCGCCTCGTAGGCGGCGGCGGCGACCAGCAGCGTCAGCACGCCGCGGCGAATGGAACGGACGCGGTCCGGGGGGAGATTCATGAGGTCATCATTCCCCAGCGCACCACCGTGTACTGCTCCAGCCGCTGGAACACCAGCTTTTCCAGAGCGAGGCCGATGATGCCGATCACCGCGATGCCCGCGAGCATCACGTCGGTCTCCAGGAATTCGCGCGCCCCGAAGATCAGCCAGCCCATACCCCACTGCACCGAGGTCAGCATCTCGACCGCCACCAGGATGCGCCAGGCCTGCGCGAGCCCCAGCCGCAGCCCGGTGAGCACGTAGGGCAGCGACCCGGGCAGGATCACCTTGCGGAAGAGCCGCGGGTCGTCCGCTCCCATCGCCTGCGCGGAGCGCACCCAGACCTCCTTCACCGCCTTCACCCCGGACCAGCTGTTGATGATGACGGGAAAGGCCGAGACGACGGCGACCAGCACGACGCACGGCAGGTCGCCCAGTCCGAACCACAGCATCACCAGCGGCGCGTACGCGAGGCCGGGAATGGGGGCGCCGATGCTGACGAGCGGCAGGAAGAGGTCCTCGGCGCGGCGCGAGCGCCCCATCGCGATGCCGATCGCGACGCCGGCGATTCCGGCGAGCGCGAAGCCGGCGAGGAGCCGCGCGATGGTCTCGAGCGCGTGATGCAGCAGGACGCCGGATGCGGCGAGGTGCGCGAAAGTCGAGGTGATGTCCTCGAGCGCCGGGAACAACCGCGCCGGGAAGATTTCCAGCCGCGCGACCAGCTCCCACAGCGCGCCGACGACGAGGAAGGGAAACAGGTTCTCCGCCGCGACGCGCCACCACGCCCGATCGCTCCGCGCCGGCGCGGCGAGCAGATCAGCGGAAGCGCTGGGAGCGTGGTCGGGCATCGGGGGCCGGATACTCCATCGGGCGGAAGGCAGAGATTGCCCTATTCCTCCGCCGGCTGTAAAGCGGGACTAACCGTGCGGAGCCAGCACCTTTCCGCCGGCGACGGCGGACTTCGCGTCGATGAGAACGAAGGCCATGACGCAGGGCGCCGTTCCCCGGTTGATCCAGTTATGCACGGTGCCGCGCTGTACCAGCACGTCGCCGGCCCTGAGATGCACCTCCGAACCCTTCTCCAACTCCATGTCGATCTCCCCCGAGAGCACCACCGCGTAGTCGATCGAGTCGGTGCGGTGCATGCGGGGCGCGACCCCGGGGGAGAATTCGATGATGCGGAAGACCGTGCCCCCGGGGAGCGTGGTGCCGACGCTCTTCTGACCCGCGTCGTTCGAGCCCG
The DNA here is from genome assembly GCA_049663805.1 of Burkholderiales bacterium. Taxonomy (GTDB): domain Bacteria; phylum Pseudomonadota; class Gammaproteobacteria; order Burkholderiales; family SG8-39; genus VBDM01. The sequence goes on along the minus strand of JBATEB010000130.1, from coordinate 8,033 downwards.
AGTTGTCCGCCGGAATCGTGTCGGTCGTCCACACCACGCAGGCCGAGGCCCCCGGCCGGCTCGACACGATGTTCTTCGCGACCTCGTCGATCTTGACGATCGCCCGCCCGCTTCCGTCGTGGCCGGTCACCACTCGCCGCACTTTCACCGTCATGACTTCCTCCCTGGAGCGATCTGCCCGACGCCGATTATACGGGGCGGGCTCGCGTAGTCACCGGAGGGGCGCTGTTGTATCATCCGGGTTCCTCCGGCCGCGTCGCCGCAAAAAAGCGAAAACCAAGACAATTCCATGAAGATCGGCATCCCCGCCGAAACGCGTCCGGGCGAAACGCGCGTCGCCGCGACCCCCGAGACGGTCAAGAAGCTCGCCGCCAGGCACGAGCTGCGCGTGCAGGCGGGCGCGGGCGTGCGCGCGAGCTTTCCCGACGCGGAGTACCAGAAGGCGGGCGCGAAGATCGTGGCGTCGGCCGCGGAGGCGTACGACGCCGACATCGTGTTCAAGGTGCGCGCCCCGCAGCAAAGCGAGCTCGCGTTCCTGAAAAGCGGCAGCGTGCTCATCGGCCTCCTGGACCCCTACGACGCCGCGGGCCTGGAGGCGATCGCGAAAACGGGCGTCACCGGCTTCGCCATGGAATACCTGCCGCGCACGGTGTCGCGCGGCCAGGCGATGGACGTCCTCAGCTCGCAGGCCAACATCGCCGGCTACAAGGCGGTGGTGCTCGCCGCGGCGGAGACCGGCCGCTTTTTCCCCATGCTGATGACCGCGGCGGGCACGGTGAAGGCGGCGCGCGTGCTGGTGCTGGGCGCGGGCGTCGCCGGCTTGCAGGCGATCGCCACCGCGAAGCGCCTCGGCGCCGTGATCGAGGCGTCCGACGTGCGTCCGGCGGTAAAGGAGCAGATCGAATCGCTCGGCGCCAAGTTCGTCGACGTGCCCTACGAGACCGACGAGGAGCGCGAAATCGCCGAAGGCAAGGGCGGCTACGCGCGGCCGATGCCCGAGGGCTGGATGCGGCGCCAGGCCGAAGCCGTGCACCAGCGCGCCACGCAGGCCGACGTCGTCGTCACCACGGCGCTCATCCCGGGGCGCCCGGCACCCAGGCTGATCCGCGAGGAGACCGTCAAGGCGATGAAGCCGGGCGCGGTGATCGTGGACCTCGCCGTCGAGCAGGGCGGCAACGTCGAGGGAATCGAGCGCGGCAAGATCGTCGTCAGGCACGGCGTCAAGCTGATCGGGCTGGAGAACCTGCCCGCGACCGTGCCCTCGGACGCCTCGGCGCTCTACGCGAGGAACCTGCTCAACATGGCCGGCCTGATGCTCGACGCCAAGACCGGCGAGTTGAAGATCGACCGCGAGGACGAGATCCTCGCCGGCACGCTCGCCTGCGAGGGCGGCCACATCGTGAAGAAAGGCCGAGCATGACCGAAGCCGTCGATCCCACCGTCATCAACCTCATCGTCTTCGTGCTGGCGGTGTTCGTCGGCTATCACGTGATCTGGAACGTGACCCCGGCGCTGCACACCCCGCTCATGAGCGTCACCAACGCCATTTCCTCGGTGATCATCGTCGGCGCGATTCTCGCCGCCGGCGCGCAGACGCTCGACTTCGGCTCGCTGACCGGCGCGCTCGCCGTGGGCCTCGCTTCGGTCAACGTCGCGGGCGGCTTCCTCGTCACGCGGCGCATGCTCGAGATGTTCAGGAAGAAGAAATGAGCGCCAACCTCGTCGCCCTGTGGTATCTGGTGGCGTCGGTGTGCTTCATCCTGGCGCTGAAAGGGCTGTCGCACCCCGAGAGCGCGCGCCGCGGCAACCTGTTCGGCATCGCCGGCATGGCGGTTGCGGTGCTCACCACGCTCGCGGTGGTGGCGAAAGGCCGCATCGACATCATTCTCATGGCGATGCTGGCGGGCGGCGCGATCGGGGCGCTGGTCGCGCGCCGCGTGCAGATGACGCAGATGCCCGAGCTGGTCGCCGCCATGCACTCGCTGGTGGGCATGGCCGCGGTGCTGATCGCCGTGGCGGTGGTGAACAACCCGGTGTCCTTCGGCCTGCCGCAGAGTATCCCCGTGGGCAATCGGCTGGAGCTCTTCATCGGGACTTTCGTCGGGGCGATCACGTTCTCCGGCTCCGTCATCGCCTTCGGCAAGCTCGCCGGCCTGGGAAAGAAATTCCGCCTGTTCTCCAGCGCCCCGGTGGTGTTTCCCGGACAGCACGTGGTGAACCTGGCGCTGGCGCTGGTGATGATCGGCTTCGGCGCGGCCTTCTTCCTCTCGCCGGAGAAGGCGTGGACGCCGTTCCTCGTCATGACCGCCGTGGCTTTCCTGCTCGGCGTGCTCATCATCATTCCCATCGGCGGCGCCGACATGCCGGTGGTGATCTCGATGCTGAACAGCTACTCCGGCTGGGCCGCGGCCGGCATCGGCTTCTCGCTCAACAACCCGATGCTGATCATCGCCGGGTCGCTGGTCGGCTCCTCGGGCGCGATCCTCAGCTACATCATGTGCCGGGCCATGAACCGCTCGTTCATCAGCGTGATCCTCGGCGGCTTCGGCGCCGCGGAAGGCGCGGCGGCCGCGGGCGCGGGGGACAAGACGGTGCGCTCGGGTTCGGCCGAGGACGCCGCCTACCTGATGGCGAACGCCGAGAACGTCATCATCGTTCCGGGGTATGGCCTGGCGGTGGCGCGTGCGCAACACGCGGTGAAGGAGATGGCCGCCAAGCTCGCCGCCAAGGGCGTGGTCGTGCGCTACGCCATCCACCCGGTGGCCGGCCGCATGCCGGGCCACATGAACGTGCTCCTGGCGGAGGCCGAGGTGCCCTACGACCAGGTGTTCGAAATGGACGACATCAACGGCGAGTTCGGCACGGCGGACGTGGCGCTGGTGCTCGGCGCGAACGACGTGGTGAATCCGCTGGCGCACGAAAAGGGCAGCGCGATCTACGGCATGCCCATCCTCGAGGTGGCGAAGGCGCGCACCGTGCTCGTCAACAAGCGCACCATGGCCTCGGGCTATGCCGGGCTGGACAACCCGCTTTTCTACATGGAAAAGACGATGATGGTGTTCGGCGACGCCAAGAAAATAGTCGATGACATGGTGAAGGCCCTCGACTGAACCCCCTCTCCCTCCGGGAGAGGGCGGGGGCGAGGCAAGCAGGGGCGAGGGAATGAGCGCTCGCGAGAAGATTCTTTCCCGCATCCGCAAGGCGCAGGGCCGCGGCGGCAGCCGCCCGGCGCCGGCCGAGCGTGCGGCGATCGACACCTACCTTCGCGCGCATCCGCGCGGGACGCTGCCGCCGGTCGAAGACGACCGCGTCGCGCGGTTCCGCTCCCGCGCGGAGGCCTTGCTCTGCACCTGCGACGAGGCGGCCGGAACGGCGGACGTTCCGGCGGCGGTCGCGCGCTATCTCAGGGCGGGAAATCTCCCCCTATCCGGCTGCGTGTGGCCGCAGCTCGCCGACCTCGACTGGAAGGGCGCCGGGGTCGCCCTCGAGCCGCGCGCGGCGCAGGACAGCGATGCGGTCGGGGTCACCGGCGTCTTCGCCGCCATCGCGGAGACCGGCACGCTCGTGCTCGCCTCGGGCCCCGACACCCCCGCGACGGTCAGCCTGCTGCCCGAGACGCACGTCGCGATCGTGCCCGCGGCGCGCATCGTGGCGCACATGGAGGACGCCTGGGGGCTCGCGCGCGCGGAATTCGGCGGCCTGCCGCGCGTCGTGAACTTCGTCTCGGGACCCTCGCGCACCGCCGACATCGACCAGCAGATCGTTCTCGGGGCGCACGGCCCGTATCGGGTGCACGTCGTCATCCTGCGCGGCTGACGCCGCGTGAGCACGAGGTCACCTCGATCCATCACCAGGCGATCGACGCGCTCGGCGACGGGCTCATCGTGGAACTCCTGGAGTTCCTGCGCCGCGCGGACGAACGGCGGCGCAGGTCGACGCCGACGGGCGAGGGCGCCCAGGGAAAAAGTTGAGGCCCGGCGCGCCGGCGGTATTCGGCGGTCTCGATGTTACAATCCCGGCGCTCTCGCGAGGCCGGAAATTCCCGGGGACGCCAGGTCCGGGTCGAGGACTCCAAGGAAGAACGAACATGCGCCACACGCTGTTTCTCACCGTCGTGCTCTTCGCCTTCTGGGTCTTGCTCTCGGGGCTGTTCACGCCGTTTCTCCTCGGCTCGGGACTGGTTTCGGCGTACTGGGTCGCGCGGGTGGCGGTCCGCATGGAGGTCGCCGACCGCGAGGGGCAGCCCTTTCACCTCGGTGCGGTTGCGTTGGCGTACTGGTCCTGGCTGGCGAAGGAAATCGCCAAGGCGGCGTGGGGCGTGACGCGGATCATCGTTGATCCGCGCCTGCCCATCAGCCCGACGATGACGCGCTTCAAGCCCATGCAGGAGAGCAGCGTCGGCCTCGTCACCCACGCCAATTCGATCACGCTGACCCCCGGCACCATCACGGTGGAGGCCAAGCCGGAGGAGTTCGTCGTGCACGCCCTCACCGCCGCGGGCGCCGCAAGCGTCCTCGACAGCGAAATGGATCGCCGCGTGCGGCGCTTCGAGCGAGGCGGCTGATGTTCGTCCTGGCGATCGCTGCGCTTCTCGTGGTGCTCGGCCTCGCGCTCGCGCGCGCGGTCCTGGGCCCGACCGTCTTCGACCGCGCGCAGGCGGGAAACACCATAGGCACCGCGGTCATGCTGCTGCTCGCCGCGATCGGTTTTCTCAACGGCCGGCCGGATTTTCTCGACCTCGCGATCACCTACGGCCTGCTCAACGTCGTCGGGACGATCGCCGTGCTGAAGTTCTTCCGCCACGGCGACCTCGGCACCCCGGGCGAGGAGGAGCCTTCCCCGTGAGCGTCGCGGTCGACCTGGCGAGCTGGGCGCTGATCGCCGCGGGGAGCGCCTTCGCCGTGATCGGCGCCCTCGGACTGCTGCGCATGCCCGACTTCTACACGCGGGTGCACGCGGCGAGCGTCACCGATACCCTGGGCGCCGCGCTGCTGCTGGCGGGCATGACGCTTCAGGCGGGGCTCTCGCTCGTCGCGGTCAAGCTCGCGATCATCGGCATGCTGGTGTTCTTCACCAGCCCGACGGCGACCCACGCGCTCGTCAAGGCGGCGCTCGAGCGGGGCGTCGCGCCCTTGCTGGCGAAGCCGGAGGAGGAGCCATCGAAGCGCTGATCGTCAACGTGCTGCTGACGCTGATGATGGTCGCGGCGCTCGCGATCGTCCTGCAGCGCAATCTCTTTTCGGTGGTGGTGCTCTCCGGCATCTACAGCTTTCTGATGGCGACGGCGCTGGTCGCGCTCGACGCGGTGGACGTGGCGATGACCGAAGCCTCGGTGGGCGCGGGCGTTTCGACCGTGCTGCTGCTCGGCGCGCTGTACCTGTGCGGAGGGGAGGAAACGAAGCCGCTGCGCCGCCCGCTCCTGCCGTTGCTGGCGGCGATGGTCATCGGCGGGCTCATCGTCTACGGCACGCTCGGCCTGCCCGCTTTCTCCGATCCGTCCGCGCCCATTCACACCCACGTGGTGCCGGAGTACCTCGCGGGCGCGGTCGAGCAAACCGGCGTGCCCAACGTCGTCACCGCGGTGCTGGCGAGTTACCGCGGCTACGACACGCTCGGAGAAACGACCGTGGTGTTCACCGCCGGCGCCGGGGTGATCGCCCTGCTGCGCCGACGCCGCAAGAACGGTGACAAGCGGTGAGACGCGACCTCGTCCTGCGGGTGGTGGGAAAGCTGCTCATTCCGTTCATGCTGCTGTTCGCGCTCTACGTGCAGTTCCACGGCGACTTCGGGCCGGGCGGCGGTTTCCAGGCCGGGGTGATCGGCGCTGCCGCGGTGATCTTCTATGCGCTCATCTACGGGCTGCCCGCGGCGCGCAGCCTGGTTCCGGAGAGGATCGTCGAGTCGATGGTGGCCGCGGGGGTCCTCATCTACGCCTCGGTCGGCGTGGCCGGGATCCTGCTGGGAGGCAACTACCTCGACTATTTCGTGCTTTCGCCGGACTCCGCGCACGGGCAGGAGCGCGGAATCTTCTGGGTCGAGGTCGGGGTGGCGGTGACGGTGTCGGGCGTGATGCTCAAGATTTTCTACATGTTCGCCGGTCGCGGCCGCGACCTCGACGCATGACCACGTTCGCCGGCCATTACAGTTATTTCGTGACGGTGTTCCTGATGATCGCCGGCGTCTATATCGTCATCGCGCGCGGCAACCTGGTGAAGAAGCTGGTGGGCCTGGGCATCTTCCAGACCTCGGTGTACCTCCTCTATATCGCTCCCGGGAAGCTGATCGGCGGGACCGCTCCGATCATCGCCGATGGCTTCCGCACCTATTCGAACCCGCTGCCGCACGTGCTGATCCTGACCGCGATCGTCGTCGGCGTGGCGACCCTGGCGCTCGGATTGGCGATCGTGGTGCGCATCCGCGAAGCCTACGGTTCGATCGAAGAGGACGAAATTCTCGCAAAGGACGCGGAAGACGAACCCCGCCGGGCAGAACGGTGATCGGCTCGCATCTCCCCGTTCTGCTGGTCGTTTTGCCCCTGCTCGCCGCGCCCTTGATCGTGCTGGTGCGGCGCGGCGGCTTCGCCTGGGGGGTGGCGCTGGCGGTGAGTTGGAGCGCGCTCGCGATCGCTCTCAGCCTTGCCGCCCAGGTCGCCGCGGACGGTCCCATTTCCTACGCGATCGGCAGCTGGGAGCCGCCCTGGGGCATCGAGTACCGCATCGACGCCTTCAACGCCTTCATGCTGGTCCTGGTGGCGGCGGTCGCGTCCGTGGTGATTCCCTACGCACGCGTCAGCGTGGCCGCGGAGATTCCCGGCGAGCTGCACTACCTGTTTTACGCGATGTTCGCGCTGTGCTTCGCCGGCCTTCTCGGCATCGCGGCGACGGGCGACGCCTTCAACCTGTTCGTATTCCTGGAGATCTCCTCGCTTTCGACCTACGTGCTGATCGCCCTCGGGCGCCGCCGCCAGGCTTTGCTCGCCTCCTATCAGTACCTGGTCATGGGGACGATCGGCGCGACTTTCTACGTGATCGGCGTCGGCCTGCTCTATCTCTCGACCGGCACCCTCAATCTGGCCGACATGGCCGAGAGGCTCACCGAAGTGGAGGATCTGCGCCCGGTGCTTGCGGCGCTCGCCTTCATCTCGGCGGGAATCGGCCTGAAGCTCGCGATGTTCCCGGTGCATTTCTGGCTCCCCAACGCCTACGCCTACGGGCCTTCGGCGATCGTCGCCTTCATCGCCGCGACCGCGACCAAGGTGTCGGTCTACGTGCTGATGCGGTTCTACTTCACGGTGTTCGACCCGTCGCTGCTTTTCGATGAGCTGCCGATGCGCGAGATTCTGCTCGCGCTTTCCACCCTCGCGATTCTCGTCGCCTCGCTGGTCGCGGTTTTCCAGACCGATCTCAAAAGGATGTTCGCGTACTCGAGCGTCGCGCAGATCGGTTACATCATTTTCGGCGTCGCCCTGTCCAACGAGCCGGGGTTGACCGCGGCAATCGCGCACCTGTTCAATCACGGCGTCACCAAGGGCGCGCTGTTCATGCTGCTGGGGGGCGTCGCGCTGCGCGCCGGGCGCACCGATTTCGCCGCGGTCGCCGGCCTGTCGACCCGCATGCCGCTCACGGCGTTCGGCATCGTCGTCGCGGGGCTGTCGCTGGTGGGCGTGCCGGCGACGGCCGGCTTCGTGTCCAAGTGGTACCTGGTGCTCGGGTCGATCGAGCTCGGCGCCTGGTGGCTCGCCGCCCTGGTCGTGGGATCGTCGCTGATCTCGCTCGCCTACGTCTGGCGCTTCGTCGAAGCGGCGTACCTGAGCGAGGCGGGGGATTTGTCCGTGAGCAAAGGCGAGGCGCCTGCGGCGATGCTGGTCCCCGCACTCGCCCTGGTCGCGGCCTGCGTGTATTTCGGACTGGACACGCGCTGGAACGCCGGCGCCGCGCGCGAGGCCGCGCAGCTCCTGATGGAGGGCTTGCGTTGAGCGCGGAGACGCTGGTCGCGGCCTCGCTCCTCGTTCCGGCCGCCGGTGCGGCGGGGAT
>JBATEB010000129.1:0-1561 GCA_049663805.1 Burkholderiales bacterium | reverse complement strand
GAGCCCGGGGTGGTGATCGAGGCGGTCGAGCCCGCGCTGATCGCGGCGTTCAACGGCGCGCGCCGCGAGCTGCCGGACTCGTGCTGGTTCGCCGCCGCGGAGGCCGAAAGAATCGCGCTCGGGCTGCTGCGCGACGGGCACTGGGTGCATCTCGCCAGCGAGCGCTGCGCGGGCGAGCCTCAGGCGGTGCTGGCGCGCCTGCAGGCCCGCGAGTCGCTGCTGATCGGCGCCGACGCTCCGGACCGGGGTCTGCCCTGCTTCATGGCGCGCTGGGACGCCTCCGCCAACGTCGTCCTGGAACGATGCGAGGCGCGGCCCGCAGCGGCGCGCCCGGCGGCCGCCTCGGAGGGCTCCACATGAATCGACTTGCGCCCCTGCGGATGAATTTCGCGCGGCGCCAAGACCGTGCCCCGTCGGGCCGGATCGCGGCGCTTTGTCTGGGGGCGGCCGCCCTGGCGCTCGCGGTGACCGCCTTTCAGGACATCCAGGCCCGCGGCACGCAGCTCAAGGCCGAGCTCGGGCGTAGCGCGAGGCCCGTGCTCGCCGAGCCCGGTCCGGCGGGCGCATCGAGGATCGGCGAACCGGTCAAACGCGCCAACGCGGTCGCCCGCGAGCTCTCGCGCCGTTGGGACGAGGTCTTTGGCGCGATCGAGGCGGTGAACGACGCCGAAGTCGCGCTGCTCGCGGTCGAGCCCGACGCACAGAAGGGCGTCGTTCGCATCACCGCCGAGTCCAAGAACAAGAACGCCATGTTGCGTTATCTCACCCGGCTGCAGGACCGGCGGCCGCTGCAGCGGGTGCTGCTCGATCACCACGAGGTGCGCACGCAGGAGCCCGAGCACCCCGTGAGATTCGTCCTGTCCGGAGAATGGGAAGAGACGCCGTGAGCGCATCCCACTTCGCCTACCGGCTGCGCGTGGCGGCGCACCGCCTCGGCTGGGTCGGCGGCCTGGGTCTCGCCCTGCTCGTCGCGGCGGCGCTTTTCTATTTTTCGGCGGTGCGCCCGGCGCAGGGAAATCTTGCCGCGTTGCAGGATCGGCTCGACCGCGCCGAGATCCGCGGGCGGGCCGAGGGCCTGCGCTCCTCGGTCGAGCCTTCGCGGATGGAGGAGTTCCTGGAATTCTTTCCGCCGCTCGAGACGGCGCCGCGCTGGCTGAAGACCGTATACTCGATCGCCGACCGCGAGAGACTCGAACTTCTGACGGGAACCTACCGCATCAGCGAAGATCCGCTGCTGATGCTCGCCCACTACACGATCTCGCTTCCGGTGCGCGGCAGTTATCCCCAGATCAGGCGCTTCATCGCCGCGTCGCTCAACGAAGTCCCGATAGCTTCTCTGGAAGGGGTGGTGTTCCAGCGGGACAAGGTGAGCGAAGGCGCCGTGGAGGCCAACGTGATGTTTACCCTGCACCTGCGGGCCGCGCCGAGGGCTTCGCGGCCGGGTCAGCGCGAGCAGGTCGCCCGCTCCGATGCGCCGCCCCGGAGGACGCCGTGAGCGCGAGCAAGCGAACGACGATCGCCGTGGCCGCCGTCGCGCTGGTGCTGAGCGCGAGCGTCGGCC
>JBATEB010000128.1:0-1688 GCA_049663805.1 Burkholderiales bacterium | reverse complement strand
GCTCTACGCGCGCCATGTCCTCGTCGAGGATGCGCTTGGGCAGGCACAGCTCGCGCAGGTTGCAGTTGGTGCAGCTGGCTTCGTGTTTGGGGGCGGCCGCGAAGGTGGCGGAAGGGGCGGCTCGCGGGCTGAGTCTGCTGACGGTAGCTGTTTGCACGGTGTCTTGCCTCCTTTTGATCTGAGGCAAGTTTCTGCTTGCGGACAGGGGGCCGCTATCGGCAGCGGCTGATTCTGGGGGTAGGAATCCGCCTAGGGAACGTCTGAAGTAACGACGACGCGAGCAATCATTGATGCGAATTCGGTCTCACGAACGCCAATTGAGTGCGAATCGGGTGAGGAAGCCCCTGGATTTCGCTCGATTTGCAGCTTCTTTGCCGATTCTGGACGCACTACGGCCCTGGAACTCTGAACAAGTGGTGTCGGACGATGAACAGATTGGCCAGCGCACAGGTGACGAAGAGGCGATTGGCGTTCTTGGCGATGCCGCGGTAGCGCACCTTGGCGAATCCGAAGACACGCTTGATCACGCCGATGGTGTGCTCGACCCGGGCGCGAATCCGGGACCGCGCCCGGTTGATGAAGCGGTCGTACTCGGAGAGGTACCGGTAGCCGCGTCCGCGCCGCTGCGTGAAGTCGCGCGCTTTCGGTGCTCGCTTCTGGATACGCTCGGTGCGTCCGGCGTAAGCCGCATCACCCCAGACGTGGGTTTCTCCTCCATGCAACAGTTGCTCGACCATGTTGCCATCGGCCACGTTGGCGGGGGTCGCCGCCACCGAGTGAATGAGCTTGGTCTTCTTGTCGACCCCGACATGCGCCTTCATGCCGAAGTGCCAGTCGTTGCCCTTCTTGGTCTGGTGCATCTCCGGGTCGCGCTTGCCCTCGGCGTTCTTGGTCGAGCTGGGGGCCGCGATGATCGTCGCATCCACAATCGTGCCCGAGCTCACCTTCAGGCCGCGGCGCTGAAGGTGCCGCCCCACCTGCTCGAAGATGCGCTTGCCCAGATCGTGCTCCTCCAGCAGGTGGCGGAACTTGCACACCGTGGTCTCGTCCGGCGCGCCTTCCCGGCCCAGGTCTATTCCCACGAAGCTGCGCATCGAACTCACGTCGTAGAGGGCTTCTTCCACCGCCGGGTCCGACAGGTTGAACCAATGCTGCAGAAAGTAGATCCGCAGCATCCGCTCCAGCGGCATCGGCGGCCGGCCCGGACCGCTCGTTCCCTTGGCGTACGCCGGTTTCACCAGCGTCACCAGCTCGGCCCACGGCACTACCCGGTCCATCTCAGCCAGAAACTTCTCTCGCCGCGTCGGCTTGCGGTAGGCCTCGAACCCTGTCGGGCTAAACGTCATCTGGCTCGGCTTCTTCATTCTTGTTCTCCTCGGCTCAGCTACTCAGCATTAGAGCAGAGGATTACTTCAGAGTTTCCCTAGTTGATCGCATCCGGGCGCAGAAGTTCGCGCCGCCCGGGCGCTCAGCGCAGTTCGAGATCCTTGCCTTTCACCCTGCCGCGGTACTCGCGGCCGCCGGCCCTGAAGGTGATTTCCTCGCCGCGCACCCTGCCGCCTTCCAGTTCGTAGGTCCTGCCCCCGGCGCTCAGGGTGCCGGAGAGCATCTGGAATTTCTGCCGGAGGACAAGGTCGCCCTGCGGGAGCCTGTAGTCGCCGGCCACCTTGGCGGGCACGATCCACAGG
>JBATEB010000127.1:0-2853 GCA_049663805.1 Burkholderiales bacterium | reverse complement strand
CTCCTGCGGTTGCGCGCGGCCGAGGCCGCCGTGACGAAGGGCCCGAGCAGGCGCCGGAACAGCGGCTCGAGCCGCCCGCCGGGCGCTTCCTTCGCGTGGCCGGGCTGCCGGCGCAGCAGCTTGAGCGCGAGCCAGGGCGTCACGGTGAACGCGATCGCGAGCGAAATGATCATGCCCATGCTGGCGTTGATCGGGATCGGGCTCATGTAAGGTCCCATCAGCCCGCTCACGAAGGCCATCGGCAGCAGCGCGGCGATGACGGTGAAGGTCGCGAGGATGGTGGGGCCGCCGACCTCGTCGACGGCGTCGGGGATCACTCCGGTGAGCAGCCCGGAGTCGAGCGCCATGCGCCGGTGGATGTTTTCGACCACGACGATGGCGTCATCGACCAGGATGCCGATCGAGAAGATGAGGGCAAAGAGCGAGACGCGGTTGAGCGTGAAGCCCCAGGCCCAGGAGGCGAACAGCGTGCTCGCGAGCGTGAGCAGCACCGCCGTGCCGACGATCAGCGCCTCGCGCCAGCCCAGCGTGGCGAATACCAGCGCCACCACCGCGAGCGTGGCGAACACCAGCTTCTTGATGAGCTGCAGCGCCTTGTCGTTCGCGGTCGCGCCGTAGTTGCGGGTCACGGTGACGTTCACGTCGTCGGGGATGACGGCGCCGCGCAATTCCTCCATGCGCCGCAGCACCCCGTTGGCGACGTCCACGGCGTTCTCGCCGGGCTGCTTGGTCACCTGCAGCGTGACCGCCGGCTGCTCGCCCCGCGCGTGAATGCCTTTCTCGAGCGCCGATGGCCCGAATCCGATCCAGGCGTAGCGCGAAGGCGGATCCGGCCCGTCGACGACCTCGGCGACTTCGCTCAGGAACACCGGGCGCTGCTCCGCCGCGCCCACCACGAGCTGCCGCACGTCGGCCGCCGACTCGAGATAGTTCCCGGTCTCGACCAGGACTTCGCGGTTGTCGCGCACCAGCCTGCCCGCGGGAAGGGCGACATTGGCGAGCTGCAGCGCGTTGCGCACGTCCAGCGCCGAGACGCCGTGCGCGCTCAATCGATCCGGGTCGAGCAGGACGCGCACCGCGCGGCCCGGGCCGCCGAGGGTCTGGACCTCGCGCGTGCCGGGGACGCGCTTGAGCTCGATCTCGGCGGCGTGCGCGATGCGCTCCAGCTCGAAGGCGCCGCGCTGCGGGTCCTCGCTCCACAGGGTGAGGGTCACCACCGGCACGTCGTCGATGCCCTTCGGCTTGACGATCGGCTCGAGGATTCCCACCTCGGGCGACACCCAGTCGCGGTTCGACTGGACGGTGTCGTGCAGGCGCACCAGCGCCTCGGTCCTGGGCACGCCCACTCTGAACTGCACGGTGATCGCCGCCATCCCCGGCCGCGACACCGAGAACACGTGCTCGACGCCGTTCATCTGCGCGAGCACCTGCTCGGCCGGCGTCGCGACCAGCGCCTCGACGTCGCGGGCGGATGCGCCGGGAAACGGCACGAACACGTTCGCCATGGTGACGTTGATCTGCGGCTCCTCCTCGCGCGGGGTCACCCCAACCGCGAACAGGCCCAGGAGAAAGGCGACCAGCGCGATGAGCGGCGTGAGCTGCGAATCCTGGAAGAACCTCGCGATGCGGCCCGAGATGCCCATGCGCGGCTTCTCTTCAGCGCGCGGCGGAGCGGCCGCCCTCGATGCCCGCCTTGACCGGTTCGACCGCCACCCGCTCTCCCGGCCGCAGGCCGGCGAGCACCTCGATCGAGCGCTCGTCGGAGGCGGCGCCGAGGCGCACCTGGCGCAACTGGAGCGCGCCGCGCGCGTCGACGACATAGACCAGGGTGGCCTCGCTGCGCCGGAGCACGGCGGCGCGCGGCACCAGCAACCGGGGCGCGGTTCCCGTGATGAAGTGCGCGCGCGCATAGACCCCGGGGTAGACGCCGCGCGTGTCCGGGGGCAACTCGAGCCGCACCTGGGTGGTGTGCGTGCGCGGATCCGCCGAGGGCACGACGGTGACCCGCTTCGCCTCGAGCCACTTGTCGAGCGAGGGGACTTCGACGCGGGCCTTTGCGAGCGCCTGGATCGCGGCGACCTGCGCCTGGGGCACGGTGGCCAGCGCGCGTAGCGTGTCCGGATCGAAGCCGGTCATGAGCGGCTTGCCGGGAGTCGCCATCTCGCCCAGCTCGACGTGGCGCGCCGAGACGACGCCGCTGTAGGGAGCGACGATGGTGGCGAAGCTGCGCTCGGTGGCGGCGCGCCCGGCGCCCGCGAGCAGTGCGGTCACGCGCGCCTGCGCCGCCTTGAAATCGGCTTCGGCGGTGTCGAGCGCCGCCTGGCTCATGAACTTCTGCGCGACCAGCTGCTTCGCGCGCTCGTACTGCGCGCGCGCGTTGCGCAGCTCGGCTTCGGCTTGCCGCACCTGGGCCTCGCTCGCCTCGAGCGCGCGGGCCGCGGCGCGCTCGTCGATGCGCGCGATGACCTCGCCTTTTTTCACGTAATCGCCGACGTCGAAGCGCAGATCGACGATGCGCCCGGAGACCTGCGCGGCGACGGTGGACTGGCGCACCGCCTCGATGACCGCTTCGGCCGAATAGGTGAGCTCGACCTCGCGTACTTCCACCGTCGCGGTCGGGACCTCCGCGGCGCGTGGGGCGCTCTTGGGCGCTTCGCTCCGCCCGCAGGCGGCGAAGAAAAGCGCCGCGGCCAGCGCCGCGCCCCGCCTCACGCTTCCGCCTTCACGCCGCGCCGCGTCGCCCGGCGAACGAGCGGGCCCGCGTCCGGAAAGGCGATCACGCGGCTTTCACGCCGAGCCGGCGAAGTATGGATTCCAGCGGGCACAGGCGCGTGAATCCGCTCTGAAACAGGT
>JBATEB010000126.1:0-3064 GCA_049663805.1 Burkholderiales bacterium | reverse complement strand
TGGACACCATGAACCTGCAAACCAGAGCTTGCATCGCCCTGGCGGGCGCCGCCGCCGCGGCGGGTGCTGCCGGCGGAGAAGTTGGAGGAGCTGGGCTACGCCGACTAACCCAAGCGAACTGCCGGCATCGCCGAGCGCGGGGTCGGCTGGAGTCGTAGGACTTCCGGCTCGCTCTTCAGTTTGGCGCGCAGGGCCGCGTCGATCGCGCGCCAGGCCGGCGACTGGTTCAGCCGGGCGAGGCAGCGCTCGTAGTCCGACGCATCCGCGAAGCTGGAGAACCAGACGAAGACGTGATCACTCTCGCGCACCGGCAGCCGCGGGAAGTTGTTCGGGCTCGTCTCGCTGACGTACGAAGCGCGCACGGTTACCCCGGCCGCCTGCAATTCGGGTTTGACGGTGCGGTCGAAGAAGTCGACGAATTCCGCGGTCACCGGGGAGGCGAATGAGTCGATGTTCGCGACCATCAAACCCCGAGGGATGACGGTCGAGCCCTGCGGCGGCCGCGGCCGATCCGCGGACGGGAAGCCGGAATCCGCACTGGCGACGTGCAGCAAGAGCACGTTGTCGCTGTCGAGCATGGTGGCGTTGGCGGTCTCGCGATGCGCCTGCCACACCGGGCCGGAATAAAACGCGTCGAGCCCCTCGGCGCGCGATGCCATGTCGCGGAAGCCGCGGATCCAGACGAAGCGATCGGGGCGGTCGAGATCGCGGAAGGTGCCGAGGACCCTCATTCCGAGCACCTCCTGACTCTCGATGAACTCGCGCTCGAAGAGATCGATGAGCACGTCCCTCTGGCCCGGATGCAACGTGTATTGGCGCAACTCGATGATGGGCGAAGACTGCGGGCTGGGTGGGTTTGCCATGTCTGGGCTCGCTCCGCTGACGACCTGGCCATTCTGCAGACGGAGTGGTATCACCGCAATGGCCACTTGGCCCCTTAACGACATGACCAATCGAGGCGATTGTGCTCCGCGCCATCGAGCCGTGCGATCAGCGTCTTTCGTTCGGTCGCACTTGGCGTAGGATCGTCCTATGGTGCGTCGTGAAGCAGACGAGTCCCTGAGGTTGGGGGAGGAGTATGCGCGCTGCGCGTTTCCAACGGGTGAGAGTCCCGTCCCGGTAAGCACCGGTGCGCCGGGTAGCAGGCCCCAGGTGTTTGGGGGAGACCCCTTCGCCGAAGCGGGGCGTCAAGAGCCCACGAAGCGGCGAGAGCCGTCGAGTGGGGAGCGAGTCCACGGGCCGCAACATGAAGTGAAGCCTGCAGCCTCGACAGATTCACAAACCGGGAGCCGAGCCGCTCATGTCACGGCGAAGGCCATGTCCGTCGCGGGTAGAGGACCGGAGCGCGCGACGGGTTCCGGCGGGGTATGGGGCGCAGCACGTGGACAAGGAGACGCGCGGAACACGAGAGACCCGTCTGCACGGCCGTCGTCGCGGCAAGCGCGCCCGTATAAGCCGAAGGCGAAGTCGGGACGTGTGCAGCGGGAGTCCGAGGGGATCGTAGTACCGTCGATCGCGGTGAAGAACAACGCCGCGGGAGGGAAGGGTCCCTGGGGTGATGGTGTCGTTGGCGCAGGTAAGCGCGAGGGAATGGCCGCCAAGAGCGGACCTAGCGACCCCGGCGGCCATAGGCCGTTCGAAAAAGTGCGACAACTGCAAAGGCGACTGTGGGCCGCAGCCAAGCGGAGTCCTGGAAGACGCTTTCATGCCCTGTATGACCACATCCACCGGAGTGACGTCTTGTGGGCGGCGTGGAAGCGAGTGCGTGCCAACAAGGGTGCGGCGGGAGTCGATGCTGAGACGATCGCTGACGTCGAGCGGTACGGAGTCGAGCGCTTCTTGGAGGAGCTGGGCGGCGTGCTTTCGGCGGGAAGGTATCGGGCCGCGGTGGTCCTGCGGCGATACATTCCGAAGGCCGATGGGAGGAAGCGGCCGCTGGGGATTCCGACGTTACGGGACCGGGTAGTGCAGATGGCGGCGAAGCTGGTGCTGGAACCGATTTTCGAGGCGGGCTTCTTGCCGGTCTCCTACGGTTTTCGGCCCCGGCGGAGCGCGACGGATGCCCTGGAGACGCTGAGGAAGCTCGGCGCGAAGGGTCATCACCACGTGCTCGACGCCGACATCCGCGACTACTTCGGGAGCATCGACCACGACAAGCTGATGCAGCTCGTCGCTCGACGCGTTTCGGATCGTCGGATACTCAAGCTGCTGCGGCAGTGGCTCGCGGCGGGAGTGATGGAAGACGGCACGGTCCGGAAGACGGTGGCGGGAACGCCACAAGGTGGAGTGATTTCACCTTTGCTGTCGAACATCTACCTGGCCGTGCTCGACTTGCTGTGGATGCGCCACAGCGCCCCTTTGGGGACGCTGGTGCGCTACGCAGACGATTTCGTGGTCCTCAGTCGCACGAAGTCGGAGTGCGAACAAGCCGAGGTGCGCATCCGGACAATCCTGGGGCGTCTCGGTCTCGAGCTGCATCCGGAAAAGACGAGGCGAGTGGAGCTCTTCGAGGGTAAGGAGGGCTTCGATTTTCTCGGCTGCCACCTGCACAAGCGCCTGAGCGGGCCGCTCTTCGAGAAAGTAGGTCGCAAGATCTACTTTCTTCACAGATGGCCCTCGCAGCGCTCGATGCAGCGGATTCGGCAGCGTGTGAAGGAACTGACCCGGCGGTCGCGATGCCACGCGGATCTGCGTGCTGTCATCGCCGATTTGAACCCGGTGCTCCGGGGCTGGGCTAACTACTTCCGCACCGGCAATGCCGCCACGCGTTTCAACCAGCTCGACACCTACGTCTGGCAGCGGCTGCTCCGCTTGCGCCTGGCGCGCAAAGGGCGCAACCTGCGACCAGGCGAGGTCAAGCGCTGGACGCGCGAGTCCTTCTGGAACCTCGGACTCCACCAACTGATGGGCACCGTACGCTACCCGGAGGCCGCGTAATGCTGCGACTCGAGAGATCACCGGTAAGCCGTGTGCGGGAAATCCGCACGCACGGTTTGAACGGGGGTCCTGCTGCCCGAACCCCGCTCGACTGGGCGGAGAAAGGGTAGCAGGATCTACCAATGAA
>JBATEB010000125.1:0-1848 GCA_049663805.1 Burkholderiales bacterium | reverse complement strand
CAGCCCGTCGGTGCGCTGAAATACAATCAGCGGCCAATGCCACAGATAGAGCGAATAGGAGATCAGGCCGATGAAGACGATCGGCCGCAACGATAACAGCCGTCCAACCGTCGAAACCCCGTTTTCGCTGGAAGCGATCACCAGCGTGGCGCCGATGCTGGCGAGCGCCGTCATCAAAAGCAGCGGAGCCGAGGGCGATCCGAGAAAGATCGCGCCGAGCACGAGCAGCATCCCCATCGCGCCGCAGGCAGTCTTCCAGAATGCGGTCCTCGGCGCCGGGAGGAATCCGATCGACAGCAGCGCGCCGAGCGCCAGTTCCCAGGCGCGAAACGGCGTGAGATAGAACACGAAGGTGGTGTTTCGATAGCTCACCGCGATCGCCGCCGCAAAGGAAAGTGCTGCGGCCACTGCGAACAACAGCCCGGCCCGTTTCGGTGCAACGCGCCAGGCGAGCAGCATCAGCAAGGGAACGATCAGGTAGAACTGCTCCTCGACACCGAGCGACCAGGTATGCAACAGCGGCTTGGTTTCAGCCGGCGCGTCGAAATACCCGGCGGTGCCCGCGAAGTAGATATTCGAGATCGAACCGGCCGCGCTGGCGAGGCTCCTGGCATAATCTTCGAGCTCGACCGGCAGGCAGTAGACATAGGCCAGAATGCTGGTGACCAGGAACATGACGAACAGTGCGGGCAGGATACGCAGCGCCCGGCGCTTGTAGAAATTCCCGAGCGAGAACGTTTCCTTGCGGATGTCCGCATCGATCATGCCGCAGATCAGATAGCCCGAAATGACGAAGAAGATATCGACGCCGACGAAGCCGCCGGGAAAGCCGGGAACCCCTGCGTGATAGAGCAGCACGGGCGTGACGGCGAGCGCCCGCAGGCCGTCGATATCGGCGCGATATTTCATCGTCCGCGCCTCCGGACGGCGAGCACGTGAGGAGTTGGTTCCGTGGCGGAGGCCCGCAAGGCGTTAACGATCCGGCCGGAACGGCCGCTGCAGGCCGCCTTCGCCGTCGCAAAACCGGACACCCCGGACAGTCCGGCTGTGCCGAAAAGGGCTGGCGCCGCGGCCGTTGCGCCATCAGCGCGAGAATACCGCGGGAAAAACGTTCCGTTCGTCATGCGTCCACACCTTCGCCGAGGGAGTCGGCGATGCGGACTAGCTTTCTGCAATTTCCGGTCCAGTCGCAATTTCCGGTCCAGCGCCCGAGTTGGGCCGGCATGGTTACCGGGAGAGTTAACCGATTTGGGAAGATTGCGGAGCCAGCGCGGCCTCGCTGCTCTATATCTCCGGGAAAGTCGGAGTGTGTGGCTTCGTTGTTTTCACGCTGCACTTGTGCGGGACCAAACGTTCCCGATGATCAGCCGCTCTGGATAACAGCCGACGAGTGATGCCTTGAACAGGTTGTTTGACCTCTGGATCGAGTCGCCGGTCGCTCATTATGTCGGCCGGATTCAGGTCGCGTACATCTTGCGCGGCGCGCTGTTTGTTACCGTCTTTCTGCTGGCCTGGATCACGCTGCAACCGTTCCCGAATCTCGGCGATGCCACGATCGCCGATACGGGACGGGGCCTGACCTACGCGTTGTTCGGGTTTCTCGCCGCGCTCTCGCTGGTGCTGGTGACGCGAAGGCATGCGGAAGCGCTTCGTTCGTTCGTATCGACACCCTACATCCTGTTCGGCTGCTGGATCTGCATCAATCTCGTGATGTCCCGCGATCCCAGCGCTTCCGCGCAAAGATTCGTGCTCACAGCCAGTGTCTTTGTGGTCGCGGCAACGGTGCTGCTGCTGCCGGCGACCGAACGCGAATTGAACCGGTGGCTTGGCATCGCCGTATTGTCGTTT
>JBATEB010000124.1:0-9665 GCA_049663805.1 Burkholderiales bacterium | reverse complement strand
TGCCGATGTAGAACGCCACCAGCAGGTGATTCACGGCCCTGGGCAGCCACTTGTACAGCAGGTCCTTCTGGTACATGAACAGGACCTGCAGGATCAGCGCGATCGGCAGCAGCCGCGACACCAGCTCCTGCGAACCGCCGAAGCCGGTGTAGCAGTACCAGATCACCCAGACGAACAGCACCACCGAGAACGCAAACGCCAGGTTCTTGAGAGTGGCGTGCCGTTTCAGCCATTCAATCGGCATGGATGTCCCCATGGCCGCCCGCGCGGTTTATGGCGTTTGCATGTGAAATCGACGGCGCAGGCCGCAGCCTGCGCCGTCGCAGTCCCCCGCCTCCGGCGAGCCGCTTTACGCGGTCACTTCGCGATCTTCCACTTGTTGTTCCAGGCCTTGTGTTCCTTGAGGAACCGCGCCATCCCGGCGTGCACCGGAATATCCGGATTGGCGCTGATCCCCTGCACCTGCATGCCGACGAAATCGCGGGCCATGGGCGTGAAGCCCGGATCGGCCTTGGCGAGGCTGTCGCGGTTCGCGTAGAACGCGTTCAGCATCTTGTAGACGACCTCCTCCGGCATGTCCGCACGCACGTTGTAGGCGAACAGGATCGGCACGCCATGGATCGGATTGACCCCGACATCCTTGCTGAACGCGATCTTCGGATCGACGTCCACCACGGCCAGGCCGGCGGCTTTCAGCTTGGCGATCTCGTCGGGGCAGGGGTTGATCACTTTCAGGTCCATGCGCACGTCGGTCTCCTTCCAGTAGCTCGCGAGCGAGCGGCCGGCGGTGGTGTACGCGACCGAGCCGGCGATGGTGCCGCCTTGCAGCGCGTCGCTGTTGGTCTTGGCGTCGATCTGGACGTGCTTGAACTGGTAGCCGAGGGTCTTGTAGATGCGCTGGAAGTTCAGCCAGTTCATGAAGCCGGCGGTGGTGAAGAATACCGGCTTGCCGCTGAAATCGCCCCAGCACCGGTACTTGCCGGCGTCCTTGGCGGAGGTCGCCATGAACGATTCCATCGGGTACGAATACCAGGTGTGCACCAGCTTCGACTTGCCGGGAGTGTAGTTCTTGAAACCGCCCTCGCCGGCATAGAGCTGCGTCATGCCGACATCGGCCGTGTAGCCGATCTCCCCGGTACCGTCCATCGCCGCCTTCATGGCGCCGGTGGTCGAGGGGTAGGGGTTGACGGTCACGGTGTACTGGCCGCCGAGCGCGTCCTCGAGGATTTTCACCATCGCGGCGGCGACCTTGTATCCGTAGGAATCGACGCTGGAGGTGGCCCAGCGGATCGACTTGCGCTCCTGCGCGGATGCCGGCCCGGTCGCCGCGACCGCGAACGCGGCGGCAAGCGCCGCCGCGAATACCGACAAGCCGTAACCCGCTCTGCTCTTGAACAACATGGGAACCTCCATCGAGTGTGTGTGATTGGGACGCCGCGCGGCGCGCGGCGCAGAAACTCGTCTACCGCAATGCTCCTATTTGACCCCGTGGCGGCGCACCGTGTCAACGTCGAGCTGCGAAGGTCCGCCGGCGGCCGCTTCAATGCATGCACGCGCCGCCGTCGACCACCAGCGTCTGCCCGGTGATGAAATCGCTGTCGGCGGAAAGGAAGAACACCGCGGCGCCGGTGAGGTCCGCGGGGGTCTGCACGCGCTTGAGCGCGCGCGCCTCGGCGGCCCGGGTGCGCATCCTGAGGACGTCCTCCCCCGGCTGCTCCTCGGAGAGGGTGCTGCCCGGGGCGATGCAATTGACGCAGATGTTGTGGCTTCCGACTTCCATCGCCAGCGTCCGGGTGAAGCCGAGAATCCCGGCCTTGGAGGTCACGTAGTGGATGCGGCCGGTCGCGCCCTTGAGCGCCGTGCCCGAGCTGATGTTGACGATCTTGCCGTAGCCCTGGAGGCGCATCTGCGGAATGACGGCGCAGCTCGCGAGCCAGGCGCCGCGAAGATTCACCGCCATCATGCGGTCCCACTCCTCGACGCCGATCTCATCGAAGGGCGAACGCGACATCGGCACCGTCGCGAACACCGCCGCGTTGTTCACCAGGCCGTCGATGCGCCCGAAACGCCGCACCGCCCCCGACGCCATGGCCTCGACGCTCGCCCGGTCGGCGACGTCGGTCCGGAGCGCGAGCGCTTCGCTTCCCGCGGCGGCGAGCTCCGCGGCCACGCGTTCGCCCGCTTCGCCGTCGAGCTCGGCGATCACGAGGCGCGCGCCTTCCTCGGCGAGACGCCGCGCGTAGGCCCTGCCGATGCCGTGTCCTCCCCCGGTGACGATCACCACGCGGTCCTCGAGTCGAGCAGTCATGGTCGGTTTCTCCTCCGCCGGACGCGCCGCCGCGTCGATGGGCGATGCTAGGGCGATTGCCCGAGCAGCGTCAACGAGCGGTCCTTCGCGTTCGGCGGCGCGGAACAGGGCTCTCGCGGGCCGGTGCTGTGCGGGCCTATGCGGGGCTGCTACACTCCGCTGGACTGCAGCCAAGAGCTCGAATGATCCCGACGACGACATCCGCAGGCAGCGTTCCCGGCGCGCCCTATCTTCGCGTCGAAGGTCTGGCCAAGCGCTACGCCGGAGAAGGAAATGAGCTCGCGGCGGTGAACGGAATATCCTTCTCGGTTCCCAAGGGCAGGCTGTTCACGCTCCTCGGGCCGAGCGGCTGCGGCAAGAGCACGACGCTGCGCTGCATCGCCGGGCTGGAGCGGCCGGAGAGCGGTTTCGTCGCGGTCGACGGCCGGACCCACGTGGACACGGCCGGGAACCTGTTCGTTCCGCCCGACAAGCGCGGCATCGGCATGGTGTTCCAGTCCTACGCGATCTGGCCCCACATGAGCGTCTATGAAAACGTCGCCTATGCGCTCCAGGTGAAAAAGCACCCGAGGAGCGAAATCCGCCCGCGCGTCATGGAGGCGCTCGAGCTGGTGGGGCTGGCCGGACTCGCGAACCGCCCCGCGCCCAAGCTGAGCGGCGGGCAGCAGCAGCGCGTCGCCCTGGCGAGGGCCGTCGTCGGCCGGCCGGCCCTGCTGCTGTTCGACGAACCGCTCTCCAACCTGGACGCGAAGCTGAGGGAACGCATGCGGCACGAGATCCGCGAGCTGCAGCAGCGCCTGGAGATCACCGCCGTCTACGTCACCCACGACCAGACCGAGGCGCTCGCCATCTCCGACACGATCGCCGTCATGGAGGGAGGAAAGATCCTGGCCGTCGGGACGCCGCGCGAGATCTACGGCACCCCCGGCAGCCGCTTCGTCGCCGATTTCGTCGGCATGACCAACATCGTCCGCGGCCGCGCGGTCGCGGCGGCGCGGCCCGACGGCACCGGCGAGGTGGAGGTCGCCTTCGGCCGGGTGCGCTGCCGCTTCGAAGGCGCGATCGGGCCGGGCGATCCGGTCGAGTTGTTGATTCGTCCCGAAAATATCGTGGTATCGTGCGAGCGACCCGCGCCGGTCGAGAATGTCTGGCAGGCCGCCGTTGAAGTCGTGACCTTCCTCGGGGAATGCCAGGACTCGACCGTCAAGGTTCGGGAGGAACGCCTGAGGATACGGGTGCACCCGGGGCTGGAGCTCAGGACCGGCCAGCAGATCTACCTCGAATTCGTACCAGAGCGCTGCTCCGCGATTCGCGCGGAACAGGCGCCGACCTGAGCCGAGCGGCCGAACCCGGGCCGCCGGCTCCTTCCACAGAGAAAGGAGAGCAGCATGAAAGCGCCATCGAAGGGATTTCCGAGTCGTCTTGGGGTAGCGGGGCTGTGCGTCGCGATCGGCGGGCTCATCGGATCGGCGACGGCCGGAGCGCAGTCGCTCGCGGATGCCGCGAAGAAGGAAGGCAAGGTGGTCATCTATGGGTCCCTGGAATCGGGGATCATGGACGAGGTCGAGAAGGCGTTCACCCGGAAGTACGGCATCAAGATCGACTATTTCCGGGCGTCCTCGAACAAGACGCTCGACCGGGTGCTCACGGAGTCGCGCGCCGGCAGGACCCAATCGGACGTGGTGATCACCAACCGCGGGCCGATGCTGCTGCTCAAGAAGGAGGGCATCTTCGCCAGGTACGTTTCTCCGGAGAGCGCGAACTTCCCCGACGACGTCAAGGATCCCGACGGGCTGCTCTCGCCGATCTATCGCCAGGTGGTCGTCGGCATCCTCTACAACACCAAGCTGGTCAAGCCGGAGGAGGCGCCGAAGTCGCTGGAGGACCTGCTGAAGCCGGAATGGAAAGGCAAGTGGGTGATGCCGGACCCGTCGCGGCATTTCACCACCGGCGTCTGGGTGCGCAACCTCGAGCAGCTCTACGGCAAGGACTGGCTCGCCTTTGCCGGGAAGCTGGCGGCGGCCAAGCCGATTCTGGTCGAGTCCTTCATTCCGTCGGCGCAGAAGGTGATCTCGGGCGAGGCCCGCGCCGGAATCACCTACGTCAAGTACGTCCACATTTTCGGCAAGGACGGCGCGCCGCTCGATTACGTGCGCCTGCCGAAAATGCTCGCCGACGGGCACCATGTAGCGATCCAGTCCAAGGCGCCGCATCCGAGCGCGGCGCGGCTGTTCGAGGATTTCTTCATCTCGCCCGAAGGGATGAAGATTCTCGCCGCCGAAGGCGAGTTCGTCACAGCGAAGGGGCTCTATCCGCCGATCAAGGACGCGGAGAAGATCAAGGCGCTCGACATGGACGAGCTCAGCCGGGACGAATACAAGAAATGGTCGGCCGAGTTCCGCAAGCTCTTCGTGACCCGGTAGGCGCGGCGATGGCCTCCCCCGCGGCCTCCCCCCCGCGGGGGAGGCCGTTTCCCGTTCGCGCAGGAGACCCGGCGTGACCGCCGCAATACTCGCGCAGTTCCGCGGCGCCGCGGCGCGCGTGCAATGGCGCGATCCCCTGACCCTCACCGTGATCGCGGTGGCGGTGGTGCTCGCCTACCTGGGCATCTTCCCGACGGCGATGCTCTTGTACGGCAGCTTCAGCACGGCCGATCTCGGCCAGCCCGGCGAAGCGACGCTCGCGAACTACGTCACCGCCTATACCGATCCCGAAACCTTCAGGCTGCTGCTCGATTCCTTCGCCTTTGCGCTCGGTTCATCCTTGATGTCGATCGTGCTCGCCCTCGCGCTCGCCTGGATCACGGTGAGGACCAACGCCCCCCTCCGGGGGATTTTCGAGCTGACCGCGATCGTGCCCAACATCTTCCCGCCGGTGCTGATCGCGATCAGCTGGACGCTGCTCCTCAGCCCGCAGGTGGGCATGCTGAACGCGATGCTGAAGGCCGCTTTCGGCCTGACCGAGGCCCCGTTCAACATCTACTCGATGCCCGGCCTCATTTTCGTCGAGGGACTGATCCTCGCGCCGCTCGCCTTTCTCATCATCAGCGCCGCGCTGCGGGGCATGGACCCGGCGCTGGAGGAATCGGCGCGCATGCTGGGCTCGAGCCAGTTCCGCATCATGCGCACCGTCACCTTTCCGCTGATGCGCCCCGCCATCCTCGCCGCGGCGACGCTCAATTTCGTGCGCGCGCTGGAGAGCTTCGACACGCCGGCGATCATCGCCCTGCCGGCGCGCATCGAGGTGTTCACGACCAAGATCTACCGGGAGGCGCTCGCCGCGTACCCGCCCAACTACAACCTCGCGGCCACCTACGGGGTGAGCCTGCTCGTGATCGCGCTGGTCTTCGTCGCCCTTTACCGCCGGTTTACCTCGCGCGTCGAGACTTTCGCCACGGTCACCGGCAAGGGCTACCGTCCGCATACCATCGATCTCGGGCGCTGGAAGCTCGCCGCCTCCGGCTGCGCGCTCGCGATCCTGGTGCTGATGGTGATCCTGCCGGTGATGATGCTCCTGTTCACTTCGCTGCTGCCCTACTATCAGGTGCCGACGCTGGAGAGCCTGCAGCAGCTGACGCTCAAGCACTACGCCTACATTTTCGAGAACGAACGGGTGTACCGGGCGATCGGCAACAGCCTGTTCCTCGCGGTCACCGGCGCAACCGTGGCGATGTTCCTCGCCGCCCTGACCGCCTACATCACGGTGAAGACCAAGGTCTGGGGCCGGGGCATGCTCGAGGGCCTGACCTTCCTGCCGTGGGCCTTCCCCGGCACCGCGCTCGCGATCGGCCTGCTGTGGGGCTACGTGCAGATGCCGCTGCCGGTTTACGGCACCATCTGGATCCTGCTGATCGCCTACGTGACGCGCTTCCTGCCCTACGGGCTGCGCGCGGTGACCAGCACCATCGTGCAGATCCACAAGGAGCTGGAGGAGGCGTCGCGCGCCTGCGGCGGCGGACTGTGGATCACGTTGCGGCGCATCCTCTTCCCGCTGATGCGCCCCGGCCTGATCGCGGGCTGGATACTGCTCGCGACGATCTTCATGCGCGAATTCAGCCTGTCGCTCTTTCTCTACACGCCGGCCTCGGAGCCGGTCGGGCCGCTGCTGTATTTTCTCTGGCTCGACGGGCTGACCGGACCCCTGGGCGCGCTCGGCATGCTGGTGAGCGTGGTCTCGGCCGTGCTGGTCGTGGTGGCGCGGCGCTACGCGCGCGTCGCGGACTGAACCGGCGCGGGGGCGGTCAGCCCTTCTTGGCGAGCGAGCGCTCGGCCATCGATTCGCGCAGGTGCCGGCCGTGCCCCGGGTCGATGTGGACGTCGATGAGGCAGGCGCCGCCGCCGCGCACGCATTCCACGCCGCGTCGCATGACCTCGGACAGCTCGCTCGCGTTCCGCACCGGGCCGATTCCCGTCAGGCCCTGGGCTTCCGCGAGCTTGGCGATGTCCGGCGCCGGGTGATCGAGCGACTGGCCGATCCAGCGGTTGGCGGGGCTGCGCCCGCGGTGCAGGGCGACGCCCTCCTGGTGCAGCTCGTCGTTGTAGTAGGAGCGGTTGTTGGCGACGATGAACAGCACCGGAATGCCATAGCGCACCGCGGTCCACAGCGCGTTCATGCTCATCAGGCAGTCGCCGTCGCCCAGGACCCCGACGGTCATCCTGCCGCTGTCCTTGAGTGCGAGCGCCGCGCCGATGGTGATGCCGGGACCGGACCCCACGCCGCCGCCGCCGTCCTTGCCGAGGTAGGCGAGCGGATCGCGATGCGGCCACAAGTCGATCGGCCAGGCGCGCGCAAGACTGGCGAAAGTCACCGGCTGCTCGCCGACCGCGTGTGCGAGTGCGAACGCCACTTGGTGAAGGTTGATCGGGCCCGCGCCGTCCACGGTTTTGCCGCTGGCGGGGCGCGCCGGCGCCGCCTCGCCGCCTCGCCGCTCGGGCAGCGCGGCGAGCAGGTCGGCCACCGCGGCATCGGCGTCGCCCAGCAGATGCAGGTCGATGGGCGGCAACTCCATGTGCTCCTTGCCCCAACCGTTGTGCAGATAGACGTCGTCCCCGGCGTGGATCACTTTCACCGGCGGGTTGCCGCGGCCATAGGCCTGGCGCAGCAGGCCTCCCAGGTCGATCCAGCCGAGGCTGAGCACGACATCGGCTTCCCCTAACGCGGCCTTTGCGGACTTGGAGACCTGGTTGAAGGGTTCTCCCACGTGCAGCGGATGATCGGTGGGCACCATCGAGCCCGATTTCAGATCCGAGAGCATCGCGGCGCCCAGCCGCTCGGCGAGCGCCACCCGGCGGCCCCAGTCTTCCTGGGTGCGTCGGCCGCGGCCGAACAGGATGACCGGGCGCTTGGCGTTTGCGAGCAGCTCCGCGGCCCGGCGCAGCGTCTCGGCCGCGGGACGCGAGGGGGCAGGCGGGGCGAAGCGCTCGAGCTCGGGAATCGCCACCGGCTCGGCGATGGCCTGTTCCTGGACCGCGGCGTCGAGACACACGTATACGGGGCCGTGCGGCGCGGTCGCCGTCTGCTGCCAGGCCCTGAGAATCGATTCGGGCAAGGCGGCGACCGAACCCGGCTGATCGTCCCATTTGACGAAGTTGCGGATCAGCCCGCCCTGGTCCTGCGAGGTGTGGATCCAGTCGATCCAGGGGCGGCGCAGCACCGCGTCGACCGGGCCGGTCGCGCCGAAGATCAGCATCGGCTGCCGGTCGCACCAGGCGTTGAAGATCGCCATCGAGCCGTGCAGCAGGCCGACGTTGCTGTGCAGCGCCACCGCCATGGGACTCCCCGTCGCCTTGGCATAGCCGTGCGCGATCGCCACCGCGTGCTCTTCGTGCAGGCACAGGAGCATCTCGGGCGCGTGATTGCCCAGGTGATTGACCAGGCTGTCGTGAAAGCCGCGGTAGCTCGCGCCGGGGGTGAGCGCGATGTAGGGAATGCCGAGGCGGCGCAGCGTCTGCGCGGCGATGTCGCTGCCCCAGGCCACTTTGGCGTCGATCTCCTGCGGCTCGTCCAGGCGTGAAAGCCGGGAGAGGTTCGATCCTGGGCTGTCGGGCATCTTCGGGGGCCGTGGGAGCAAAGCGCGTATTGTAACGGCCGCCGCGGCGGATCGCGGGTCGGGGTGAGCGGCCCGCAAGACTCAGGCCGGATCGAAAAACGGGGTCTGTCCCCGGTTTCTTTTCAACGCAGGGCGTGCGCGGCGTAGAGCGCCGCGGTGAGCACCAGCAGCGCCCCCGCCTGGTGCGCGGCGGCGAGGGGCAGCGGCGCGGCGTTCAGGACCGTCGCGATGCCGAGCGCGATCTGGAGCGCGAGCACGGCGAGCAGCAGGTGCGCGCCGAGCCTCGCGCGCGGCGGCGCCGCTTCGCGCCGCACCCGCAGCCAGAACCACGGCACGAGGAAGGCGAGCAGCCAGGCGAGCAGCCGGTGGTCGAACTGCACCGTCGCCATGTTGGAAAAGAAATTGAGATACCAGGGCTCGACCGCGAAAATCTCAGGCGGCACGAGGTGACCGTCCATCAGTGGGAAGGTGTTATAGGCGAGCCCCGCGCGAATTCCGGCGACGAGACCTCCCGAGAGCGACATCACGAAGACCAGAACCGCGAGCGCGGCCGAGAAGCGCCGCAGCCCCGGGGGGGAGACCATTCGCCGAGAGAGCAAATCGAGCGCGATCCACAGCATCGCGGCGTAGATGAGGAGCGCCAGCCCCAGATGCGCGGTGAGCCGGTACTGCGACACGCGCGGATCGTCGACGAGGCCCGAGCGCACCATGTACCAGCCGAGCGCGCCCTGGAGCGCGCCGAGCGTGAAGATGCCCGCGAGTTTCCAGCCGAGGCCCCGCGGAACCTGCCGGCGCAGCGCGAACCAGAGGAAAGGCAGCAGGAACGCCGCGCCGATCAGCCGGCCGAGCAGCCGGTGGAAGTATTCCCACCAGAAGATGCGCTTGAAGCCGGCGAGCTTCATGTCCGGGTTGACCTGCTTGAACTCGGGCGTCTGCTGGTACTTTTGAAACGTTTCCTGCCAATCACCGTCGTTCAGGGGCGGGATCGTGCCGACGATCGGCTGCCACTCGACGATTGAAAGACCGGAATGCGTGAGCCGCGTGATCCCGCCGACCACCCCCATCGCGAAGACGAGCGCACAGCAGGCGAGGAGCCACCACGCGACGAGGCGCTCGCTGCTTCGCGTATCGGCGTGATACATGGGCGCCATTCTAGCGCCCTGCTGCGTGCGTCTCCGCCATCACCAGCACCGCCGCGCCGCTGATCCTTCCTTCGCGCAGGCGCGCGAGCGCCTCGTTCGCCTGCTCCAGCGGAAAGGTCTCGACCGTGGTCTTCACCGGAACCTTCGGCGCGAGCGCGAGGAATTC
>JBATEB010000123.1:0-5669 GCA_049663805.1 Burkholderiales bacterium | reverse complement strand
GTCGATCGCGTTGCTCACCGTGGCGTTGAAGTATTGAACGTTCAGCCCCGCGCCGAGCGACACGCCGTCGCGGACCTTCCAGGCGATCGACGGATTGATGTTGACCGACTCAAGGATTGAGTCGATTGCCTGATACCGCCCTATCCAGTCCGACGGGTATTTCGTTTTCAGGCCGAACGGCGTGTTGATGCCGATTCCGGCTTTGACGTCCGGAGCGAGGTCGGTCGCGAAATAGAGATTCGGGATCCAGTTCAATCCCACGGGGTTGCCGCCGGTTCCGCCCGTGATCGGGAACGCGGGCCCCGCGGGTGATGTGGTGCCTTGATCCGCGAATCGGGCCGACCCGTAGAGCGCGTTCAACCCCATCACGACCTGCCGCCCCGGCAAGCGGGTCATGCCGGCGGGATTCCAGAAGATCGTGCTGGCATCCTCCGCGTTCGCGGCGCCGCCCGCGAACGCGTATCCCAGATTGCTGACGCTTTGCTCTTCGAGCGCGAAGCCCACGGCGTGCACGGTCGCGGGAAGGCCAAGGCACGCTCCGACGGCCCCGGCTGCGACAAGAAGGTTCTTCTTCATGCTTTCCTTGCGACGCGTCGCGGGGAAGACCGCGACGCATGACAAACGCATAATGCCCGACTCAAATTCCGCTCTTAAACATCCATCGTGACGAAAAAGAGGAATTTGTCACAGTGCCGAGGGTTGCAAGATCGGTCCCTTGTTCACCCTACCGTTGTGACTAGGCCGCTTTTGACGATCCTCGGCCAGCAGGGCTGCGCGCTCGCGTACTCGGCCGGCGGCAGCACGGTGACCACATAGACGCGCTGTTCCGCGTACACCTTGGCGACCGCGCCCTGCAGGTATTCGCCCGGTCGTAAGGGAATCCACCTCTCAAGCGGAAAACCGGGGCTCGCGGGCGGGTCGAGGTACACCCCAAAAGCGATCGCCACGATCCTCACCGGGCGCGGTCGGTACCGTACCCAGTCGCCGCTCCGGAGCACCGTGAGGTCCACCCAGTTGCCCACCGGAAGTTTCATGATGTGGCCGGGGGAGTCCGGACTGGCGATTTGCTGCTTGGCCGGTGCGCCCCACTCGACCCACTTCACCTGGCCGCTGCGCATCAGGACCGGCAGGCGGGTCCCCAGCACTCCGGAGAGCGCGGTCCGCGTCTTTCCTTCCACCACGAATTGAACAGCGACACACATGACTGTACAAGCATACAGCCACCCCGGCCCGCGCTACAATTCATCTATGTGCGGCAGGTTCGTCAGCCCCGAGGAAGCCACGATCGAGCGCTATTGGTACCTCGGCCGGCACAACTTCAAGCTGTTGCCGCGGCGCTTCAACGTCTTTCCCACCGACACGGTCCAGTTCCTGCGCCGGCCTTCGAACTCGGAAGGGCTCGAGCTCGCCGCCGGGCGCTGGGGCCTGGTGCCCCACTGGTGGAAGGAGGCAAAGCCGCCGAAGACGAGCTTCAACGCGCGCGTCGAGGAAGCCGCCGGGAAACCGATGTGGCGCGACGCCTGGAGCCGGGCGCGCTGCCTGATCCCGGCGGAAGGCTGGTACGAGTGGCAGGCGGTCGAACGCGTCGATCCCGCGACGGGCGAAATCAAGCGGGCGAAGCAGCCCCACTTCATCCGCCACGCGGACGGGCGGGGTATCTGTTTCGCAGGCTTGATGTCCTACTGGAAAAACCCGGAGACGGGAGAAGCGCTCCGCTCCTGCGCGATCCTCACGGCGAGCGCGGCAGGGACCCTGGCCGAGATCCACGATCGCACGCCCGTGGTGCTGCCTCAAGACGTCCATGCCGCGTGGCTTGACCGCAAGCTCACGGATGCGCATCAGGTGAAGGCGATTGCCGACGCCCGCATGCCACCCGAGCAATTCACGCACTACAAAGTGCGGCTGCTCGTCAACAACACAGACCTCAACGGCCCGGAACTGATCGAACCCCTGGAAACCTAGCACCGAACCTCGCTTCCTCGTCTCCGTAGCCCGCATTTGCAACGTGCGCGCCGGCAAAAGCGATCCGGCACGCAGTTGCTGATTCCCTTTTTGGCCCGCCTGGGTTTGCCAAGGGCCAAAGCGAAACGCGCCGCCCGCGCGGCATCCCCACCGCCCAAAACCGATTTCGCCCCTCAGCTGTAAGTGAAGGGGACGAAATCGTGGGCAGCAGGCGAGCCGCAGAAGTCGGGCGGCTCAAACGCGTTTCAACTTCAACAGCTTTCCCCTTCCCGTTCCCCTAAAGGGGAAGGCGAAGAGAACTCCTCATGGGCAGCCGTTTTTTCACAGCCCACAGGAGGCGGAAATGCTGCTCAGAACGGAAGTTACTCACGCAAGCGATGTGGAACTGCTCACGGTCATACTCGGACGGCGCCAGACTGCCGAAACGCTGCTCAAGCAGGCGGGATCGCTCTTCGCACTACTTTTCGAAACGAGGCACGACAACGGAAAGCTCTTTTGCGCGCAGGCTTCGGGCGCGTACGCGGCCGATGCAGTGCTGAAGCTGCACGCGGCGTGCGAGCTTGCCGCGCGAGCGATCGCGGAGGACTTGGGCGGCCGGGATTGCCTGTCGAGTCCGAGGGCCGTGCGCGATCTGCTCAGGCTTCGGCTGGCGGGATTGCCTCACGAGGTTTTCGTGTGCCTGCAGCTCGACGCGCAGCATCGCGTGATTGCGTTCGAGGAACTTTTCCGGGGAACACTAACGCAGACGAGCGTTTATCCCCGCGAAGTCGTGAAGGCCGCACTGAGGGCGAACGCCGCCGCCGTCATCTTTGCGCATAACCACCCCTCGGGCGTCGCAGAGCCGAGCCATGCCGACGAGATTCTTACGCGCTCCCTCAAGTCGGCGCTTGCCCTGGTCGACGTTCAGGTTCTCGATCATTTCATCGTCGCGGGAACGCGCATCATGAGCTTTGCGGAAAGAGGACTGCTCTGACGCCGGCGCACCGGAGAGCCCCTCGCAAAACGCGAGGGGATTCTCCCCTCGCGCTCCCCTGCCGGAGCCGTCACAAGCAGCTCTGTGACGGCCTCAAAGCCGCTAGAAAAACCAAGAGGACTTTCGCTGATTCACTGAGATGGGATCCAGCCACTCTGTACGGTTACTCAAAGCCTACATCCACCGCGGTTCCGGGATGTTCTCACGACATGGCCGCGACACAAAGCGAGCGCGTGGGCCATTTATCTTATATAACTTATTGATTATACTGGCGTCCCCAACCGGATTCGAACCGGTGTTACCGCCGTGAAAGGGCGATGTCCTAGGCCTCTAGACGATGGGGACCCCGACGGACTTTGCGACGGCCGGAGGCCGGTCTGGTGGAGGTAAGCGGGATCGAACCGCTGACCTCTTGCATGCCATGCAAGCGCTCTCCCAGCTGAGCTATACCCCCACGCAAGGGGCGAATTCTATCACGCAGCCAGGTGCTCCTGAAGCCGCCCGAGCACGCGTTTCTTCCCGGCCAGCGCCAGTACCGGCCCCAGGTTGGGCGTCTGCGGACGACCGAAGACGATGACCCGCAGGGGCATTGCGATCTTTGAGAGCTTGAGCTGGTGCGCTTCCATCACCGCGTGGATCGCGCCCATGATCGAATCGGCGCTCCAGTCGCCGAGCCCGGAAAACCCGGCCGCGAGCGCCTCGAGCGCGGCCCGCGCCTCCCGCGCTGCGCCCGCCTCGAGCCGCGTTCGCGCGGCCTCGGGCTCGCCATAGAACATCATCGCCTCGTCGGCCAGGGCGTTGAGCGTCTCGGAGCGCTCCTTGAGCAGCGCGACCACCGACGCGAGTTCAGGTCCGCGGTCCAGCCTGCCGCCGTCGCGCTCGATGCGCGGCGCGACCAGCGTCCCGAGCTGCGCATCGGGCCGGCTCTTCAGATACCGGTGGTTGAGCCAGCGCAGCTTGGCCGGATCGAACTGCGCGGCCGAGCGGCTGACGTGGGCAAGGTCGAACCATTCCACGAATTGCGCCGTCGAAAATAGCTCCTGGTCGCCGTGCGACCAGCCCAGTCGCGCAAGATAGTTGACCAGCGCCTCGGGCAGGTACCCGTCCTCGAAGTATTGCATGACGCTCACCGCGCCGTGCCGCTTGGAGAGGCGCTCCCCGTCGGGGCCCAGGATCATCGGCACGTGGGCGAACGAGGGCAGCTCCGCGTTCAGGGCGCGGAACAGGTTCACCTGCCTGGGCGTGTTGTTGAGGTGGTCGTCTCCGCGGATCACGTGCGTGATCCGCATCTCGAGGTCGTCGACGACGACGCCGAAGTTG
This sequence comes from Burkholderiales bacterium, assembly GCA_049663805.1. Taxonomy (GTDB): domain Bacteria; phylum Pseudomonadota; class Gammaproteobacteria; order Burkholderiales; family SG8-39; genus VBDM01. The sequence continues at coordinate 1,414 of JBATEB010000123.1, read as the reverse complement.
TAGGTCGGAACGCCGTCCGCGCGCAGCAGCACCAGATCGTCGAGCTCCGCATTGGACACCGTCACGGGGCCCTTGATCAGGTCGTGAAACGCCACGGCGCCCTCGTCCGGGTTGCGAAAACGAATCACCGGCGGCCGGTCCGCCGGCGGTTTGAGCCCGGCGGCTTGGGCGCGCTCGGGCCGCCAGCGTCCGTCGTAGCGGGGTTTTTCGCCGCGCGAGCGCTGGCCCTCGCGCATCGCCTCGAGCTCTTCCCGGGTCGCCCAGCAGCGGTAGGCCTGGCCCCTGGCGACCAGCCGGTCGGCCACCTCCCGGTAGCGCGCCAGCCGCTGCATTTGAAAGAAAGGGCCCTCGTCCCAGTCCAGTCCCAGCCAGCGCATCGAATCGAGGATCGCCTTGACCGACTCTTCGGTGGAGCGCTCGAGGTCGGTATCTTCGATTCGCAGGACGAACTTCCCTCCATGCCCCCTGGCGTAGGCCCAGGAGTAGAGCGCGGTGCGCGCCCCGCCGAGGTGGAGGTAGCCGGTCGGGCTGGGGGCGAAACGGGTTCTGACCATGGCGGCACCGGAAACGCCGCATTCTACGCGATGGCTCCCGCCCGGCGGCACCGGGGGTTTGCTAATATTCGCGGCTACGGGCGGTTAGCTCAGCGGTAGAGCACTCCCCTCACACGGGAGGGGCCACTGGTTCGATCCCAGTACCGCCCACCACGCCTCCGGGGAGGATCCATGGATGGCGTGCGCAGCCTGCTGCCCGGCCACGAATGAGGGGGCGCCGATGAACGACGTGCACGCCGACTTCTCCCCCACCGCGTATGTGGTCGATGACGACGAGTCGATCCGCGCGCTGTGGCGGTGGCTCATGGAATCGAACGGGATCAGCGTGAAGACTTTCGCGACGGCGGCGGAGTTCATCGACTCCTATCGCGGCGGAAGCGCCGGTTGCCTGGTGCTGGATCTCAAGCTGCCCGGAATGAGCGGCCTCGAGCTGCAGGAATACCTGAACCGCACGGACATCGAGATTCCTATCGTCTTCGTCTCCGGTCACGGCGACGTGCCTGCCGCGGTGAGCGCGCTCAAGGGCGGCGCGGTCGACTTCATCCTGAAGCCGTTCAGCCACCGGGAAGTCCTTGCGATCATCGAGAAGGCGTTCCAGAAGGACGCGGAGCGCCGCCAGATACGCTCGCGGCGCTCGAGCGTGGCCGGCCGGTTCGCAACCCTGACCGAGCGCGAGCGCGAGGTGTTTCAGTACGTCATCGAAGGCAAGCCGAACAAGATCATCGCTGCCGAGCTCGACATCAGCATGAAGACGGTCGAATTCCATCGCGCCAAGATGATGAAGAAAATTGGCGTGACCTCCGTGGCCGAACTGGTGCGGTTTGCAGTGCAGCAATCGAATTGAACGACCAACCTAGGGT
>JBATEB010000122.1:0-16778 GCA_049663805.1 Burkholderiales bacterium | reverse complement strand
ACATCGGCATCTGCGTCTATGCCTTCGTCTACTTCCTGTACGAATACGAGGACATCGCGATCTACCGGCAGGGTTCGTATACGACGCAGGATTTCGTCGTCGGACTGCTGATGTTCCTGCTGGTGATGGAGCTGTCGCGGCTGGCCCATGCCACGCTGTTCTGGGTCAATTTCATCCTCGTGCTCTACACGATCTTCGGATATTTGAGTCCGCTCGACTTTTTCTGGCATCCGGGCACCTCTTTCTATCGCATCGTCACCTCCAGCACGGTCGAGATGTCGAACGGGATCTACGGCATCTACGGCCAGATCGCGCTGACGCTGATCGCGGCCTTCCTGCTGCTCGCCGCCGTCGCAAACGGGTTCGGGGCTCAGAGCGCGATGATCCACGTCATGCAGCGGCTTGCCGGAAGATCGAGGCAGATGGTGCCGCAGGCGGCGGTGCTCGGGTCGCTGTCGATCGGCATGGTGAGCGGCAGCGGCTCGGCCAATGCGGTGGTGGTCGGCAGCATCACCATTCCGCTGATGAAGCGCTACGGTGTGCCGGCAGTCTTCGCCGCCGCGACGGAGACCGCGGCTTCGATGGGCGGCCTGCTCATGCCGCCGATGATGGGGGTGGGCGCGTTCCTGATGTCGGAGTTCCTCGGCGTGCCCTACTGGGACGTGGTGACCCGCGGGTTCGCGCTCGCGTTCGTCTACTACATATCGCTCGCCTTCGCCGTCTATCTCATTTGCGTGCGCCTGTTGCCGCGCGAACCGATCGTGGCGCCCGGCGCATCGGCGTACGAGCAGATCAAGACCTCGATCTTCTTCCTGGCGGTCGTGTTTCTGCTGGCCATGATGGGCGGGATCGGCATGGGCGAGCTGCTCGCGGCGCTGTATACCGCGGCCTTCCTGTTCGCGCTCCTGCTGGTCAACTTCCTTTATTTCAAGTATGTCCTGAAGGATCCGGCGGTCGCGCAGGAGACCTTTCTCGGCAACGTGCGCCTGTCCATCGAGACGCACGCGGACATGACCTCCTATCTGACGCTCCTGCTCGCGACTCTGGGCATCATGATCGGGCTGTTCACGGTCACCGGATTCATCAACCGCATGGGGGGCATGCTGCTCGAGCTCGGCTCGTGGAACATCATGGCCATGATCGGCATGTCCTTCATTTTCGGATGGCTGGTCGGCATGGGCCTGCCGCCGACGGCCACCTACATCATCGGCGCGGTCGTCATCGTGGGTCCGTTGACCAAGCTCGGCGTCAACCCCTGGGTCGCGCATTTCTTCGTCTTCCTGCTGTCGGTCTGGGGCGAGCTGTCGCCGCCGACCTCGCTCACCGCCGCCGTATCCGCGCGCATCGCCGAGGCCTCGTTCATGCGGACCATGTGGGAGGCGCTGAGGATCTGCCTGCCGATCACGCTCATGACCTTCGCCCTGTTCTCGCGATCCGAAATGGTGGTGCACCCCGGCTGGACGCAGGTCGCCAGCACGCTGGTCGTCGCGATCGGCACCTGCGGGACCGCCCTGGCGATGTTCGGGCGGTTCGTCGAGAACACGGCCGGAGACCTCCTGCTGCGAGCGGTGCTCATGCTGGCGGCCTTCGTGGCGTTGTTCCACCCCGACGACAAGGTGTCGGCAGCCACCGCCGCGCTGGTGCTGGCCCTGACGATCTTCGGCGCCATCCGCCACCAGCGGTTCGCCCCGCCCAAGGGCGGGCTGCAGGCGCAGCCGGCGGGCTAGCTCAACGGTCAAGATGCCGCGCGCGCTCGGCGATGAGCGCGTACACGGCGTCGATCATCGGCGTCGCGATCCCCGCCCTGCGGGCGAGCTCGACGACCGCCCCGACGATCGCCTCGGTCTCGAGCGGACGGCGCCGCTCGATGTCCTGGTGCATCGAGATCTTCGCGCCGGCGAGTTTTTTCGCGATGCCGATACGTTCGTCGAGCGTCATCGGCACGCGCACGCCGTAGGCCGCGGCGACGCGCATCCCCTCCTCCATCAGGGTGCGGATCAGCGCGAGCAGCGCCTCGTTGCCGTGGATGTCGTCCATGTGCGCGAGCGCGAGCGCCGCCACCGGGTTGTAGGAGAGGTTGCCGATCAGCTTGGTCCAGATCTCGACGCGGATGTCGGCGGCGACCTTCGCCTCGAAGCCCGCGGCGTTCATCGCCGCGGCGAGCCGCTCCACGCGCGCCGATCGCGTGCGATCGGGTTCGCCCAGAATGAAAATCCTCCCTGCGGTGTGGCTCACCACGCCGGGCTCCGCGACCTGCGCAGCCGCGTGGACGACACACCCGACGATCTGTTTCGGTTCGAGCGCCGAAAGCATCGCGCCGCCCGGGTCGAGACAGTCGATCGTGCGGCCGTCGAAACGTCCTCCTTCCTTGTGGAAATACCACCAGGGCAGGCCGTTGATCGCCGGGATCACCATCGTTTCCGGAGCCAGCAGCGCCTCCAGCCGCGGGAGCATCGCGGCGATCGAGTAGGTCTTGAGGCATAGGAAAACCGCGTCCTGAGCTCCGAAGTCGGCGGGATGCTCCGAAGCCGGCAGCCGGAAAGCCTCGCGCTTTCCCCGCTCCAGCAGCGTGAGCCCGTTCGCGCGGATCGCCTCGAGATGAACGCCGCGGGCGACGAGCGACACCTCGTGCCCGGCGCGCGCAAGCCAGGCGGCCACCCATCCCCCTATCGCTCCGGCGCCGGCGACGCAGACCTTCATTTTCCCGCGTCCCGGGGCTCGGGCGCGAGGATGAAATCGCGAACCGGAGCGATCTGCTCCTCGCTCATCAGCCACGGCGCGTGCCCCACTCCCGGAAATTCCACGAGCTCGACGCGCGGCCCGCCGATCTGCATGCGCCTGACCGTGGAGGCGAGCAGCAGATCGGATTCCTTGCCCCGCAGCACCAGGGTCGGACACGCGACCGCGTCCCAGACCGGCCAGAGGTCGATGCCGAGGAGAAAATCCCTGCCGATCTCCAGCCCGCCGTCCCCGCCGCGGCGCAGGGTGTTGACGATCGCCGGATCGCAGGCGAGCGTGTATGCGCCGTCGCGTCCGCGCCGCGACCCGTGCTCGGCGACGCGGCGCCACCGGCCCGCATCGAGCGGCCCGAACGAGGCGCAGCTCTCGCGCAGATGGCGCTCGACGTCCTCCAGGCTCGCGAACCGCATTCCCGCGCCCATCGAAGCGAGCTTCAGGCGGGCGAGCGCGGACCAGGGAACCAGGGGCCCGACGTCGTTCAGCACCAGGCGGCGGATCGGCGAATCGGCCTTGGCCGCGAGCATCATCCCGACCAGGCCGCCCATCGAGGTTCCGACCCAGTCGATTCTCGGTCCTTCGCTCGCTCCCTGGAGACGGCGCAGCAGGGACACGCGCTTGGGAGGGGCGGTGAGCCGCGCGAGCAGCGCCGCCGCGTCGGAAACATATTGCGAAAAGCCGTAGTCCTGCTTGTTCGCCAGCCAGTCGCTGTCGCCGCGGCCGACGACGTCCATGCACGCGACGCGGCAGCCGCCCTCGGCCAGGCTCGCCGCGAGCTCGTCGAAATCGCGGCTGTTGCGCGTGAGTCCGTGAACGCAAACCACCAGGTGCAGCCCCTCCGGATTGCCCCACTCGGTATAGGCGACGCGGTGGAACCCGTGGGGCCCGAGGGCGAGGAAGTGATTGAGGCGCGGTTCTGTGGACATGAGTTTGACGCGCCGGGTGTCTGCGCTGGTGCCGGGAGAGGGAATCGAACCCACATGGTGTCGCCACCGGCGGATTTTGAGTCCGCTGCGTCTACCAGTTCCGCCATCCCGGCCGGGTGCTGCGCGGTAGCAACGGCATTATAGCGGCGCCCTTCGGCGGGCAGTGCGATGCACCGGGATTGACTTATATCAAGACGCCGAAACGGCCATCGTCTAAAAGGGGCAATCGTGCGTCCGCCCATCGAGCCTCCGTCACGCGGGGCCCGTGGGATTCGAGAAACAGGAAACATGCGGCGTTTTCGAGGCGATACCGATTGAGCGCGCCTGACGGCAGGGGTCGCCGCCGGGGCCCGGAACTCGTCTGTCCGGCGGGCAGCCTTGCGGCCCTCAGGGCTGCGGTCGACGCGGGGGCCGACTGCGTCTACTCCGGCTATCGGGACGACACCAACGCGCGCAATTTCGCGGGACTGAACTTCACCGCCGCCGAGCTCGAGCAGGGCATGCGCTACGCCCGCGCGCGCGGCGTGCGTGTCTTCGTCGCGATCAACACCTATGCGCAGGCGGATTCGTTCCCGCGCTGGTGCGCGGCGATCGACCGCGCCGCCGCTTCGGGAGCCGACGCCGTCATCGTCGCCGACGCCGGGCTCATGGAGTACGCCGCCGCGACTCATCCCCACCTGGGCCTGCATCTTTCGGTGCAGGGCTCGGCCACGACCTGGGAGGCGATCAATTTCTATCGCTGCCGCTTCGGCGTGCGGCGCGCCGTGCTGCCGCGCGTCCTGACGCTCGATCAAGTGGCGAAGCTGTTGCGACGCGCCGAGACGGAGATCGAGGTATTCGGCTTCGGCAGCCTGTGCGTCATGGTCGAGGGCCGCTGCGCGCTGTCCTCTTACGCGACCGGCCAGTCGCCGAATACCGCCGGCGCCTGCTCGCCCGCGTGGGCGGTGCAGTGGCTGCCGACGACGGCCGGCCTCGAATCGCGCCTGAACGGCGTGCTGATCGACCGCTACGCCGACGGCGAGAAAGCCGCCTATCCGACGATCTGCAAGGGGCGCTACCGGGTGGACGGCGACACCTACTATGCGATCGAGGAACCGGCGAGCCTGAATACCCTGGACCTGCTTCCCGATCTGGTGCGGCTGGGCGTCGCGGGAATCAAGATCGAAGGCCGGCAAAGGAGCCCCGCCTATGTCACCGAGGTGACGCGCGTGTGGCGGGCGGCGATCGACGCCTGTCTCGAGGATCCGGCGCGCTTCGCGGCCCGCGCGGACTGGATGCGGCGCCTGGGCGCGCTCGCCGAAGGGCAGCAGCACACCCTCGGCGCCTACAACCGCCACTGGAGGTGAGGGCGATGAAGCTCGCGCTCGGTCCGCTCCTCTACGCCTGGCCGCGCCGCGACGTCTTCGATTTCTACGAGCGGATCGCGGCCGCCCCGGTGGACATCGTCTATCTGGGCGAGGTCGTGTGCTCCCGGCGCCGCGAGCTGCGGCGCGACGACTGGCTCGATCTGGCCGCGGCGCTCGTCTCCGCGGGAAAGGAAGTGGTGCTGTCGACCCTGGCGCTCATGGAAAGCGACGCGGACCTGAGGGAATTGGAGAAGATCGCCGGCAACGGCCGCTATCTCGTCGAGGCGAACGACATGGGTGCGGTTTCGGCGCTTTCCGGACGAAATTTGCCCTTCGTCGCCGGTCCGCATCTCAACGTATACAGCGGGGCGACGCTCGGCCTGTTCGCCCGGCTGGGAGCGCGCCGCTGGGTCGCGCCGATCGAGCTCCCGGGCGCGAATCTCGCGTCCATCCTCAATGAGCAGAAAACCAAAGTGGAAACGGAGGTATTCATGCTGGGACGCATGCCGCTTGCGTTTTCGGCGCGCTGCTTCACCGCGCGCCGGCTGGGCCTGGAGAAGGACACTTGCGGCATCGCCTGCCGCGGCTACCCGGACGGGCTGGCGCTCGCGACCCGCGATGGCGTCGACTTTCTCGTGCTGAACGGAATCCAGGCCCAGTCGCATGCGGTCTGCAATCTCGTGTCCGAGATCCCGGCGATGCGCGCGCTGGGCGTGACGGTTGCGCGCGTCAGTCCCCAGGCCTCGGGAAGCATCGAAATCCTGGGGCGGGTGCGCGAGGCGCTCGACGGGTCGCCCGCCGGCGAGGCGGCATCGGCGATCGCTGCACTGCTGCCCGGCGCACCCTGCGACGGTTTCTGGCACGGCCGTCCCGGGATGGCGCGCGCACGCGCCTAGGATCTCGAGTGCAGCCCGCCTTTCCGGACGAGGACCGCGCGACGAGACGCGCCGAGTCGGTGATCCGACGACTCGCTCCGTTGGCCTCGAGGCTGCCGGCGTTTCCCGGGTCGCTGCTGCTTGCCGCAGGACTGAATCTCGCCTTCGGCAACGGGCTGCCCCCGGACCTGGAGCCCCTGCGGGGGAAAGTCATCGCCCTGCGCGCCAGCGATGCCGGACTCATTTTCGAATTCGAGGTGGCCGGAACCGGGTTCGTCGCGGCTCGCCGGGCGGGCCCGCCCGCGGTCACGATCAGCGCCGGCCTGTGGGATTTCATCCAGCTTGCCCGCCGCCGGACCGATCCCGACACCTTGTTTTTCGCGCGCCGCCTGGTGATCGAAGGCGACACCGAGCTCGGGCTGCTGCTGAAAAACCGCCTTGACGCCCTCGACCTCTCCACTCTGGTCACGACGCCGCCCCGGCCACGCGACCTGCTCACGGCGCTCGGCGCCGCGCTTCAAAGGCGATCGGCCACGATGCGAAAGTGAAGGCCGATGACGGCGAGCTCCATCGCCGTGCGGAACTTGCGCGGCCGGGCGAGCAGCGTGGCCCAGAACAATCGCCAGAACGCGAGCCGCCCGCGCCGCTTGAGGCCGAGCGCCCACAGCGAGCGCAGGAAGGCGCGCACTTCGTGCCCGCCGAGCCGCAAGCTCGGTCCGCGCGGATGCCACGCCGCCAGGAAGGCGCGCACGCGCCGGTAGTAGTTCTCAGGCGCGTACAGCGAGCGCATCAATTCGCGATACTCGGCGAACAGATGCCCGCGATCCAGGCGCGGAACGAAGTTGAGCACCGCGGCGGTATTGTCGCCGAGGCTGTCGGCGAGAATCCGCCCCTCGCGTGCCAGGCGCGCGTAGAGCCGGGTCTGCGGCAGCGCGGTGAGCAGGCCCACCATCGCCGTGACCACGCCCGAGCGCTGGATGAACTCGAACTGGCGGCGGAAGACATCGAGCGGGTCGCTGTCGAAGCCGATGATGAAGCCGCCCATCACTTCCAGCCCCGCCCCCTGGATCGCCTTGACGGCTTCGACGAGATCGCGTTTCCGGTTCTGCACCTTGCGGCATTCTTCCAGGCTCTCCGGGACCGGCGTCTCCAGCCCGACGAACACTTTCTTGAAGCCCGAGCGCACCATCAGCTCGAGCAGCTCGTCCTCGTCGGCGAGATTGACCGAGGCCTCGGTGAGAAAGCCCATCGCCGGCCCGGTGCGCTCGCGCCAGTCGACCAGCGCCGCGAGCAGCTCCCTCACGCGCTTCTTGTTGCCGATGAAGTTGTCGTCGACGATGAACACCATGTCGCGCCAGCCGGCGCGCCGCAGCGCCTCCAGCTCGGCGATGACCTGCCGCGGCGCCTTGGTGCGCGGCACGCGGCCGTTCATCACCACGATGTCGCAGAATTCGCAGTCGAACGGGCAGCCGCGCGAGAACTGCACCGGCATGGTCACGTAGTGGCGCAGCTCGAGCAGGTCCCAGCGCGGCACGGGCGTCCTGCTCACATCGGGAAAGGCGGCCGCCCGATACACCGGCTTCACCGTGCCGCCGCGCATGTCGGCGACCAGCTCCCCGACCAGGTCTTCGGCTTCGCCGAGCACGAAGTGCGGAATCCCGGGAAAGTCCCGGTGGCCGGTCGTGAAGAGCGGCCCGCCGGCGATCACGGGACGACCGAGCGCGGCGCAGCGCGACGCGATCTCGCGCGCCGACTCCCTGTGAACGATCATGCCCGAGAGCATCACCCAGTCGGCCCAGGCGATATCCCGGTCCGCGAGGATCTCGACGTTGGTATCCACCAGCTTCAGTTCCCACTCGGGGGGCAGCATCGCGGCCACGGTGAGCAGACCGAGCGGCGGAAACGCCGCGCGCTTGGCGACGAAGGGCAGCACGTGCTTGAAGCTCCAGAAGGTGTCGGGGCTGCGGGGATAGACGAGCAGGACTTTCATTCGTGACGGAACCGCGGCGTCGCGTGGCGGATCGACCAGTTTAGGGGGAGAGCGCTCCCCTTGCCTAGGAAGAATCTGGCCCCCGCTTGATCCAGATCAAATGGCAGGGACTGCTTTGAAGCTGCGTTCCCGCTGGCCCGCGCCGGGCCGTGCGTGCATCATGGCGGGCGCGCCATGGGCCTTTCCATCGACGACTTCGACTACGCCCTGCCCCCGGAGCTGATCGCGCAGCACCCGGGCGAGGCGCGCTCGGCGAGCCGCCTGCTGTGCGTCACCGGCGGCGCGCTCGCCGACCGGCACTTTTCCGATCTGCCGCAGCTCCTGTCCCCCGGCGATCTGCTGGTGTTCAACGATACCCGGGTGATCAAGGCGCGGCTCTTCGGGAAGAAGGAAACCGGGGGTCGCATCGAAGTGCTGATCGAGCGCGTGCTTTCGCCGGACGAAGCGCTCGCGCAGATCCACGCGGGCCGGCCGGCGAAGCCCGGGAGCACGCTCGAGCTCGACGGAGGACTGCGGGTACGCGTGCTCGGTCGCGTGGGCGAGTTCTACCACCTGCGTTTTCCGCAAGGGCCCACGGTGCTCGAGCAGCTCGAGCGCCACGGCAGCGTCCCGCTTCCGCCTTACATCGCCCACGCGCCGCAACCGGAGGACGAGCGCCGCTACCAGACGGTATACGCGCGGCGTCCCGGCGCGGTCGCGGCGCCGACCGCGGGGCTGCACTTCGACGAGCCTCTGCTGGCGGCGCTCGCACGGCGCGGCGTCGAGTTCGCGTACGTGACTTTGCACGTCGGCGCGGGAACGTTCCAGCCGGTGCGCGTGAAGAATCTCGCCGAGCACCGCATGCACGGCGAGCGTTACGAGATTCCGGCGGCAACCGTCGCGGCGCTCGCGCGCACGCGGGATCGCGGCGGCAACGTGGTCGCGGTGGGAACGACGAGCGTGCGCAGCCTCGAGGCGTCCGCCGCCCGGCACGGCATCCCCGTCGCCGAGGCCGCGGAGACCGATCTCTTCATCACGCCGGGCTTCGAGTTCCGCGTCGTCGATCGCCTCGTCACCAACTTCCACCTGCCGAGGTCGACGCTGCTCGTGCTCGTATCGGCGTTCGCCGGCACGGAAACGGTCCGCAGCGCCTACCGCCACGCGATCGAGCAGCGCTACCGTTTTTACTCGTACGGCGACGCGATGCTGCTCGACCGGCACGCGTGATCCTACGTACGCCTTTCTTCACTATTGCGTACGTATTCGGGTCAGGCTAGAATCCCCCGCTGCATCGGAGATTTTCATGACCATTTCCGCAACCAAGCTCAGGGCCGACCTGTACCGGGTGATCGACGATGTCATCGACAAGGGAGTGCCGGTAGAGGTCGAGTTGCGTGGACGGAAAGTACGCATCGTTCCCGTAGAACCGCGCGATAAGCTCGCCAACCTCGTAAAACGGCCCGGCGTCATCGTCGGCGATCCCAGCCGCCTGCCTCAGATCAAGACTTTCGACGAGAAGAAATGGCGAAAGAAGTGGGACAAACGCCTCAAATGAGCGTCTATCTCGATACGCACGTTGCGCTGTGGCTCTACGCGGGCGAGACCGGGCGTATCAGCAAGCGCGCGGCAACCGTGATCAACCGCGAGCCGATGCTCGCCAGTCCGATTGTCCTGCTCGAACTCGAATATCTGCGCGAGGTCGGCCGTCTTGCGGTGACACCGCAGGCGGTTGTCGCGGAACTGAAGCGGCGTGTAGGGCTCGCGATCCAGAACAGGTCGCTCGAGGCAGTCGCCGAACAGGCTCTGGACCTTGGCTGGACACGCGACGTTTTCGACCGCCTGATCGTGGCGCAAGCCGCCCTCGATGGGACGTTCCTTGTAACGACAGATCGAACCATCCGGAAGTACTATCCGAAGGCAGTGTGGTGAACCTTGGGCAGCATCATGGACATCCTGGTGGAAAGCGACGACGAAATCCTGCTCCGGCTCTTGCTCTTGGCAAAAGGGCATCGCCGTTCGCTCAACGAAGAAATGCTGGAAATTCTTGGGCGGGCCGCCCGTCCGGATAACCCTCTCGTGCAGAGAAGAAGGCGCAAGTCAAAGCGCCCAAAAGGGTCGTGAGCAACTGATCGTCCCTAACCCTGCCTTCTCCGGAGGGAGAGGGCAAGAATTCAACCTGGTCTTGAACCCCTGAGTTCTCCGTTCGTGAATTTCACCGTCCACGCCACCGACGGCGCGGCGCGCGCGGGCACGCTCTCGCTCGCGCACGGCGAAGTCGACACGCCGGTGTTCATGCCGGTGGGCACCTACGGCGCGGTCAAGGCGATGAGCCCCGCGGAGCTCGAAGCGAACGGCACCCGCATCGTCCTCGGCAACACCTTCCACCTGTGGCTGCGTCCCGGGCTCGAGGTGATCGCCGCGCACGGCGGCTTGCACCGCTTCATCGGCTGGAACGGCCCCATGCTGACCGACTCGGGCGGCTACCAGGTGTTCAGCCTGGGCGAGCTGCGAAAGATAAGCGAGGAAGGCGTGCGCTTCGCCTCCCCCGTCAACGGCGACAGGTTGCTGCTCACCCCGGAGGAATCGATGCGCATCCAGCGGGTGCTCGGCGCGGACATCGCGATGGTGTTCGACGAGTGCACCCCCTACCCGGCGAGCGAGGACGAAACGGAACGGTCGATGCGGCTGTCGTTGCGGTGGGCGGAGCGCTCCAGGCGCGCCCACGAAGGCAATCCGAACGCGCTTTTCGGCATCGTCCAGGGCGGAATGTTCGAGGCGCTGCGCGACGCATCCCTCGCGGGGCTCGCGGCCGTCGGTTTCGACGGCTACGCCATCGGCGGGCTGTCGGTGGGCGAATCCAAGCGCGACATGCGCCGCATCGTCGCCCACACCGCCGGCCGGCTCCCCGCCGACAGGCCGCGCTACCTGATGGGCGTGGGCACGCCCGAGGACATCGTCGAGGCGGTCGGCGCGGGGATCGACCTGTTCGACTGCGTGCTGCCCACCCGGAACGCTCGCAACGGGTGGCTGTTCACCCGCTACGGCGATGTCAAGATTCGCAACGCCCGCTACCGGGAGGATACTCGCCCCCTGGACGCGAGCTGCCCCTGCTACGCCTGCGCCCATTTTTCGCGAAGTTACCTCCATCACCTGCAAAAAGTGAACGAGATCCTGGGCGCGCGGCTCAATACCCTGCACAACCTGCACTACTACCAGGCGCTGATGGCGGAGCTGCGCGAGGCGATCGCGCGCAACGCCCTGCCCGAGCGCGTCGCCGCTTTCCGCGAGGATCGACGCAGGCTGCGCGAATCGGGCTGAAAGCCCGCTCGCCGATGGTATACTCCGCCGTTTCGCCGCAAAACCGCATTGGAGACCCCTGTGTTGATCTCTCCCGCTTTCGCGCAAGGCGCCGCCGCTTCCGGCCCCGGCTACGAACAGTTGTTCATCATCGTCGGCATGTTCGTCCTGCTGTATTTCCTGATGATCCGCCCGCAGATGAAGCGGGCGAAGGAGCACAAGCAGATGACCGAGGCGCTGCAGAAGGGCGACGAGGTGGTCGCCGCGGGCGGCGTGCTGGGGAAGATCACCAGGATCGGCGACGTCTACCTCTCGCTCGAGATCGCGCCCAACACCGAAATACAGGTGCAGCGGGGAGCGGTCCAGACGCTGCTGCCCAAGGGCACGATCAAGTCGCTCTAGCGGTCCGAACCTCCAGGCGCAAAGCAGGTGAATCGCTACCCCCTCTGGATCTACATCACCGTCGCGGTGGCGCTGGTGCTCGGACTGCTCTACACCCTGCCGAATTTCTTCGGCGAGGCGCCCGCGGTCCAGGTCTCGCCGGCCCGGGCAACGCTCAAGGTCGACACCGCCGCGATGCGGCGCGTCGAGGAGACGCTCGGCAAGGCCGGTATCCAGCCGACCGGCGTGTTCCTCGATCCCGCCGGAATCAAGGTGCGGCTCGCCGACACCGACACCCAGCTGAAGGCGAAGGACCTCATCGACCAGGCGCTCAATCCGGATCCCGCCGCCGCCTCCTATACGGTGGCGCTCAACCTGCTGCCGAACTCCCCCCGATGGCTCTCCGCGATCAACGCGCTGCCGATGTACCTCGGGCTGGACCTGCGGGGCGGGGTGCATTTCCTGCTCCAGGTGGACATGCGCGCGGCGCTCGCCAAGCGCGTCGAGAGCCTGACCGGGGACATCCGCTCGCAGCTGCGCGACAAGAGCGTGCGCCATGCCGGAATCGCCCGCGAGGGGAGCGGCATCGTGATCCGCTTCCGCGACGCCGAGACGCGCGACAAGGCGCGTGCCGTCATCGCCGACCAGATTCCCGACCTGCTGCTCGCCGACGCGATCGAAGGCGACGAGCTGCGCCTGCTCGCCTCGATCCGTCCCGAGGCGGCCAAACGAACCCAGGAGCTCGCGCTCAAGCAGAACATCCAGACCCTGCACAACCGCATCAACGAGCTCGGCGTCGCCGAGCCGGTGATCCAGCAACAGGGCGCGGACCGCGTGGTGGTGCAGCTTCCCGGCGTTCAGGACACCGCCAAGGCCAAGGAAATTCTCGGCCGCACGGCGACGCTCGAGATCCGCATGGTCGACCACGACAACATGAACGCGGCGGCGCTCGCCGCGGCGCAGGCCGGGCAGGTTCCCTTCGGCGACGAGTTCTACGTCGAGCGTGACGGGCAGCCGCTGCTGGTCAGGAAGCAAGTGGTGCTCACCGGCGACCGCCTGACCGACGCCCAGCCGGGCTTCGACAACCAGACCCAGGAGCCGGCGGTCCACCTTACCCTCGATGCGACCGGCGCACGCGTGTTCAAGGACTACACGCGCGACAACGTCGGCAAGCGCATGGCGATCCTGCTGATCGAGAAGGGCAAGGGCGAGGTCGTCACCGCGCCGGTGATCCGCTCCGAGATCGGCGGCGGGCGCGTCCAGATCAGCGGCAGGATGACGACCGTGGAAGCGAACGACGTGGCGCTGCTGCTGCGCGCGGGGGCGCTTGCCGCGCCCATGGAGATCGTCGAGGAGCGCACCGTCGGCCCGTCGCTGGGCGCCGACAACATCAAAAAGGGCTTCGATTCGACGATCTACGGCTTCGCCGCGCTGTCGCTCTTCATCATGGTGTACTACTCCGTGTTCGGCGTGTTCTCCACGCTGGCGCTGTGCTCGAACCTGCTGCTGCTGGTGGCGCTGCTGTCGATGCTCCAGGCGACGCTGACCCTGCCCGGCATCGCGGCGATCGCGCTCACGCTCGGCATGGCGATCGACGCCAACGTGCTGATCAACGAACGCATCCGCGAGGAGCTGCGCGGCGGTTCCACCCCGCAGGCGGCGATCCATGCCGGCTACGAGCGCGCCTTCGGCACCATCCTCGACTCCAACGTCACCACCCTGATCGCGGGACTGGCGCTCCTCATCTTCGGTTCCGGGCCGGTGCGCGGCTTCGCGGTGGTGCACTGCCTGGGCATCCTCACCTCGATCTTCTCGTCCGTGGTGATCAGCCGCAGCATGGTCAACCTCGCCTACGGCTCGCGCCGGAAGCTCGAGCGCGTGGCGATCGGCAACACCGCCTGGAAGTAGACCGATGGAATTCTTCAAGATCCGCCGCGACATCCCGTTCATGCGCCACGCGCTGGCGTTCAACGTGGTGTCGCTCGTCACCTTCCTGCTCGCGGTTTTCTTCCTCGCGACCAGGGGGCTGAACTTCTCGATCGAGTTCACCGGCGGCACCGTGATGGAGGTCAACTACCGGCACGCGGCTGAAGTCGACAAGGTCCGCAAGGCGCTCGACTCCAGGGGCTACAACGACTACTCGGTGCAGAATTTCGGCTCCTCGCGCGACATCCTGATCCGCATGCCGCTCAAGCCGGGGCAGAACAGCGCCGACCTCTCCAAGGCCGTCATGCAGGGACTGACCGCGGACGATGGGACCGCGACGCTGCGGCGGGTGGAGTTCGTCGGGCCCCAGGTCGGGCGCGAGCTCGCCGAGAACGGGGCGCTCGCGCTGCTCATCACCTCGCTCGGCATCGTCGGCTACCTGGCGCTGCGCTTCGAGTGGAAATTCGGCGTCGCCGCGATCCTCGCCAACCTGCACGACGTGGTGATCATCCTGGGCTGCTTCGCCCTGTTCCAGTGGGAGTTCTCGCTGCCGGTGCTCGCGGCGGTGCTCGCGGTGCTCGGCTACTCGGTCAACGAATCCGTCGTGATCGCCGACCGGATCCGGGAAAACTTCCGGAAGATGAGGAAAGCGGGCGTCACCGAGATCATCGACAACGCCATCACGCGGACGATGTCGCGCACCATCATCACCCACGGCTGCACCCAGACCATGGTGACCTCGATGCTGGTGTTCGGGGGGCCCGCCCTGCACTACTTCGCGCTCGCGCTCACCATCGGGATCCTGTTCGGCATCTACTCGTCGGTGCTGGTCATGGCGCCGCTGGTGCGCTGGCTGGGGATCCGGCGCGAGGACCTCGTCAAGCCGATCAAGGACAAGAAGCAGGAGGCCGTGATCTAGGGAATCCCGCGGGGAGGGTGCGGCCGGGGCCGGCTGGAATAAACCCGCGCCCGAAACTGTTATGCCACCCATGCGGCGGATGCCGCTACAATGACGTTCGCTTGCCAACCCTTTCGAGGAGACATTGAATGAACAAGAGGCTTCTACTGGCCGGGCTCGCCCTGGCGCTCGGTTCGGGATATACCCTGACCGCATTCTCGCAAGCCAAGCCCGAGCAGCTGGTCAAGCAGCGCCAGGCGGCGATGACCCTGCAGTCGAAGTACTTCGGCCCGATGGCCGCGATGGCCCAGGGCAAGGCTCCCTTCAAGGCGGACGTGGTCGCGTACAACGCCTCCCTGCTGAACGCCCTCAGCAGGATGCCCTGGGACGGTTTCGCCGAAAGCACCAAGGACCTGAAGAGCGCCGCCCTGCCCGCGGTGTACTCGGACAACGCCAAGTTCGCGGCGGCGGCCGACCGCGAAAAGCAGGCGGTCGCGGCGCTGGTCAAGGCGAGCCAGGGAGGCGACGAGGGCGCCATGAAAGCGGCGATCGGCGCGGTGGGCAAGACCTGCGGCGGCTGCCACAACGATTTCCGCGAGAAGAAGTAGTCGACAGCCTCACGCGAAAAGCCCCGCCCCTGCGGGGCTTTCGTTTTTTGGAAGGTGGGTTATGCTTGAGCGCGTGATCGCACCCGCCCGCTTCGCTACCCGCGCACACCGCTGGGCACCGGCGGCCCTGGTCGCGTGCGTCCTGACGGGCAACGCCTGGGCGCAGGGCGACGCCAAACGCGGCGAATACCTTGCCAAGGCCGCGGGCTGCGTCGGCTGCCACACCGAGGAGAAAGACAAGGCCGTCGCGTTCGCGGGCGGCCGCGCGCTCAAGACGCCCTTCGGAACCTTCTACGGCCCGAACATCACGCCGCATTCCGAAGCCGGGATCGGTCGCTGGAGCGAGGCCGATTTCATGCGCGCGCTGCGCGAGGGCGTCCGGCCCGACGGGGCGAACCTCTTCCCCGCATTTCCCTATCCCTCTTTCACCAGGATCGCCGATGCCGACGCGCGCGACCTGTGGGCGTACCTGCGCGCCCTGCCGCCGAGCGCGAAGGCGAATCGCGAGCACGACCTGTGGTTCATCTTCGGCTGGCGCTGGCTCGTCACGGTCTGGAAGTGGTTCTACTTCACGCCGGGCGCCTTCACCCATTTCCCGGGCGTGTCGGAGCTCGTCAACCGCGGCGCGTACCTGGTGCAGGCCCTGGGCCACTGCGGCGAGTGCCACACGCCGAGAAACTTCCTCGGCGGACCGAAGACGAGCCGCTTCCTCGGCGGCGACAAGGGACCCGACGGCAAGAAGGTCCCGAACCTCACTCCCACGCGGCTCAAGAAATCGAGCGACGGCGAGCTGAAGGATTTCCTGACCACGGGGATCTACTCCGACGGCGACGTCCCCGCCGAGTCGATGGGCGAAGTGATCCGCAACACCACCAGCCAACTCACCGCTCCGGACCTCAACGCGCTGATCGCCTACCTGCGGACGCTGCCGCCGGTGCCGGAGGAGAAGTAAACCGGGGACAGACCACGGTTTCTCCCGCGACAGGCACCTGACTAGAACAGCGCTTCGTCCCCGCCGGTTTGCCGCCTGGACATCTCGACCGGCCGCCCCGATTTCCCCGGTCCAGCGCGGCGGCCGAGTGCGACCGCAATCTCCTTCCTGAATCGTTCGCTCCCCAGCGCATAGCCCGCGTTGGTCGATACGCGGATTTCCTCCAGCTCGCAGATTTCGATCTCACTGCGGAGTAATTCGAGATACGCAGCTCTTCGGCTCGAGTCGTCTAAACCGAGCGCGAGAAATACCGGGTGCGGCGTAATCAGAATGTCGCGACCACCCAGGGCGTTCGCGGCGAAACTCGACCAGCGATAGGCGGCCGGAGAATCGACCATCCCGGCGCGGACCGGATTGAGCTCGACGTAGCGCTGGCAGCGCAGCAGGTAAGCTTCCGCCTGTACGATGCTCGAGCGGAAGCGCCCTTCCCACAGCGTGCCGCTGCGCTCGTAGACACGATTGACGTACTGCACGTAGCGCTGCCCCAGATGCTTCATGAGCAGCAACGCGCCATCCGGCTGCCCGGGCGTGAGCAGCAGGTGCACGTGGTTGGTCATGAGGACGTAGCCGTGGATCGCGCAGGCATGGCGCGCGGCCAGCTCGCCCAGATGAGCCAGGTAGCAGGCATAGTCTTGTTCGGCAAAGAAGCAGGTGCCCCGGTTATTCCCGCGCTGGATGATGTGCAGTGGGGCACCGGCGATTCGAAGGCGGGCGCGGCGGGGCATGGTTGGCGTGTCGAGTCCTCAGAACCCCTTAACGCCTCGGTCGATCTCAGGCTTACAAACCGTGGTCTGTCCCCGGTTTACCGGCTCTCCCGCCGTATGC
>JBATEB010000121.1:0-3533 GCA_049663805.1 Burkholderiales bacterium | reverse complement strand
GGGGTCGGCCGCCCCGGAGTGGTCCGAGGCGGCGCTGGCGCGGCTCGACGAGATCGGCGACGCGTCGCTGCGCGAAAATCTGCGGCTGCGGGCGGAGAAGAAAGCACGCGGCGAGCGCGCGACGGTGGTTGCGCCGGCGCATGTGGTCGGTTTCCTCGCCGATGCCGCCGCGCCTCGCGCCGCGGCACCCGAGGGCCCACCGGCATCCGGTCAGGGCAAGCTGTATTGGGAGGCGGGCGCTCTCGCCCGCCTGGCGCGCGTTCCCGAAGGCTTCATGCGCGATACCACCCGGCAGCGCATCGAAAACCTTGCCCGGCAGCAGGGCGCCGATTGCGTGACCCTCGATCGGGTCGAAGCCGGACTCGCGATCGCGCGTGCCGCCATGGCCGAAGAGAGGGCCGTGAACGACGGCGGTGCCGCTTCGGTGAAATCGGCAAAGGGCAAGTGTCCCTTTTCCGGAAGGGCGGGTCCCGCCCCCGTCCCCGCGAAGGAGACACCCGGTCCGGCGGTAGAGTGGACTGCGGAAGCCACGGCCCGGCTCCAGGCGGTTCCTGAGGGCTTCTGCCGCACGCTGACCGAGCGCGCCGTTGCAACGCTCGCTTCGCAAAACAATCTGCATCGGATCGACGCCGGGTTCCTGGAGAAGGTGCTGGAGGTGTTCCAGAACGGCGCCCGGTCCGTGGAGACCTCCCTGTCCTGGTCGCCGTACGCCCGCGCGCGCATCGAGCGCGCGCCGGACGCGGTGCGCGGCATGCTCGTCAGGGAAATCGAAGCCTGGGCCCGGCGCAACGGAGTGGCGGAGGTCGATGAAAGCGCGGTGCACGCCGTCAAGGAGGAGTGGCAGTCACGCGGCGTGTTCCATCTCGAGCCGGGCGACCCGCGCGGTGATGTCTGATTCCATGCCCGGCGCCGCGCCGGATCTGTCGCTGCTCGCGATCAACCTGACGCGGCGCTGCAACCTGGCCTGCGCGCACTGCTATCTCGATGCGCAGACCCTGCGCCGGGGCGACGGCGACGAATTGAGCACGACGCAGGTGCGGGCGCTGCTCGACGATGTCGCCTCGCTGGGACACGGCACGATGGTGGTTCTCACCGGCGGCGAACCGCTGCTGCGCAAAGACCTGGAGACGCTCATCCGGCACGGATCGGCCCTGGGCCTGCCGATGGTGGTCGGCACCAACGGCATGCTGCTCGGCGAACGCCGGGTGCGATCGCTCAAGAACGCCGGAGTCCTGGGGCTGGGCATCAGCCTCGATTCGCTCGATCCGGACCGTCACGACCGTTTCCGCGGCCGGCCGGGTGCCTGGGCGATGACCATGGCGGGCATCGAGCGCTGCCGCCGCAATGGAGTCGATTTCCAGCTGCATTTTTCGGTGACCGATGTGAACGCGCACGAGCTGGCCTCGATGGTCGAGTTCGCGCAGAGTTGCGGTGCCCGTTCGCTCAACGTCTTCTTCCTGGTCTGCGTGGGGCGCGCGCAGTCGGTGGTCGCCCTCGAGCCGGAGCGTTACGAGGAACTGCTGGTGGAATCGATACAGGCGCAGGCGCGCCACCCCGGGCTCATCGTGCGCCCGCGCTGCGCGCCGCACTGCAAGCGCGTCGCGCACCAGCTGCAGCCGCAGGCCGCGGTCAACCGCATCAGCGGGCGCGAGGGCGACGGCTGCATCGCGGGCATTCACTACGCGCGCGTGAACCATCGCGGCGGCGTCACCGCGTGTCCCTACATCGAGCAGGAAGTCGGCAATATTCGCGACGCCGCGTTCAGCAGGTTCTGGGCGGATGCCGCGGATTTCGCCCGGTTGCGCTCGCCCGCGCTCGGCGGCAAGTGCGGCGCCTGCGAGTATCGAATGCTGTGCGGCGGCTGTCGCGCGCGGCCGCTCGCCGCGGGGGGCGGGTTGATGGATGCCGACGATCTGTGCGCGTACCAGCCGCAAGGCCGCCCGCTGGTTCAGCCGATGGCCGGCGGCGCCGACCCTGCGCCGCACTGGAGTCCGGAGGCCGAGCAGCGCCTGTCCCGCGTGCCCGTATTCCTGCGAGCGATGGTGAAAAAGCGCGCCGAAGCCTACGTCAGCGGGCTGTGTGAAGACCGGATCACCGCCCGGCACCTGTCGGACCTGGCGGCCGCGCGTTTCGGGGCGGCCGGGCCGCCGAAGCTGCCCGTGGACCGCGCACGGCCGGCACGGGAGCCGGAAAAAGCATGAGCGAGCTGGACGTACTGGTCGTCGGCGGCGGTATTTCCGGGCTGGCAACCGCGCACTGCCTGGCGCGCTCCGGGCTTGCGGTGGAAGTCTGGGAAAGCGCCGGGCGCGCGGGCGGGAAGATACGCACGGTCGTGAAGGACGGGTATCGCCTGGAAAGCGCCGCCTCCATGGTGGTGAACTTCCGCTCGGAATTGGACCGGTTCCTGTCCACCGCCGGGCTGGCGTCGAGCAAGCATGCGCGCTCGCCGATGGCGCGGCGCTACCTGCTCGAGGCGGACCGATTGGTCGAGGTGCCCTCCGGGCCCGGCGGCTTGCTGAAAACGCCAATACTCAGCACGGCCGGCAAGCTGCGCCTGTTGGCGGAACCGCTCGCGCCGCGCGGCCGCGACCCCCACGAGAGCGTCGCCGATTTCGTGACGCGCCGCTTGGGCAGGGAGTTCCTCGAAAAACTGTTCGAACCCTATATCGCGGGGCCGCTTGCGAGCGACGCGGATTGCGCCGAAGCGCGCGCGACCCTGCCGAGGCTCACGGCGCTGGAGGAGCGCTACGGCAGCCTGGCGCTGGGGGCTCTGCTCGGGAAGGCCTGGCGCCGCGGCAGCGCCGCCCGGCCGGACGTGTTCTCCTTCGCCGGCGGCATGGCGAGCCTGGTTGAAATGCTCGCAAGCCACGGCGGTTTCCGCGTGCGCGACAACCTGCAGGTGGCCGAGGTATGGCCGGTTCGCGGGGGCTGGATGACCCGAGGGGGCCGCGGCGACGGCGTGCGCACGAGTTTTTCCAGGCAACTGGTTTTATGCGCGCCCGCCGACGCTGCGGCGCGATTGGTCGCAGGCCTGGATTGCGAACTGGCGCGGCTGCTGGGCGGCATCGAGTACGCGCCCGTGAACGTCGTGCATACCGGGTTCGATCGGACCAGGATCGGGCACGCGCTCGACGGCAGCGGGTTCCTCCTGCCGCGACGCAGCGGATTCGCGCCCAACGGATGCCTGTGGATCAGCCGCCTGTTCTCCGACCATGCCCCGGAAGGACGCGTCCTGCTGAGCAGCTACCTCGGCGGCGCGCGCAATCCGGCCGCGGCAGGGTGGGACGCCAGCCGCTCGCTGGATGCGGTGATGCACATGCTGCGCGCCCTGCTGGCAATAAAGGGGGAGCCCGAGCTGTTGTCGATTGAATCGCATGCGCGTGCGTTGCCCCTTTACCACGGTGCCTATTCGCAGCGGCTGGCGGGAATAGACCGGCGCCTGGCGATCCTGCCTGGGCTTCACCTGGAAGCGAATTACAGGGGCGGGGTTTCGGTGCGCGATCGGATACGGTGCGCCGAGCTGGCGGCAAGCC
>JBATEB010000120.1:0-18165 GCA_049663805.1 Burkholderiales bacterium | reverse complement strand
CCTCGGGCGTGCCGAACCACGAACGGATTTCGTCCCGGATCATGCGCGAATTGCAGATCACCGCCCGCAGGCGCGCGCTGGCGAACAGGCGGCGCTCCGCCGCGAGAACGTAGGCGTGATAGGGATTGAGAGCCAGCCCGAGGCGGCCGAGCGGACCGAGAGCGGTGCGGCGGTTGCGAAGCCACTGGGCATGCAGGCCGTCGCCGGCGCGGTAGACGTCGCAGCAGGCGATGCGCTCGTGCGATTGCACCAGGTCGAAAGGCCGACGGGCAATCTCGCGGCACACGGCCCGGGCAAAACTCCAGTCGCGCCAGAGACGACCGATGTGGAACGGATCGCACCGGAGGACGCTTGCGGGATCGCCGGTCCACTCGCGTGCGAGCAAGGTGAGCGCGATGCCCTGCCCCCCGAGCGCCGCCAGCGCCCGTTCGATGAAGCGCTCGGCGCCCCCGTAGGCGCTGTAGCGCTGGCGGACGAGGGCGATGCGCACCGGCGCTATCCCCGGGCGAGCTCGAGCCGTTCGCACAAGGCCCGAACGCCCTCGATCACCCGCGGGCCCTGACCGTGAAGCAGGTCCGGGTCGATCGCGTAGATCCTGCGACGGCGAACCGCGGAAACGGACTCGAAGCCGCGCCAGGCCGCAAGGGTCTCGCTGCCGAAGCCTCCCGCAACGACGATCACTTCGGGCCGCGCGGCCAGTACCTGCTCGCGCGAAACGAGCGGTGTCAGCGTCCTGGCGGCGGCGAAGACGTTGCGCCCCCCGCAGAGGCGGACCGCGTCGCTGATGAGGTGCGCCCCGTTCACCGTGAGCATGGGGCGGTGCCAGATTTCGAGGAACACCGCCACCCGGCGCGCACCCGCATGGCGCCGCGCCAGGGTTTCCGTCTCGTATTCGAATCGCCTCGCCCCGTCCTCGGCGGCCGCTTCGGTTCCGGCCAGCGCGCCGATGAGGCGGATGATGCGGGGAATATCGGCAAGCGACTTCGTTTCGGTGGCGAACACCGCAAACCCCAAACGTTCCAGCCGTTCGATCTGCAGGGGCGAATTGCCGCTGCGCCACGCGAGGACGAGATCGGGCTTCAGCACCATCAGGCGCTCGATGTCGACCCGCCCGTGGCTTGCAACGACGGGAAGACGCTTCGCCTCGGCAGGATGGCGGCTGAAGCTCGATACTCCCACGAGCTTCGCGCCGGTGCCGGCGGCGAAAGCAATTTCCGCGAGATGCGGCGCGAGGCTGGCGATGCGCTGCGCCGGCCGCTCGAGCCGGATCGTTGCGCCACGATCGTCGACCGCTTGCACGGCGTGAACGCCCGCCGCCGCGAGCGCTGCGATGGCGCACGCGAAAAGCCGCGTCATCGCGCGAGCAGGGAATCGACCGCGGTGAGGGCCGACCGGAGCGGAAGTTGCGTGAGGCACTCGCTCACCTTGCCGCCGCCGCAGCCGTCGTTGCCGCAGGGGCGGCAGGAATGCTCGGCAGAGGCCACGATCCGGTGCGGGACGCGCCAGGGCGCCCACTCGAGCTCGCCGCTCGGACCGAAGAGCGCCACCGTCGGTGTCTGCATGGCGGCGGCGATATGCATCGGCGCCGAGTCCACGCCGATGAAGAGCTTGGCGCGGGCGCTGAGCGCGGCGAGCTGCTTCAAGGTGAGCTGCCCCGAAAAATCCGCGATCTGCGCGCTCGCACGCCTGCGCACCTCGGCGATCAGCGCGAGCTCCCGCTCATCGGGCGCGGCCGTCAGCGCGACGCGCTCGCCGCGCTGCGCCAGCGCGTCGATGAGCGCCGCCGCGCGCTCGGGCGGCCAGCATTTGAACTGCCATCGCGATCCAGGATGGAAATGAATGAATCCCCGGGCCGCGAGACCGTTGCCGGAAAGCAGGCGCTCGACGCTGCGCTCGGCCTCCTCGCCGGGCACCAGCACCAGCCGGCGCTCGTCCTCCGCCGGCTGGACGCCGATGCGCCGCAGGACATCGAGGTTGACCTCCACCCGGTGCCGCCTCGCGTGGGGAGGAAGCGGAGCGAGATGCGAGAAGCTCCTTCTCCAGAGGCGGGGCTTGCGCGCAAAGTCGGGCGCGACCGCGTGGCGCGCGCCGAGCAAGCGCGCGAGCCATGCCCCGCGCGGGTGCTCGGAGAGATGCACCACGAGCTCATAGCGCCGTTCACGCAACGCGGCGAAAAGCCGCCATTCCTGCGCCAGGCGCGCAAGCGATCCCAGGTCCTTCCATCCGCGATTCACGACGTGGACCTGCGCGATCGCGGGGTGCAGGTCGAGCATGTCCCGCGTGTCCGAATAGACCAGGGCATCCAGTTCGGCCGACGGCGCGCGGTTCCCGAGGACGGTGAACAGGGGCGATGTCAGCAGCACATCGCCGTGGTGGCGCAACTGGATCACCAGCACGCGCTTCAGCGCCGAGACATCGACGGCATCGGCGGGGCCATATTGCATGGCGGGACATTAGCAGAAAACCGCGGCGAAAGCCGCCGATTGCCGCGACGAGGCTAGGTTCGATATTCCAGCGTCACCAGGAAATTGCGTTCGCGCTGAGGGTAGGCGTTGAAGGAGGTGCCGGGCCCGTTCCGTATGGCATAGCTGTAGTAGCGCTCGTTGAGCAGATTGTTGATCGCGGCGGAAAGAGTCACAGCGCCCAGCGAATGCGCCAGCTTGAGATCGAGCACCTTGTACGCGGGCATGCGCGTCGGGAAGCTGTTGGTCTGGTCGTTGTCGTAGACCTGTTTGCCGACGTAACGGAGGACTCCCGTCACAAGGGTCCTCCCCTCCACCCGCCAGGAGAACCCCGTGCTGGCCGCATCCCGCGGCACCAGCGGGATGGTGTTGCCGGTGACATCGCCGCCGCCGATGTTGCCGTCCCGAAAGCGGGCTTGCGTGACCGAGGCGTTGCCGAACCAGGTGAGCGCCGCTCCGGCACGCATGGACACCTCGAGCTCCAGGCCTCGTCTGCGGGTCGGCGGCAGGTTGATATTGGAGAAGGTCGGTGCGAAGAAGGCGATTTCGTTGTCGAGATCGATGAGGAAGGCGCTCGCACGCGCGCGCAGATCCCGCCTTTGGTACTCCACCCCGATCTCGTGATCCCGCGAAAACTGGGGCTCGAGCAGGGTGACGATCGCATCGAAAGCCGGTCCGCCGAACTGGCTGTACACCTCGTCCAGGGTGGCGATGCGAAAACTCCGGCCGACGCGTCCGTAGATCGCGGTATCCATCGCCACACCCTGTCTCAGGCCGACCTCCCAGGCGACTGGATTGCTCGTCTTGACACCCTCTGCGTACGCGGCGGGATTGACCGCATCCTTGGCCGCGGTCACCACCCGCTGCCGGCGCGCGCCCAGCGAGAGCTTCGTAGCCTCGCCCAGCGAGGTGTTTTGCTGCGCGTAAAGCGCGACGCCGCGCTGGGTGGCGAAGACGCGCGCGGTCGGGTTGGGAAGCGTCGCCACGCCCGTCGCCTTGCGCGAATCGTAGTCCCAGTAATTGGCGTCGACGCCGACGACCAGGCTGTGGCGGCCGCCCAGCGCACCGTAGGGCACCTTCAGTCTGGGGGTCAGCGACCAGTTGCGCGTGCGCGTATCCGTGTAGATGTCGGGAAACCCGAATCCCGTGTAGTCCTTGAGGAGAGAAGTGCGCACGCTCCCGCGATAGGCGAGCTCCAGGGCGAATTCCCCGAATCCCGCGTCGTAGGCCGTCGCCAGCGTGCCGTTTTCGCCGTCACGCGAGGAAAAATCCCCCGGCGTGCTCGCCCCACGGCGGTCGCTCTGGAGTTGGTCCGCCGTGCGCGCGCCCGGTAGCCGCTGCTCCTGCGAGTCCACGCCGAACTTGACGGTGGCGTATCCCCTGGGCGCGAACCACCGCAGGTCTCCCGCGATGTTTCTCTGCTCGACGCGATTGTTGTCGCGATAGTTGTCCGAAGCGTAGTCGTTCGCGTGGAGGACCAGGCCGGTGCTCGCGCCGGCGACGCTCAAGCCGTCGCGGTACTCGCGCGTGCGGTAGCTGCCGGCGCTCACCCCGGCGCTTCCGCCGAGCGCGCCGGCTCGCGGCGTCCGGGTGATGATGTTGATCGTGCCTCCGCTGGCGCCTCCCCCATAGAGGACCGCGCCCGAGCCGCGCATGATTTCGATGCGCTCGATGCTCTCCAGGGGAATCGCCGACCAGCGCAGCGCGACGATCTCGTTTTCGTTCAGCCGCTGGCCATCGAGGAGCACCAGCGTGTTCTGATCGCCGCTGACGCCGAATCCCCGCATGTCGACCTGCCAGTCCGGGCTGCCCGTGTTGTCGCGAGTGATGATGCCCGCCTCCCGAGTCAGCAATTCGGGCAGCGTTGTTGCGGTGCTCTCGGAAATCTGCCGTGCGCTGATCACGGTCATGCCGATCGGCGCGTCGAGGCGATTCTCCGGAAAACGCGTCGCGGTGACGATAACGGCAGGCTCGGGCGCCTGGGCGAGCGCCATCGGCACGACCGCCCCCAGCAGCGCCATCGCGGTGATTCGCATCATGAAATCCTCCCCGGCCAGCGTCCCCGCAGGCCCAATGTGTGACAGCGAGAGGAAATGCGAACGAAGGAGCGACCGGCACGACGCCGCTCCCCGCGGCATTTCCACCCTCGTTCCAGGCCGGTCTCCGGGCTCGTGGGATCGGGCGTATCGCCTTCCCGTGAGCCTTGGGGGGCTCACAGTGGCTCGGACCGCATACCGGCACAAGACGCCGGCGCTGGCCGCTGGTGGATACGCCCGCGCGCACTTACCGTTGCGGGGGCAGCAGAGGCTTGGGCGACCGAATTTCTCTCCCCAACCGGACCCTCGGGGGCCTACGCTGGTTCGATCGATTGCCGCACCTCTTTCCCGTTTCACCCCGGCGCGAGAGACACGCCGGGACACCGGGAACGAGCGCGGAGATTGTACTACACAGGGGTCTCGAACTCGGGTAAGCTGCACGTGAAACTACATTGCAAACAATTCCTTAAGCCTTGACTTAGCAGGATTTTTAAATCTATAGTGCGACGATGGACTCGCAGCTGGCCACCCTCGAGGAAAAAATCCGCCAAGCCGCCCGGCTGTGCCAGCGGCTGCGCGAGGAGAACAGGGGGCTGCGAGCGCAGCTCTCGGCATTGCAGGGAGACCGGAGGCAGCTCACCGAGAAGATCGACGGCGCCCGCAGCCGTCTGGAAAACCTGCTCAAGCAGATTCCCGAGTAGCGGCCCCGGATGAACTCCAAACCGAAGCCGCTCGACATATCGATCATGGGCCGGACCTACAAGGTCTCCTGCTCCGAGGAGGAGCGCGAGGGTTTGCTCTCCGCGGTGGCCTATCTGGACAGGAAAATGACCGAAATAAAGAGCGCCGGCCGGGTGGCGAGCGCCGAGCGCATCGCGGTCATGGCGGCGCTCAACATCGCCCACGAATTATTGAGCTCGAGAGGCGGCGCCGGCGGTTTTGACATCGAAGGACTGAGGCGTAGAATGGCCGCAATGGAGGCGACGCTCGATCAGGCTCTCGCTCCGTAGGACAGAGCGGACCCGCCGGCGGCGCCCGAGGAATTGTCCCCTGCGGTGTATGCGAAGACCCGGAAAATTCTTGAACCAACACTTGAATTTGGTTGCCGATCTCAGTGTCACTGTTGTGCGCGTCCCCAGTCGGATGTACCTGATGTGACCGGTAGGCGACCACCTTGAACCGAAAGGTTCAGGAATCGGATCTCGCGGCATCGGCGGGGGACTCCCGAAACACGAAACGCAGGCACGGGCCTGCGTTTTCGTTTGACGAGCCCGAAACCCAGGAATCACGCCTGTGCCGTACTGGTTGATGAAGTCCGAGCCCAACGAGTTCGGCATCGACCATCTGGCCGCGGCGCCCGGGAAAAAGACCGCGTGGTCGGGGGTACGAAACTACCAGGCGCGCAATTTCATGCGGGAAAAGATGCGCGTCGGGGACAAGGTGTTCTTCTACCATTCGAGCTGCCCCGAGCCCGGGATCGCCGGCATCGCCGAAATCGCCTCCGGGCCGTACCCCGATGCGAGCCAATTCGACGCGGCGAGCCCGTACTTCGATTCCGCTTCAAGGCGGGAGGCGCCCCGCTGGTTCAACGTCGATGTCCGGTTCGTCAGGAAAACCCGCCTGGTCGGCCTCGCCGAGTTGCGCACCCGCGAGGAGCTTTCGGGCATGCGGCTTCTCGCGCCGGGAAACCGGCTCTCCATCACCCCGGTCGATGCGCGCGAGTGGAATTTCATCACGCGGCGCCTGATGAAGATCTGAACGCGCCTGCGCCCATGGCCACGCTGCAAAACGACACGCTGATCCGCGCGCTGCTCAGGCAGCCCACGCCCTATACCCCGGTATGGCTGATGCGGCAGGCCGGGCGCTACCTTCCGGAATACAACGAGTCGCGCCGCCGCGCCGGAAGCTTCCTCACGTTGTGCAAGACCCCCTCGCTCGCCACCGAGGTCACGCTGCAGCCGCTCGAGCGGTTTCCCCTTGACGCGGCCATTCTGTTCTCGGACATCCTCACCATCCCCGATGCGATGGGGCTGGGGCTGTACTTCGTCGAGGGCGAAGGCCCGCGCTTCGAGCGCCCGGTGAGAGACGAGGCCTCGATCGCGAAGCTCGCCCCTCCCGATCCGGGACAACAGCTGCGCTACGTTGCCGACGCGATCGCGGAAATACAGCGCGCGCTGTCCGGCCGGGTGCCGCTCATCGGTTTCGCGGGCAGTCCCTATACGCTCGCCTGCTACATGGTCGAGGGCGGCGCGAGCGAGGACTGGCGCAGCCTCAAACTCATGCTCTACCGGCGTCCGGACCTCCTGCACCGGCTGCTCGCGGTCAACGCCGAAGCGGTAGCGGCCCTGCTCAACGCGCAGATCGAGGCCGGAGTGCGCGTGGTCATGATTTTCGATACCTGGGGCGGCAGCCTGACGGCGGCGGCTTATCGGGAATTCTCCCTCGCCTACATCGAGAAGGTGCTCTCCGGGCTCAACCGCGGCGGCGGCCGCGAGCCCGTCCCCGCCATTGTTTTCACCAAGGGCGGAGCGCAGTGGATCGAGCGGATCGCCGCGACCGGCTGCGACTGCGTCGGGCTTGACTGGAGCGCGGATCTCACCGAGGCCCGCCGGCGGGTCGGAGCGCGCGTCGCCCTCCAGGGCAACCTCGATCCCTCGGTGCTGTTCGCCTCGCCCGAGGTCGTGCGCAGCGAAGTCGAGAAGGTGCTCGAGGCTTTCGGCGAGGGCCCGGGCCACGTTTTCAATCTGGGTCACGGCGTGCCGCAGCACACGCCCCCGGAAAATGTGGCCGAGCTGGTCGCTGCAGTGCACGAATCGAGCCCCAAATTTCATCGAACGCGATGAAGAACGGGTTTTTCGCGCCTTCGCCCGAAGCACGACTTATACACACAGACCCTCCAAACCCCAGATCTGGCGCGGACTTTCAGAGGGTTTCATTCGGAGGGATCGCAACCCATTGTAATTCCTTGTTATTTCGTCTCGCCTTGATTTTAGGCAAGGCGAAAATTTCCTTGTGATAGCGCGGGTTACGGTTGCGTTAAGGCCTTATGCACACAGTTACTCACAAATTCTGTGAAAAACGCGGAAAACCCCGTGCGATCCGAACCCCTCGTCGCTGCGCTCGCATGAATCCCGGCCCCGCAACGCGCCGCCCTTCGCCGGTCCGCCCCGCATGGTGATCCTGCGCGTCGCTCTCGATGTGCCGCTGCCGAAGCTTTTCGACTACCGCTGCGAGGACGCGACCCGGGCCGACATCGGGTATCGGGCGCTCGTTCCGTTCGGAAAGAGGCGTCTGGTCGGACTCATCGTCGACGTGGCCGCCGAGTCCGAAGTCGCGGATTCGCAGCTTCGGCCCGCCGAAAGGATCCTGCGCGACGCGCCGCGGCTCCCGCGCGACTGGCTCGCGCTCGCCGAGTTCTGCAGCGCCTATTACCATCGCCCGCTGGGCGAGGTGACCGCCGCCGCCCTGCCGCCGCGGCTTCGCACCTCCAGGCCCCTCCCCCCCGCCGTTCCGCTCGGTTATTCGCTCACCTCCGCCGGGCACGAGGTCCTGGCGGCTGCTCCGAAGCGCAAGAAGCGCCTGCGTGCGCTGCTGGGGAGGCTCGCGTGCGGCCCGGCCTCCCGCCCGGAACTCGCCAGGCTCGGTCGCGGAACCGGCAAGCTTCTGGAGGAGGCGCTCGCATCGGGCTGGGTTGCCGCCGTCGATCCGCCCCGCACCGAGGCGCGCTTCGACTCCGTGCACGAGCTCAACCCGGAGCAGCGGCACGCCGTCCAGGCGATGCGCGCCGGGCTGGATCGATTCGGAGTGAGCCTGCTCTTCGGAATTACCGGCAGCGGCAAGACCGAAATCTACCTGCAGCTGATTGCCGAAGTGCTCGTCCGCAACCGGCAGGCGCTGGTGCTGGTCCCCGAAATCGCGCTCACCCCCGCGCTGGAGACCGCGTTTCGGAGCCGCTTCCCCGGCGCCTGGGTCGTTGTCCAGACCAGCGCGATGTCCGAGCTTCACCGCACCACCGCCTGGCTGCAGGCGCATTCAGGCCGCGCGGACATCGTCCTGGGAACCCGGCTCGCCGTATTCACCCCGCTCCCCCACCTCGGCCTGATCGTGGTGGATGAAGAACAGGACACCTCCTTCAAGCAGCAGGAGGGCGTGCGCTACTCGGCGCGCGATCTTGCGATCGCGCGCGGGCGCGCGGCGAGCGTTCCCGTGGTGCTGTGCTCGGCGACGCCGTCGCTGGAAACCTACCACCACGCGACCACCGGGAAGTACCGGCTGCTGCGTCTCACCCGGCGCGCCATCGGGGAGGCGGCGCTTCCGGCCATCCGCCTGGTCGATACGCGGACCCATCCGCCGCGCGACGGTTTCACCTCGCCCTTACTCGAGTCCGTGGCGTTGCGCCTCGGCCGCGGCGAACAATCCCTCATATTTCTCAATCGCCGCGGCTATGCGCCCGTGCTCGCCTGTCCGGCCTGCGGATGGGTCAGGGGCTGCGGCCGCTGCTCGGCGCACATGGTGGTGCATCTGGCCGAGCGAAGATTGCGCTGCCACCATTGCGGCCTCGCCGAAGCCATCCCCCGAGCCTGCCCCGAATGCGGCGACCCCGACCTGCAGGCGTTCGGCCGGGGGACGCAGCGGGTGGAGGCTTCGCTCGCGAACCGATTTCCGCAGGCGCGCATCCTGCGCCTCGACCGGGATGCCGTCGGCGCAAGGAACCGGCTCGAAGACCTGCTCGAGCGCGCCGCCTCCGCGGACATCCTCGTCGGCACGCAGATGCTCGCGAAGGGGCATCATTTCGAGCGCCTGACCCTCGCCGGCGTTCTCAACCCCGACAGCGGCCTGTATTCGGGAGATTACCGCGCCAGCGAGCGCACTTTTTCGCTGCTGCAGCAGGTGGCGGGGCGCGCCGGCCGCGCCGCCCTGCCGGGAGAAGTCCTGATTCAGACCCGCTACCCCGGGCATCCCCTGTATCGCTCGCTGGTGGGTCACGACTTCTGCGGCTTTGCGAAGACCCTTCTCGCCGAGCGGCGCGAAGCGGGGTTTCCGCCGTTCGTGTTCGAGGCGGCCCTGCGCGCGGAAAGTCCGGAGGCGGCGCGGGCGATCCAGTTTCTCGAATCGGCCATCGCGCTCGCGCCGCCAGCGGGAACTTCGATCTCCGTGTTCGATCCGGCACCCATGTCGCTCGCCAGGCTCGCGGGAATGGAGCGCGCGCAGGTGTTGCTGCAATCGCGCTCGCGTCCGCGACTGCAGACGTTCCTGCGCGAGTGGACCGCCGCGCTCTATGCGATGCCGGCGCGGGAAGTGCGCTGGCATCTCGACGTCGATCCGCAGGAATTCTAGGGACCGATCCGGCCGCGGGATCAGGCGGGCTTTTTCGCCGCCTTCTTTGGCTTGCGCGGACGAGTCTTGCCGTGCGATCCCTTGAAGACCTTGCCGCGAAACGTGCGTTTGTCGCCTTTGCCCAAAGTTGCTTGCCTCCGGTTGACGGCTCCGAACGGGAACCGGACGGTATTCTACTCTGGAGCCGCCGGCGGGCATCAGGGCACGGGTATAATGCGGCTCCGCCTCCGAAAATAAATGTCCGCCGAGGTCAAATCCCACCTCACCGAGTTGCTCACGCAAGCGCTCGCCAAGGTCGCCCCGCAACAACCGGGTTCCCTGATTTCGCTGGAACGGCCCAAACAGACGAAGCACGGCGACTTTTCCTGCCCGAGCGCGATGCAACTCGCGCGCATCCTGAAGCGCAACCCGCGCGAGCTGGCGCTGGAGCTCGTCGCCGCGCTGCCGGCCTCGGACTGGCTCGAGCGCGCGGAGGTCGCGGGATCCGGGTTCATCAACCTTCGCCTGCGCCCGGCCGCGAAACAGCACGTCGTGACGACCGTACTGACCGAAGGAGCGCGTTACGGCCGATCCGACCGCGCGCGAGGCCAGCCGGTGGTGGTGGAATTCGTTTCCGCCAACCCGACCGGTCCGCTGCACGTCGGCCACGGAAGGCAGGCGGCGCTCGGCGATGCCGTCGGAGCGCTGCTCGAATCGCAGGGATGGCGCGTGACGCGGGAGTTCTACTACAACGACGCCGGCGCCCAGATCCACAATCTCGGTCTTTCGGTCCAGGCCCGCATTCGCGAGAAACTCGGCGTGCCCGCGGAATTCCCCGCCGACGGCTACCACGGCGACTACGTGCACGAGCTCGCGGCAAAATATCTCGAGGCGGGCAACGACGACGGGGAGAATCTGGACGCGGTGACGCGCTTCGCGGTGGCGGAGCTGCGGCGCGAGCAGGATCTGGACCTGCAGGCGTTCGGCGTGCGTTTCGACAACTACTATCTGGAATCCTCGCTTTACCGGGACGGCCGCGTCGAGAAGACGGTGCACGCGCTGGTCGAGACGGGCATGACCTTCGAGCGGGAAGGCGCGCTGTGGCTCAGGACCACGGAGTACGGCGACGACAAGGACCGGGTGATGCGGAAATCCGACGGCACTTACACCTACTTCGTCCCCGACGTCGCCTATCACGTCACCAAATGGGAGCGCGGCTTCGGCCGCGCGATCAACATCCAGGGGTCGGACCATCACAGCACCATCACGCGCGTGCGCGCGGGACTCAAGGCCCTGTCCTCAAGATGGGAGCGCGCGGTGCCGGAGGGCTATCCCGATTACGTGCTGCACAAGATGGTCACCGTCATGAAAGGCGGCGAGGAGATCAAGATCTCCAAACGCGCCGGCTCCTACGTGACCCTGCGGGAGCTGATCGACGAAGTCGGCCGCGATGCCACGCGTTTTTTTCTCGTTTCCCGCAAGGCCGACGCCGAGTTCGTGTTCGACATCGATCTCGCCAAGTCCCAGTCCGAGGACAACCCCGTCTACTACGTGCAGTATGCGCACGCGCGCATCTGCTCGCTTCTGGAACAGTGGGGAGCCCAGTTTGCCGACCAGGACGGATCGATTCCGGCCTCCAGCCCCGATTTCGACGCGTTCAGGAGCGCCGCTCTCGCGCCGCTCACGGGGGCGCGCGAGCTGAGCCTGCTGCGGCGGCTGGGCGAGTACGGCGAGACGCTCGACAATGCCGCGATCGAGCTCGCGCCGCATCAGCTTGTTTTCTATCTGCGCGAGCTGGCGGGGGAATTTCACAGTTACTATAATGCTGAGCGCATACTGGTCGCGGAGGCGCCGCAGCGCCGGGCGCGGCTGGCACTCTGCCTCGCGGTGCGGCAGGTGCTGCGCAACGGGCTTTCGCTGCTGGGCGTCAGCCAACCGGAAAAAATGTGACGCTTCACCACGATGAGCTTCGACTACAAACGCTTGCAGCCCCCCGGCCCGGATTCCTCGGGAACCTTCCTGATCGGCCTTTTTTTCGGCTTTCTGCTCGGCCTGGGGGTCGCCGCGGGAATAGCGATCTACTTCTTCAAGACGCCGGTCCCGTTTGGCGACCGGGGGCGCGCGCCGGAGAAGGCGCCGATTGCCGACCCCGGCCTGCAGGACGCCGCCAAGTCGGCCAAGGCCGACGCGAGCAAGGCCGAAGTCAAGCCGCGCTTCGATTTCTACCGCATCCTCCCGGGACGGGAGGAGCCCGTCACCGAGCGCCAGATCCGCGAAGCCGCCAGGCAGGCGGGCAAGGCGGGAACCTCGCGGGATTCCTACTTCATCCAGACGGGCTCGTTCCCGAATCCGGCCGACGCCGACAACCTCAAGGCGAAAATTGCCTTGCTCGGCCTGGAGGCGAGCGTGGAGCCGGCCGATATCGCCGGGAAAGGCGTGTGGTACCGCGTGCGGCTGGGTCCCTACACCCGGATCGACGAAATCAACCGCATCCGGCAGCAATTGACGCAGAACGGCGTTGATGCGTCGCTGGTCAGAATCAAGGACACCGCCGCGAATTGAGTTCCAGCACCCCCAAGGAGAAACCATGGTTCCTCGTCTTATGAGCGTCGTCGCCGGTCTCGCCCTCGCGTTCGCGGCCCACGCCCAGCGCGCGCCCACCGAGGGGACCGACTACATCGAGCTGAAGCCGGCGCAGTCGGTCGAGTCTTCGGGCAAGGTCGAAGTCATCGAGTTCTTCTGGTATCGCTGCCCGCACTGCTACGACCTCGAACCCGACCTGGAATCCTGGGTCAAGCGCTTGCCGGCGGACGTGCAGTTCAGGCGTATCCCGGGAGTTCTCAACGACGAGTGGGCGGTCGATGCCCGGATTTTCTACGCCCTGGAAGCGCTCGGCGAGCTCGAGCGGCTGCATCGAGCGCTGTTCGACGCCATCCACCAGCAAGGGGGCGTCAGGCTGCGCGGCGAGATGTTCGCCAAGTGGGTGGCGGGCTGGCTCGCCAAGCAAAAGGTGAACATGACCCAATACGACGCCGCGCTGCACTCGTTCACCGTCGAGAGCAAGCTGCGCCGCGCGACGCAGATGGGCCGGAGCTACCGGCTGGAGGGCGTTCCGACGCTGACGGTTCAGGGCAAGTACCTGGTGCTCGCCAGCAACTCGCGCAGATCGATGCTGGCCACGACCGACTTCCTCATCGCTCAGGCGCGCAAGCAGCCGGCCGGGTCGAAACGGTAGAAGGTCGAGGCCCCGGTACCGAACCGGAAACGAGCGGGGACCGGCGCGGGCGATGAAGCGAGTGCGCGCGGCGGGCTGGCTCGGCGGGCTCGTTCTTGCCGCGTGCGCCGCCGCGGCGGCCGCGCAGATCCAGGCCGGGCGCGAATTCCTTCGCCTCGAGCCCCGGCGCACATCCGCCGCCGACGCGCGCATCGAGGTCGTCGAGTTCTTCTATTACGGATGCCCGGTCTGCTACGACACCCAGCCGGGCCTCACGCGATGGCTCGCCGCGGCACCGGGCGATGTCGCGATCCGTCGGGTCCCGGCCCTTTCCTCGGAAAAGTGGGAACCCCACGCGAAGCTCTTCCATGCGCTGGAATCGCTCGGTCAGATCGAGCGGCTGCACTGGCCGATCTACGACAACCTTCATTTCTGGGACGTCAGGCTGGACGGGGAAAAGGCCATGGCGGACTGGGCGGAGCGCAATGGGATCGAGCGGCAGAAATTCCTGGACGCCTACGGCTCGGCGGAGGTGGCGATGAAGGTGACCCGCTCGCGCGAATTGCTGAAATCCTACGACGTGCGCGGCGTGCCGACTTTCATCGTCGACGGCAAGTTCCTCACCTCCGCGCGGCTCGCCGGCGGCACGAAAGAAGTGATCGAGGTCGTCGATCACCTGGTGAGGCTCGCGCGGGAAGAGCGTTCGCGCTAGTCGGGCCGATCCGGGCGGCGCGCCGTCACGGCTTCGACCGGGCCGCACGCACGCCGACGTAGGACCCCGGCGCGTCTTCGATCGGCTTCAGCCTTCCGTCCCCCGGAACGCGGGCCGGCACGCGCTCGGGGCCGTTCAGGCCGGCGAGCCACCCCTGCCAGTCATTCCACCACGAACCTTCGCGCCAGCGGGCTTGTTCCTGCCATTGCTCGGCCGTGGGAGGCAGCTCCTCGCCCGTCCAGTAGCCGTACTTGTTCGCCGCGGGCGGATTGACGATGCCGGCGATATGCCCCGACCCGCCGAGCACGAACCGCGTCGACCCCGACAGCAGGCGCGCCCCCTTGTAGGTGGACTTCCACGGCGCGATGTGATCCTCGGCGGTGGAGATGAAATACGCCGGGAGCGAGATCGATCGCAGGTCGATCGGCACCCCTCCCAGGGTGATGCCGCCGGGATCCTTGAGCCGGTTGGCGAGGTACATGTTGCGCAGATAGAAACTGTGCATCTTCGCCGGCATGCGCGTGGAATCGGAGTTCCAGTAGAGCAGATCGAACGGGAACGGGTCCTTCCCGAGCAGATAGTTGTTGATCACGAACGACCACACCAGGTCGTTGGCGCGCAGCAGGTTGAAGGTGGCGGCCATCTCGGAGCCCTCGAGGTAGCCCCGCTCGTTCATCCGCCGCTCCAGGTTTTCGACCTGCGGCTCGTCGATGAAAACCCCGAGCTCGCCGGGGATGGAGAAGTCGAGCAGCGAGACGAAGAAGGTCGCCGACGCGGCCAGCGGGCCGCGGTAGGGCTCGCCCCCGACGCGGCCGCCCTGCTGCATCCACGCGAGCGTCGCGCCCAGCAGCGTCCCGCCGAGACAGTAACCGATGACGTTGATGCGGTCCTCGCCGGTGGCCTTGCCGACCGCCTCGAACGCCGCGAGCGGCCCCTCGAACATGTAATCCTAGAAGGTCTTGCCGGCGTAGCGCTCGTCCGGATTCACCCAGGAAACGACGAACACCGTGTGGCCCTGCGCCACCGCCCAGCGGACGAACGAATTCTTCTCGCGCAGATCGAGGATGTAATACTTGTTGATCCAGGGCGGAATGACGAGCAGCGGCCGGCGGAACACCGTTTCGGTCGTCGGCGCGTACTGGATCAGCTGCATCAGCTCGTTCTGGAACACCACCTTGCCGGGCGTGGTGGCGACGTTCACGCCGACTTTGAAAGCCTTTGCATCCGACATGCTGATGCCGCCGCGCTCGATGTCGGCGAGCAGATTGTTCAATCCCTTGACCAGGTTCTGACCGCCCGAGCGCAGCGTTTCCCGCAATACCTGCGGGTTGGTGAGCGCGAAGTTCGACGGCGACAGCGCGTCGATGTACTGGCGCGTGTAGAAGTCGACCTTCTTGCGCGCCTCTTCGGGCAGACCCTCGACCGAGGAGACGGCCCCGTGAAGGTGCCGCGCGGCGATGAGGTAGGACTGCTTGATATAGTCGAACAGGAACTGATCCTGCCAGGCGGCTTCCCGGAAGCGGTTGTCGCCCCTCGCCGGCTCCGCGACGGGAGGAGCGTCCTTTCCCATCATTCTCAGCAGCGTCGACTGCCACAGCGCGATGTGATCCCAGAACACCCTCGCCTGCATGTCGGCGAGCTTCCAGGGATTGCTCATCATGCGCGCGGACAGGTCCATGAACGCGCGGGCGATGCCGAATTCGTCGGAGGAGGCGACGCCTCCGCCGCCGGCGTGGCGTTGCAGGAATTCTCCCATCAGCCGGCTCGAGCGCTGCGCCACTTCGGCGAGTATCTTTGCGGTCTGCTCGGGCTCGGAGGCGGATCGGGTATCGGACATTTTTTCAGTTGCGCAGGTAGCGGATGACGCCCTCGCCAT
Source organism: Burkholderiales bacterium (assembly GCA_049663805.1). Taxonomy (GTDB): domain Bacteria; phylum Pseudomonadota; class Gammaproteobacteria; order Burkholderiales; family SG8-39; genus VBDM01. The sequence goes on along the minus strand of JBATEB010000120.1, from coordinate 2,549 downwards.
CGACCGAACGCTGCAGCCGTCCCTGTTGGTGCAGGAAGTGCAGGTGCGCCATGGCTTCGCCCATCGCGAAAAACAGCTGGTGCGTATCGAGATTGCGACGGAACAGCGTGCCGAGCACGTCGGCGGCGGTCCTGGGCGCATCGCAGACCTCCAGCAGCTCGGCGAGGCGCAGCCGGTGATGCTCCTGCAGTTGCGCGATGCGCTCGCGCAGGCCGCGGAAGGGCAGCCCGTGGGAAGGCAGGGTCAGGGTCTTCGGCGGCAGCGCCGCGTAGCGCGAGATCGAGTCGAGAAAGAGCGCGAGCGGATTGCCCTCCGGCTCGTTCGACCAGACGCTGACGTTGGTCGAGATCTTGGGCAGCACCATGTCCCCGGAGATGAGAACGCCGAGCTCCTCGCAATGCAGCGCCGCGTGCTCGGGAGCGTGGCCGTAGCCCATCACCACGCGCCAGGAACGCCCGCCGATACGATGAACCTGTGCTTCCATCAGCCGCCGGTACGACGCGGGAAACCCCGGCACGCGGCTGCGGTAGTTGCTGCGCCGCTGCTGCAGCAGCTCGAGTCTCTCCCCGGCGACCCCGTTGCGCGTGAACATCGCGATCACGTTGTCGAACCCGAAGCCCGCGCTTCCCTCGCGCTGCGCGTGCGCGGCGAAGTATTCGGCCTGCGGCATCCAGAATTCCGCTCCCGTCCGCTCGGTGAGCCACAGCGCGAGCCCCGCGTGGTCGGGATGGTGGTGGGTCACGATGACCCGCTTGACGGGAAGCCCCGCGATGCGCCCGGCGAACAGGCGCTCCCACAGGGCGCGCGTCGCGTCATCGCCGATGCCGCAGTCGACCAGAGTCCAGGCGCCCTCGTCCTCGAGCAGCCACAGATTGATGTGATCGAGCGCGAACGGCAGGGGCATGCGCAGCCAATGCACGCCGGGGGCGATTTCGTGGGTCTCGCCGCCCGGCGGGGGCGCCGGCCGCGGATATTCGAGTATGGACTCGGGGGTCATTCCTGTGGAAGCGGTGCATCGCCCGGGGTAGAATCGCTCGGGCAAACCGGTCGATTTTCGCAGATTACAGCCAAGCCCGCCAACCCGAAATAGAGTCGACGAACCCGAGCTCTCCCATGGATCGAGCGCACAGCCTCTCGAGAGGCGGACTTCCCGCGATCGAGCTCCCCGGGCTGCGGTTTCGCCTCGGCGAGGACATCGACCAGCTGCGCGCCGCGGTGCGCGCCTTCGCCGCCGCCGAGATCGCTCCGCGCGCGGCCGGGATCGACCGCTCCAACCAGTTTCCGTCGGACCTGTGGAAGAAGATGGGAGCCCTCGGCCTGCTCGGGGTCACCGTCGAGGAAGCCTACGGCGGCGCGGCGATGGGCTATGCCGCCCACATCGTGGCGATGGAGGAGATCAGCCGCGCTTCGGCTTCCGTCGGTCTTTCCTACGGCGCGCATTCCAATCTGTGCGTCAACCAGATTCGCCGCAACGGCAACGACCTCCAGAAAAGAAAGTTCCTGCCGAAGCTGGTCGCGGGCGAGTGGGTGGGCGCGCTCGCCATGTCGGAGTCCGGCTCGGGCTCCGACGTCGTCTCGATGAAGACCCGTGGCGAATATCGCCAGGGGAAATTCATACTCAACGGCGCCAAGATGTGGATCACCAACGGACCGGACGCCGACGTCCTGGTCGTCTATGCCCGGACCGACTCCGGTCCCCGGGGAATCACCGCCTTCGTCGTCGAGCGCGGCTTCAAGGGTTTTTCCACCGCGCAGAAGCTGGACAAGCTGGGCATGCGCGGCTCGAACACCTGCGAGCTCGTGTTCCGCGACTGCGAGGTCCCCGAGGAGAACGTGCTCGCGGAGGTCGGGGGCGGCGTGAACGTCTTGATGTCGGGCCTGGACTACGAGCGCGCGGTGCTCGCGGGCGGCCCCCTGGGGATCATGCAGGCCTGCATGGACGTGGTCCTGCCCTACGTGCACGAGCGCAAGCAGTTCGGCCAGCCGATCGGCGAGTTCCAGCTGATGCAGGGCAAGCTGGCCGACATGTACGCCACCTACTCGGCATGCCGCGCCTACGTGTACGCGGTGGGCCAGGCGCTCGACCGCGGCGACAGCACCGGCGCGAGCGCGCGCAAGGACGCGGCGGGGGCGATCCTCTACGCCGCGGAAAAGGCGACCTGGATGGCGGGCGAAGCGATCCAGTGCCTCGGCGGCAACGGCTACCTCAACGACACTCCGGCCGGGCGCCTGTGGCGCGACGCGAAGCTCTACGAAATCGGCGCGGGCACCTCGGAAATTCGCAGGTGGCTGATCGGCCGCGAACTGTTCGCCGAAACCGCGTAAGTCCGAGAAAACCCTTTCTCCGGAGGTCATCATGCTCAACGATCCGATCGTCCTCGTCTCCGCGGCACGCACGCCGATGGGTGCTTTCCAGGGCGAACTGAAGGAATTCCCGGCCCCGCAGCTCGGCGCGGCGGCGATCCGCGCCGCGGTCGAGCGCGCGGGCGTCGAGCCCGGACAGGTCGAGGAAGTCATCATGGGCTGCGTGCTCCCGGCGGGCCAGGGGC
>JBATEB010000119.1:0-6825 GCA_049663805.1 Burkholderiales bacterium | reverse complement strand
GGACAGACCTCGACGCAGGCGGGCTGCAGTCCCTTGGTGATGCGGTGGTAGCACCAGGTGCACTTGTCCGAAATTCCCTGCCGCTCGTTGAAGTAGCGCGCCCCGTACGGGCAGGCCTGAACGCAGTACTGGCAGCCGATGCAGTACTTGTGATCGATGAGCACGACGCCGTCCTCGGTCCTGTAGGTCGCGCCCGTGGGACACACCTGCACGCAGGCCGGGTGCGTGCAGTGGTTGCAGATCTTGGGCACGAAGAAGGCCTTCGTCACTTTCGCGTCCTTGTAGCGGTTGGCGAAGCGATATTCCTTCTCCGACCCGGAGGCCTCGATGTTCACGGGGTCGTGGTGGCTGTCGATGCGCGGCCGGTCTTCCCCTTCCAGATAGACGTAGCGCTCCACCCAGGTGCGGAAGTGATGGGCGTCGCCGGCGACGTCATTTTCTCGCTTGCACGCCTCGACGCAACGCAGGCAGCCGATGCACTTCGTGGCATCGACGCCATAGCCCCAGCGGTGCTGGGTCCAGTCGTAATCCGGAGTCGGAAACGAGCCGCTCGCGGCGGGCGACTCGCTCTTTGCAGCCGCGTCTTGCATGACGCCCAGGGCCCCGGCGCTGACGACTGCGGCGCCCGCGCAGCTTGCCGCGCCGCCGAGCTTCCTGAGAAATTCCCGCCGCGCGATCAACGAAGATATGGCTTCCGGTCTCATGGTGTTTTCCTTCCCGGCGTTACGGGCTGACAGCTTTGCCCCGCAAAGTAGGCGGCGAGGTTCGCGATGTCCGCGTCGCTCAGGCTTCGGGCGACGCCCGCCATCATCGGGTCCTTGCGCAGGCCGGCCCTGAAGGCCTTGAGCACGTTCACCAGGTAACCCGCTTTCTGCCCGGCGAGCGACGGCCAGGCGGGATTGCTCGCGATGCCGGTCTCACCGTGGCAGGCGATGCAATTCTTCGATAGAGCCTTTCCGGCGCCGGCGTCGCCGACCTGCGTTTTGCTTGGCGTCGCCTTGCAGCTCAGGCTGCCGTAATAGGCAGCGAGGTTCTGCACATCGGCGTTGCTGAGCGCCTGCGCCATCGGCGTCATCATCACGTCTTTCTGCGCACCCGATTTGTACGCGCCGAGAATCCGGGCGAGATAGGCGGCGTGCTGGCCGGCCAGATTCGGCCAGGTATCGTTCGGGCTGATTCCATTGGAACCGTGGCAGCTGGCGCAAGCGGCCGCGCGCTTCTGTCCTGCGGCGGCATCGCCGGCCACCTTCGAGGCCGCCAGCACGATCTTGGGCGCGTGGGGGTTGTGGCAGATCACGCATTGCTGGCCGCCGGAGTGCTGCGCGAGATCGATTTGCGGCTGCACGCGGGGCCTTCCGGGCATGGCCTCGTGACACAGCGTGCACAGCTTTCTGGTATCCGCGGGAATCGGCAACTTGGCCTTTTGGAGAGGGTGCCCCTGAGCCGCACCGTGGCACACCTCGCAGATGACCGTCTTGTGGTTGGCGGCCGACCACTCCGCATGGCGAGCGGCATGGCAGCTCTGGCAGTAGCGCGGCGTCTGGAAGGCCGGTTCCTGGGCGGCAATTTCGGGGACCGAGTTGGCACGGTAGTGCCCGTATTGGTAGAACGAGTCGGTGGTGAAAAACCACTTTGCCGTCAGCGCCAGCGCAAGAAATGCGACGACCAGAACGATCAACCGGACAATGTGCTTGGGCATGCTGGCCAGTACCCCTACCTCGTGTCCACCCCATCGAGGACGGGGCAATGCCATGACTTATAGCGGCGCTGGTTCCGGCATCGTCTGATCTAGGTCAAACAGCCCGCATAATTGTCAGTCGAGCGCCGGAAATGGACGTATCGGGTCCGAATCGGGGGTTCGGGACCGCATCCCCGCGCCCTCCCGAGTTTGATGCAGGTCAAGAGCCGGCGGCGGCAATCCGGGGCGACGCGCGGCGCCTATAATGGCGGCCTGGAAGCCCCTGCGATGTCGACAAGCGTTTGTCCGCCTCCAACCTGAAACGGCACGCGATGGCGAATCAAGGCCATCTCGCGGAAAACATCATGCACTTCGCCCGCGTGCTGCGCGCGGCGGGTCTGCCGATCGGCCCGGACCGGATACTCGACGCCCTGCGCGCCCTGGAGGTGGCCGGTATCGAGCGTCGCGACGACTTCTACTGGACCCTCGCCAGCGTGTTCCTCGGCCGCCGCGAGCAATTCGCAATCTACGACCAGGCGTTTCACATTTTCTGGCGCGACCCGCAGCTGCTCGAGCGGGTCATGGCGATGTTCCTGCCGAAAGTGTACGGACGCCAGTCCCGGGAGGACGCGCAGGCATCGAGCCGCGTCGCCGAGGCGCTGCGCCCCCGGCAGAAAAACCCCCGCGAGGAACCCGCCGAAGCGCCCCAGGAAACCGAGCTGGACGCCACGCTCAGCTTCTCCTCTCGGGAAGTGCTGCAGCATGCCGACTTCGAGACGATGACGGGCGAGGAGCTCGCGCAGGCGAAGAAGTTGATCGCAAACCTGCGCCTGCCGATCCCGGAGATCCGCACGCGGCGCCTCGAGCCGGACCCCCGTGGCGCCCGCGTCGACCTGCGCGGCACCCTGCGCGCGAGCCTGCGCAACGGCGGGAAGATCATCCCTCTCAGGCGGCGATCCCCGGGACGGCGCCACCCGCCGCTCGTCGTGCTTTGCGACGTATCCGGCTCGATGAACCGCTATTCACGAATGTTCCTTCATTTCCTGCACGCGATCACCAATGACCGCGACCGCGTGACCAGCTTCGTTTTCGGCACGCGGCTCACCAACATCAGCCGCTACCTGCGTCACCGCGACGTGGACGTCGCGATGAGCGGCGTGTCGGAGGCGATCTCCGACTGGTCCGGCGGCACGCGCATCGGCAATTGCCTGAGGGAGTTCAACCTGCGGTGGTCGCGCCGCGTGCTGGGGCAGAACGCGGTGGTGCTGATGATTTCGGACGGACTGGACGGCGACGTCGGCGAGGGACTGGCCGCCCAGATGGAGCGGCTTCACAAGTCCTGCCGCAAGCTCATCTGGCTCAATCCCCTGCTGCGCTACCACGGATTCGAGGCGCGACCGGCGGGCGTACGCGCGATGTTGCCGAACGTGGACGCCTTCCTGCCGGTGCACAACATCACGAGCCTTATCGATCTGGCGCGCGAGCTGGAGGGCTCGCGCGAAGACCGTCGTCGCGCGGCGTAAGTCTCTCCCGCCGGAAGCGGAGAGCGCCCGGATCAGGACAGGTTCTCGACGTCGAACGCCGCGACTTCGGTCGGATCGGCGTTGTACGGATGTCCGAAGCTGATCGATCCGCGGCCGTGCAACACGATCTCCTCCCGCCTTATCGTCTTTTCGGGTTCGCCGTGAAACGTGACGAAAGTGCCGTTGGAGCTGATGTCGATCAGAACGAATTTGTCGCGGCGGCGCTCGATGCGCGCATGCTCGCGGGAGGCCTTGCGGTCCGCTATGACGACATCGCAGGAATTCTCCCGACCGAACCTGACCAGGTCGCGCTCCGGTCCCAGGATCGTCTCCTTGCCGCCGTGCCTCAGGCGCAGCCTCACCCGATGCGGGGTCGCGGCCCGGGTCGCCATGATCGTCAATTCCTCGCTCTGCCGCCACAAGATCTCGTAGACCTCGATCTCTTCCTCCCGGCCCTTGACGGGAAGCCTGTCGAGGGCACGCATCTGAAGCGTGCTCGAGCTGCCCAATGCTTTCACGCATTCCCCGGCGGCAATGATCTGGGAGGGATTGGCGAGCTTTGCCATTCGAGCCGCGACGTTGACGCTGTCGCCGAACACGTCTTGTCCCTCCTCCAGCACCGCACCGAACTGCAGTCCGATACGGATACGGAGGCGGTGACCGGATACGGGCTCCTGCATCTCCACCCGGGTCTGCATGTCCGCGGCGGCCTGAATCCCCGCCGGAGCCGTGGGAAACACGCACATGAGCTCGTCGCCGATGGTCTTGACCACGCGCCCGCCGCAGCCCAGCGCCGCTTCGCTCATGATCTTGAGGCAGAATCCCACGCACTCGAGCGCTCGCGCGTCGCCGAGTTTCTCGTACAAGCGCGTGCTGCCGCTGACATCGGCAAACAGGACGGCCAGTTCCACGGGTTTCTTTTGCACTCGACGACGCGAAGCGGGTCTGTTGGTCGAGTATAAGCGAAACGCCCCCGAAAAACGGCCTGACGCCTCCGCCTGAGCCACGCTTGAGTGCCCCTTGGCGTCTGCTCTAGAATGGCTGCGGGGTGTCGGGTACCCAGGGGGGGGACCATGCGCGGGATCTGCCGGGGAACAGTCGGGGTTTTCTTCCGGGTCGCGCTGCTTGTATTTTGCGCCGGCGCCGGATCGGCCGCGGCGCAGATTGCGGGGACGCTGACCCTGGTGGAGGGACGGGTCGCGCTGATTCGGGACGCGACTCAATACACGGCCGCGCCGGGCGTGGGCTTGAAGAGCGGAGACATGCTGGCGGTCGACCCCAAGGGGCAGGCGCAGGTGGAATTCCATGACGGCGCCATCCTGAATTTCAGCCAGGGGACGCGCGCCATGCTGACGGACATCGCGGCGAAGCGCGGCGCTCGCGGCCAACCGGTGATCACCTTGCTGTCCGGCTGGACCAAGCTGACCCACGCGAAATCCAAAGGGAAACCGTACCGATATTCCACGCCGGTCGCCGAAATCGTTTCGGGGGATGCGACCGCGGTCCTCACCGCCGGCGGCGACTTTATCGCCGTATTCATCGAGTCGGGAACAGTGAAGTTCTACGAAACCGGGAAAAGAGGAGCGCGGCAAACCGCACGCGATGCGAAAGGCGGCGATTTCATCGCCAGAAAGGGCGAACAGCCCGCCACTTTTTCCGCGCGTCCTTCGCCGGAGTTCGTCAAGAGCATGCCGCGGCACTTTCGGGACAACCTGCCGGTCCTGCTCGACCGGCTCAAGAACCGGAACGTCGAGCCCAGGGTCGAGCACGAGGTGACCTACGCGGAGGTCGAAGCCTGGCTGAAAGCGGACTACTCGATCCGACGACATTTCGTGACGCGATTCGAAAGGCGGTCGCGTGACCCCGAGTTTCGCCGCGGGCTGATCGACAATCTCCGGGCACACCCGGAGTGGGACAGGGTGCTGTTCCCGGAGAAATACGAACCCAAAGACCCCAATGACCCGAACGACCCGAAGCGCGGGCGCAACCAATAGGAGGCAGCGATCATGAAGCTGATCGTCAAGTTCAACATCGTTTTTCTGGCCATTTTCGCGGTCGGCCTGGCGATCGCCGCCTACGTCTCGCGTGACCTGCTCCTCAGGAACGCGCGCGACGAGGTGCTCCAGCACGCCCGCATCATGATGGAATCCGCGCTGGCGACGCGCGCCTATACCTCCAAGCAGGTGCGTCCGCTGCTCGAGACGCAGATGAAGTACCAGTTCCTGCCGCAGTCGGTCCCCGCGTTCGCGGCGAACGAGCAGTTCAACGACTTGCGAAAGAAATTCATCGACTACGACTACAAGGAAGCGACGCTGAATCCCACCAATCCACGCAACCGCGCCACCGACTGGGAGACCGACGTCGTGAACCAGTTTCGCCAGACGCCGGATCGCACTGAAATCATCGGCGAGCGGGACACGCCGAGCGGCCGCGCCCTTTACATGGCCCGTCCTCTCCAGATCAAGGACTCCGCCTGTCTTTACTGTCACAGCACCGTCGATACGGCGCCGAAAACCATGATCCAGCTTTACGGCCCGGCGAACGGTTTCGGCTGGAAACTGAACGAGGTAGTGGGCGCGCAGATCGTGTCCGTCCCCATGACTTTGCCGGTAAGGCGTGCGGACGATACGTTCAAGGTTTTCATGATCTCGCTCACCGCGGTGTTCGCATTCATCTTCGTCGCGCTCAATCTCATGCTCCACGCCATCGTCATCCGGCCCGTCACCCGGCTCTCGCGCATCGCCGACGAAGTCAGCCTCGGCAATCTGGACGCTCCGGATTTCGTGAGGAAAGGCAAGGACGAGATCGCGATTCTCGCCGGATCGTTCAACCGCATGAGAACGAGCCTGGTCCAGGCGATGAAGATGCTCGGGGAATAGCCGGCGCCGCACCGCGCCGAACGCCCGTGGCCCTCCTCAAGCAACTCGGCAAGTACCAGGTCGTCGAAGTCATCGGCAAGGGGGCGATGGGGGTCGTCTACAAAGGATACGACCCGGTGCTCGAGCGCCCCGTCGCCCTCAAGACGGCGAGCAAGGACCAGGTTGACCCGGAACTCGCGGCGCAGATCATCGCCAGGTTCAAGAACGAGGCCCTGGCCGCGAGCCGCCTCAACCACCCGGCGATCGTGGGCATTTACGATTACGGCGAGAACAAGCAGGTCGCCTTCATCGCGATGGAGTACGTACAGGGCCGCGGGCTGCGCGATTTTCTCGCCAGGCAGGAACGCTTCGGGCTCCAGGAGGTGATGAGCATCATGAGCCAGTTGCTGGACGCGCTCGACTACGCCCATGACCACGGCGTCGTCCACCGTGACGTGAAGCCGGCGAACCTCATCATGACCCCGAGCGGGCGTCTCAAGGTTGCCGATTTCGGCATTGCCCGCATCGACCGCTCCAACCTCACCCAGGTCGGATCCGTCATGGGAACCCCGGCCTACATGTCCCCGGAGCAGTACGCCGGGCGGCAGGTGGACCGGCGCAGCGACATCTTTTCCTGCGGCGTGGTCCTGTACGAGCTGCTCACCGGCGTCAAGCCGTTCGAAGGCCCGACCGAAAGCGTCGGCTACAAGATCTGCCACGAGCCCCACCGCAATCCGTCCGAAATCAACCCCGAGGGGGTCCCGGG
>JBATEB010000118.1:0-2568 GCA_049663805.1 Burkholderiales bacterium | reverse complement strand
GACGTCATCACCGGCAGCTCGGGTAACGATGTGCTTATGGGTCAAGGAGGGAACGACGCTCTCTCGGGCGGCGCCGGCGAAGACCTGCTCAACGGCGGCGCGGGCGCGGATGACCTGGACGGGGGCGCGGGCTTCGACGTACTGGAGGGCGCCGGCGGAACCGACTCGCTCAGCGACTGGGCCGGCGGGAACTACTACAACGGCGGGGCGGGGGCCGACACCCTGACCGGCGGCACCTCGGGGGACTTCTTCATCGGCGGCACGGGCAACGACGCGATCGCGACCGGCAACGGAGCGGAGGTGATCGCCTTCAACGCGGGCGACGGCGAGGACACGATGAGCCCGAGCGTGAGCGCGGACGACTCGCTCTCCCTGGGCGGGGCGGGCCTCGACTACGCCAACCTCACCCTCCAGAAAAGCGTGAACGACCTGATCCTGAACGTCAGCGCGACCGACAAGCTCACCTTCACCGACTGGTACGCGAGCGGCGCGAACCAGAACGTGCTCAATCTCCAGGTGGTGGCCGAGGCGATGGCGGGGTTCAACCCGGCGGGGGGTAATACGCTCCTGGACAACAAGGTCGAGGAATTCGACTTCCAGGGGCTGGTGGGGGCGTTCGACGCGGCGCGGGCGGCCAACCCGACCCTCACGACCTGGGCGCTCACCAACGCGCTCACGCAGTTCCAGCTCGCTGGCAGTGACACCGCGGCGCTGGGCGGGGACCTGGCGTACTACTACGGGCTGAACGGGACGCTCGCGGGGATCGGCTTCGACAAGGCGCAGGAGGTGGTGACGGGCGCGGGCTTCGGCACGCAGGCGCAGACGCTGCGGCCGCTCGCCTCCCTGCAGGATGGCATGAGGCCGCTCGGCTAGGTAGAAAAGCGAAGGCCTGCTTCGTACGAAATGTTGCGCGTAATCGAAGGCGGACTACGGGGAGCGACAACGATGGGTATTGCCTCAACTTCGATGGCTCGGGAACTCTGTAGAGGTCGGCGATGAGTAAAGAGTGCGCGCGACCAAGGGCCGCGCTCTTGGTGCTCGGCCTCGCTCTATCCGGTCCGGCGATTGGAGCCGATATCGAAGTGGTACACGAGACTATCCTGGAGCGGGGCGTCTATGCCGACGCAAAGGCCATCGCTCGGATGACCGACGGCGGCTACGTGATCGCCGGCAGCATTCCGGGCATACGGGCGGGCTGGGCGACCAAGGTGGACGCCAAGGGCAATCCGCAATGGCGCTATGTTCTGCCGCCGGAGAAACCCAACCCCGATGGGTTACCCCCGGCATTTACCGCAGTCGCAGCAATGCCTGACGGAGGCGCGCTACTTTGCGGATATACGGCTACTGGCGCAGGACCCATTTCAACCGCCAATGTCGGGGTGCTCGTACGTATGGACACGGCGGGGAAGGTGCTCGGAAAGCAGATCCTATATCCGAAGGGGGACGAACGTCTCGGCGGTCGCTTCGAAAAGTGCACAAACTGGGACGGCGGCTTCGCCGTTGTGGGACACGCGGGTAGGTCGTATTGGGTTATGGCCGTCAATGCTGATATTGGCATCAGGTGGGAAAAGTTGGTTCCCATTGGCCTGGACAACACGGATGACTACAGCCGCCCACTTGTTCTACCGAACCAAGATCTGGTTTTCTCTGCGACTCGTCGGGGTGGAGAGATTCTCACGGAAGTCGTCCGAGTGAATCTGCAAGGAGAGGTTCAAGCGCAAAGGAAGCTGCTCGGACACTTCTTCTTGGTGCAACCTAGTGCGCCTGATTCGGTCATCCTGTTGATGGCCTGTCATTACGGGCCGCGGAGGGGCACTTTATTGCGAATCGGAACGAAGCTCGAGGAGATCGAAGCGCAAGCCGTCGACCTTTCCTCCGGGCATATCTGCCGGGGAGCCTACATGCTATCCGACAGATCTCTCGTCCTTTTCGGCCACAGTCCCATGGTCGGCAGGGATATGGCGAGCATCATCAAGAAGAGCCCTCTTCTCAGGGCAGAGAAAGAGTACCTCTTTCCACCTCGACACTCTTGGTGGATCGACGACGCGGTGCCGACAGGGAATCCGGGCGAATTCGCGACCGTTAGAAAAGTCCAACCGCCTTCATACGATGAAGCGAACAGAAACTTCCAAGGAACAGGTTTGACGATTATTCGAATCAAGTAGTCATTCAAGGAAAAGGATCATGGCAAATCCAATCAACGCGAGCAACGCAGGGCTTTTCTCCGAGGCAGCATATAACGCAATCAGTTCCCCTGTACTGGGACTGCTTCCCGACGGATGGCGCGAAGACACTACCCTGTCGCGTACCGTAGGCACAACTCAATTTCGTGTTTTCTTCAACGACGACACCCACCAAGTCGTGTTTGCATTTAGAGGCACTGATAACCTGATCAATTTCAGCTCAGATTTGGTGGACAAGGGTGCGAGTGAATACGCGCAGCTGCATACGGATGCCAATACGGCGTTATCAAGTTTAGATCCAGAGAACCCTGGTGCAGTACAAAAGTATCGCGGATATCAAATCCTCGCCGTCGGCCACAGTCTCGGCGGGGGCATGGCCCAGAGC
>JBATEB010000117.1:0-31509 GCA_049663805.1 Burkholderiales bacterium | reverse complement strand
CTTATGCGACTTAAATTCACCAAAATGCAGGGTGCCGGGAACGATTTCGTCGTACTCAACGGTGTTACCCGGCGGATCGACATTACCCCGACACTTGCCAGGCGCCTCTCCGATCGCAAATTCGGCGTCGGCTGCGATCAGGTGCTCCTCGTTGAAAAGGCTCAACGCAAGGATGCCGATTTCCGCTACCGCATCTGGAACTCGGATGGCGGCGAGGTCGAGCAGTGTGGTAACGGTGCACGCTGCTTTGTACGCTTCGTGCACGACAACGGCCTGACGAACAAGAAAGAGATCCGCGTCGAAACCTTGTCTGGCGTGATCGTTCCTCGCCTCGAGGCGGACGGGCAGGTGACTGTCGACATGGGTGTGCCCGAATTCGAGCCCGAGCGCGTGCCTTTCGACGCACGCGGCCTCCATCCTCCACAAAGCGGAAAGCGCTGGCCGATCGAGGTGGCCGGCCGAGTCGTCGAAGTCGCCGTGCTTTCCATGGGTAATCCGCACGCGGTGCAAACGGTCGCCGACGTGGACGGGGCGCCGGTGATGACCGAAGGGCCGCTCATCGAGCGTCATCCGCGTTTTCCACACCGCGTCAACGCCGGCTACATGCAGATCCTCGGGCGCGGGCGAATTCGCCTGCGGGTATGGGAGCGGGGAGCCGGAGAGACGCTCGCCTGCGGCACCGGGGCTTGCGCCGCGGTGGTCGCGGGGATCCGCGAAGGGCTGCTCGATGGCTCGGTCGAGGTGGATACGCGCGGCGGCCGATTGACGATACGCTGGGCGGGCGGGGAGAATGACACGGATGGCGCCGTATGGATGACGGGTCCCGCCGCCACCGTGTTCGAGGGAGAGATCGAAATTGAAAGCTGACGATGTTGCGCGCTATCTGCGTGAGAATCCCGTCTTTTTCGAGGACTACGCCGGCATGCTGGCCGAGATCTCGATTCCTCATCCGCACGGCGGCCGAGCGATCGCGCTCTCGGACCGCCAGGTGCTGGCGCTGCGGGAAAAGAACAGGGCGCTGGAATCACGGCTGGCCGAACTCCTGCAGATCGGCGAGGAGAACGACGCGATCGGCGACAAGATCCACCGTTTGTGCCTGGCGCTGCTTTCGGCTCCCGACCTTCGGAGCCTGCTGAGCGTGCTCTACCTGCATTTGCTGGAGGATTTTTCCGTGCCCCACTCCGCGCTCCGGATCTGGGGCCCTGCGAACGATGCGTTCCGGGGCGCGGGAGAGGCGGCGGAATTCGGCACCGTCAGCGACTCCCTGCGGAGTTATGCGGCGTCGCTCGCGCAGCCGTTTTGCGGCCCGAGCGGAAACGCCGAGGCGGCGGCCTGGTTCGGCGAGGGGGCGTCGCGCGTTCGATCCGTCGCTCATATGCCCCTGCGGGACAAGGAGTGCTTCGGCATGCTCGCCCTGGGGAGCGAAGACGTATTGCGCTTCTATCCGGAGATGGGAACGCTCTACCTGAGCCGCCTGGGCGAGCTGGCGAGCGCGGCTGTCCTGAGATTCCTCTGATCGCGAAGGCGCCCATGGCGCAGGAGCGCGATCCCCGCCGCAAGCTGCTCGGGGAGTTCCTCGATCAGCTGGCGCAGCAGCGGCGGCTCAGTCCCGGCACCGGCCGGAACTACCGGCGTGCGATCGAGCAACTCTTTTCACTCAACGAAGGCATCGCCCTCGATCGGTTCGACTCGCAGCACCTGCGAAGGACGGTATCTCGATTGCACGCGAGGGGACTGTCGGGCCGGACGATCGCCTACACGATTTCGGGCTGGCGCGGCTTCTTCCAATGGCTCGTGAGGCACCACGGTTTTGCCCACGATCCCTGCGTCGGTCTTCGCGCGCCGCGGAGCGCGAAGTCCCTGCCCAAGGCCCTCTCCCCCGATTTGATGGCGAGGCTGCTGGAAGGGCCGGCAAGCGGGCCGGCGCAATTGCGGGACAGGGCCATGTTCGAGGTTTTCTATTCCTCGGGGCTGCGCCTCTCCGAACTGGTGAGCCTGAATCTCGCCGATGGCAACACCCTGCTGCAGCAGGCCGAGGTCACGGTAACGGGAAAGGGCGCGAAGACGCGCGCGGTGCCGGTGGGCAGCAGCGCGCGTGCAGCCGTGGAAATCTGGCTCGCCGAACGAGCTGCCCTGGCAAGGCCTGAAGAAACCGCGCTTTTCGTCGGCACCCGCGGGCGGCGCATTAGCCCGAGCTCGGTGCGCCACGCACTCGCGCTGTGGGCACGCCGCCGCGGCCTGCTTCAGCACGTTCATCCCCACATGCTGCGCCATTCCTTCGCCACGCATGTCCTGCAGTCCTCCGGGGACCTGCGCGCGGTGCAGGAGATGCTGGGACATTCCAGCATTTCGACGACTCAGGTGTACACGCATCTGGACTTCCAGCACCTGGCGAAGGCCTACGATGCCGCCCACCCGAGGGCGAAGAAAAAATCGGGCGTTCAGGCGAAGAAGCCGTGAACGACACGCCTCTGGCCGCAGCCCCCGGGCCGGCCGAGCTTTTCCTGAGATTCACGCAGGTCGCCGTGTCCGGTTTCGGTGGAGTCACGCCGTGGTCGCGAAGGATGCTGGTCGAGGAACGCCGCTGGCTCAGCCCCGAGGAATTCACCGACGTGCTGAGCCTGTGCCAGCTTCTGCCCGGCCCCAACATCGTCAACATCGCCGTCTGCGTCGGCGCGCGTTTTGACGGCGTCCGCGGCGCCCTGGCCGCGTTCGCAGGCTTGATGGCGGCGCCCTTCGTCATCGTTCTCGCGCTCGGGGCGCTGTACACGCAGTACGGCTATCTGCCCTCCGTATCGTCGGCGTTTCGCGGAATCTCGGCGGCGGCCGCGGGCCTGGTCGTGGCCATGGGATTGAAGATGGCGGCGAGCCGGCGCCTGCGCTCGGTCATGGCGGTGTTTGCGGTGGTCACCTTCATCGGAGTCGCCCTCGTTCGCCTGCCGCTCGGACTGATCCTGGCCGGTGTCGCGCCGGCGAGCGTAGCGGTGGCGATCTGGAAGCGAAAGTGAGCGAAGACCCGCTCGTCCAGCTCGCCGAGGATTTTTCCCTGCTCTCGCTCATGGCGGTCGGCGGCGCGATTACCGTGCTTCCCGAGATGCATCGCGGCGTCGTGGAAGTCCACGGCTGGATGAGCGGGGCGCAATTCGCCGATCTGTTCGCGCTCGCCCAGGCTTCGCCTGGGCCCAACATTCTGGTCGTGACCTTGATCGGCTGGAAAGTGGCCGGACTGGCCGGCGCCCTGGTCGCCACCATCGGCATGTGCGGGCCCTCGTGCGTGCTCACTTTCGCGGTCTCCAAAATCTGGCTGCGGTTCCGTGAAGCGTCATGGCGCGCGGCGGTCGAGGACGGCCTCGTACCGGTGACCGTGGGCCTGATGCTCGCCGGGGGATATCTGATCACGCTTTCGGCGGATCACTCGGTGACGGCCTTCGTCATCACCGGCGTCACCGCGGCGGTGGTGCTGACCACGCGGATTCATCCTCTGTGGCTCTTCGCGATCGCCGGCGCCCTCGGCCTCGCCGGCTGGGTCTGACGGAGACCCGCCGGTGAGCGGCACGCCGGTACTGACGCTCAAGGCGGGCAGGGAGCGTTCCCTTCATCGACGCCACCCCTGGCTGTTCTCCGGCGCGGTCGGCAGGATCCACGGGGCGCCGCAAAGCGGCGACACGGTGGAGGTGCGCGACGCGCAGGGCCGGTTTCTCGCCTGGGCGGCCTACAGCCCCGCTTCGCAGATCCGGGCCCGCGTCTGGAGCTTCGAGCAAGCCGAAGTTCCCGGACCCGAGTTCTTCAGGAAGAAAATCGTCGCGGCCCTGGCGCTTCGACGCTCTTCGATTCCCGGCGAAACGAGCGATGCGCTGCGGCTGGTGCACGCGGAATCCGACGGGCTGCCCGGCCTGGTCGCGGACCGTTATGCCCGCACCCTGGTGGTCCAGTTGCTCTCGGCGGGATGCGAACGCTGGCGTGCGCCGCTCATCGATATCCTGCGCGAACTCAGCGGCTGCACCGCAATCTACGAACGCTCCGACCCCGCGGCGAGAGAACTCGAGGGGCTGGCGCCGGCGGCGGGACCGGTCTCGAACTGCGCGGTCGCCGGTCCCGTGAGGATCGTGGAAAGCGACATTCAGTATGAAATCGACGTCGTCACCGGGCAGAAAACGGGGTTCTTCCTCGACCAGCGCGACAATCGCCGCAGTGCGAGGCTTCTGGCGCGTGACCGGGACGCACTCGATTGCTTCTGCTTCTCCGGGGGATTCTCGCTTTCGATGCTGGCCGGCGGAGCGAGCTCGGTGTTGTCGATCGACAGCTCGGGGCCGGCCCTCGCGGCGGCGAGGCGCAACCTGGCCCTCAACGGGCTCGACGCCGGCCGGGTCGAGTGGCGGGAGGCCGACGTTTTCAAGGCGCTGCGCGATCTGCACCGGGAGGGCAGGCAATTCGATTTCATCGTCCTCGATCCGCCGAGGTTTGCGCCGACGCCGAAGGACGCCGCGCGAGCCGCGCGGGGTTACAAGGACATCAACCTGTACGGACTCAGGTTGCTGCGACCCGGAGGCTTGCTTGCGACCTTTTCCTGCTCGGGGGGCATATCGCCGGAGCTCTTCCAGAAAATCGTCGCCGGGGCGGCGGCTGATGCCGGCGCATCCCTGCTGCTCAGGGAGCGCTATCGTGCCGCCGCCGATCATCCGGTGAGAATCGAGTTTCCCGAGGGCGAATACCTCAAGGGCCTGCTCCTGGAGAAGCTCTGAGAACTTTTTGGGCCGGCGTCCGTCTCTAGGTCTGGGCCGTTTGGGCGTATAGTGAAAAAGTACACACGCGCCCGATCCTGGGACGGCACGGCGCCGCCGCAAACGGTTGCGTTGTAATGGCGGGCGTGCTGTAATGCGCCATTTTTTCAGGCCGCCCGAGTTCCGAGGGCCCGAGCATTTCTCACGGAGGGGGGCGCAAGAAGCCCATTCCTCCGCAGTCGCAGGCAAGCGCGCCGCTCCGGCGCGCGGGAAACAGTCAGGGGACACAGTTGTCGGCACAGGAAAACATGGTCCCGGTGACCATACTCACCGGCTTTCTGGGAAGCGGCAAGACGACGCTTATCAACCGCGTCCTGAAAGAGCAGCACGGTCAACGCATCGCCGTGATCGAGAACGAATTCGGCGAGGCGGGCGTCGATAACGACATCCTCCTGAAGGAGACCGGCGAGCAGATCATCGAGATGAACAACGGATGCGTATGCTGCACCGTGCGCGGCGACCTCATCCGCATCCTCGCAGAGCTCAAGGAGCGGCGCGACTCGGGCGAGCTGAAGTTCGACCGGGTGATCATAGAGACGACGGGCATGGCGGACCCGGGGCCGGTCGCCCAGAGCTTCTTCATCGACGAAAAAATCGGCAACTACTATCTTCTGGACAGCGTCATCACCATGGTCGACGCCGTGCATGCGTCGAAACAGCTCGATGACTTCCGCGAGGCACAGGAACAGGTCGGCTTCGCGGACCGCATCCTGATGTCCAAGACCGATCTCGTCTCCGAGGCGGAGCGGGAGACGCTGAGGAAGCGCCTGGTGAAGATGAACCCACGTGCTCCCGTAAGGAACGCGCATTTTGGGAACACCCCGATCGAGGAGATTCTGGATATTCGTGGCTTCAACCTGAACGGGGTTCTGGAGCTCGATCCGCATTTTCTCGAGGACTCCGAGCACGAGCACGACGAGCACGTAGGCTCCTTCGTATTCCGCTCGGACAAGCCCTTCGATTCCGCGAAACTCGAGGAGTTTCTGTCCGGCGTGGTGCAAATCTACGGTCCGGACCTGCTCCGCTACAAAGGCCTGCTCTATATGGAGGGCAACTCGCATCGCGTCGTTTTTCAGGGCGTTCACATGCTCATGGGCGGGGACCTCGGCCGCCCCTGGGGAAAAGACGAAAAACGTTCGAGCACCATGGTGTTCATCGGCAAGAATCTTCCGCAAGATCTCTTTATCAAGGGGTTGGAAAAATGTTTGGTGGAAAAGCAGTAAAAAAAGCAGTCGGGAAAGCGGGCAAGCCAATCGACGAAAGGCCGGCAAAGAACGGTCTGACCGAGGCCGAACTGCTGCGCGCACCCGCCTCGCAGTACATGAGCGCCGAGCAACTGGCGTTTTTTCGCGAGCGCCTGATCGTGACGCAGAAGGAACTGCTGGAGAAAGCCGACCTCACTTCCGAGCGCCTGCGCGAGCATGAACTCGAGGCCGATCCGACCGATCAGGCGACGATCGAAGAGGAGTACGCGCTCGAGCTGCGCGCCCGCGACCGCGAGAGAAAGCTCCTCAAGAAGATCGACGAAGCCTTGCGGCGGATCGACGAGGGCAGCTACGGTTATTGCGAAGAGTCGGGCGAGCCGATCGGCATACCGCGGCTGCTTGCGCGACCGACTGCGACGCTGACGGTCGAGGCGCAGTCGCGCCGGGAGCAGAAGCAGAAGCTGTACGGGGAGTAGACGCCCGGTGGCGCATCGAGCCCGCGCCGCCTCCTTGCGATACACTAGGCGTGTTCGAAAGTGACATGAACCGCACCTTTCGTCACCTGCTCCTCGCCGCCACGCTGGTGTTTGCCCAGCAGGCGGCGCAGTTGCACGCGCTGGCGCATTTCAAGCACGACCTGATCAAGGCGGAGCGGGGCGGGCAGTGCGTCCCGCCGGTCAGCCATCCCGCCGCGCAGTGCATCGCGTTTCACGCGATCGACAGCGTTCTGGCGGCTCTTGCGCCCGCAATCGACTCAATCCAGATCGCGTTGCCGGCGATCGGCCCGGTCGCTCTTCCTCTTCCGTCCCCTCCGCGGATCGAGTTCGATTCGCGCGCCCCTCCCGTCCTTTCCTGATTCCGCATCGGTAAGGCATGCCTCCGGCGAGGAGGCGGCTTTTTTGGGGTGATCGCGCCCATCGCGCGCTCGCCAGTGCGAGTCACGGAGAGTACAAATGAAAAGAGTAAAGATCATGGCGCTCGCCGTCGCGGCGGCGCTTAGCGTCGCCCGCCCTGCAGCGGGTCAGATGCAAGCTCAATCAGGCGGCGGGGCTACGGGTGAAAACGCCTTCAACCCCGGGATTTCCCTCATCCTGAATGGGGTCTACGGCAATCTTTCGCAGGACCCCGCCGGATTCAGGATCGACGGTTTCGTGCCGACGCTCGGCGAGGTGGGGCCGCCCAACCGGGGTCTGAGCCTAGGCGAATCGGAGCTCACTTTTTCGGCGAACATCGATCCCCATTTCCGAGGCGTCGGGATCGTCGCCCTCACGCCCGAGAACGAGGCCGAGATCGAGGAAGCCTACGTGCAGACCCTCGGGCTCTCGCACGGTCTCACCGCCAAGGCAGGCCGGTTCTTCTCCGGGGTGGGCTATCTCAACGAGATCCACGCCCACGCCTGGGACTTCACCGACGCACCGCTCGCCAACAAGGTGTTCCTCGGCGGCCAGTTGGGTGACGACGGCATTCAAGTGAAATGGGTGGCGCCCACCGAGCTTTATTTCGACATCGGCGTCGAAGTCGGGAGGGGGCGCCAATTCCCGAGTGGGTCGGATCGCAACAAGAACGGCTCCGGCTCGGGCAACGTTTTCACCCATGTCGGCGGCGACATAGGAACAAGCACCGCGTGGCAAGCAGGGCTGTCGTATCTTTCGACTTCTCCGCTGGACCGCAGCTACGAAGATACCGACTCGGCGGGCACGCCACAGGTCATCAATAGCTTCACCGGCCGGAGCCGCCTCTGGGTGCTTTCGGGGGTCCTGAAATGGGCGCAGAATCACAACCCGACTTACACCAACTTCAAGCTGCAGGGCGAGTACTTCCGCCGGCGTGAAAACGGCGATGTCACCTTCGACACCACAGCGGTGACCGCCGGCGGAACGCAGACCAGTGGGCATAGATCGACACAGTCGGGCCTGTATTTGCAGGGGGTATATCAGTTCATGCCGCAGTGGCGAGTCGGTTATCGCTATGACAGGCTGGACGCGGGCACGACGAACATCAGCCTTGTCGACTCAGGGGCGCTTACCGCAGCCGATTTCCCGATCCTCGCTAAGTACAACCCAACACGGCACGCCGTGATGGCCGACTGGAGCGGCAGCGAATTCAGCCGCATCCGGCTGCAGTTCGCGCAGGACAAGTCGCGCTCCGGCGTGACCGACAAGCAGGTGTTCCTGCAGTACATCATGAGCCTGGGCGCTCACGGCGCTCACAAATTCTAGGGTGACGAACATGAAAACGATCGTGAAGATTCTCGCCGCATTGGGTTCAATCTCAATCGCGTTGCCCGCGGCGGCGGCGCTCAACATCTTCGCCTGCGAACAGGAATGGGCCGCTCTCGCGCAGGAGCTTGCAGGCGACAAGGCGTCGGTGTATTCGGCCACATCCGCCTTACAGGACGCACATAGGGTGGAGGCTCGCCCCAGCCTGATCGCACGTGTGCGATCCGCGGACCTGCTGATTTGTACGGGCTCGGAGCTCGAGATCGGCTGGCTGCCGCTGCTGCTGACTCAATCGGGCAACACGAAGATCCAGCCGGGTTCGGCCGGATATCTCGAGGCGTCGCAGTTCGTGCCCAAGCTGGAGATCCCGAGGGTAGTCGATCGTGCGCTCGGCGACGTTCACCCGTCCGGCAATCCGCACATCCATCTGGATCCACGCAACATCGTGAAGGTCGCCGACGCGCTCGCCGAGCGGCTCGTACAGATCGACCCTGCCAACGCCGACGTTTTCAAAGCGCGCGCGAATTCCTTTCGCGAGCGCTGGCGAGCGGCGCTATCGCGCTGGGACCAGCAGGCGGCGCGGCTCAAGGGCGTTCCGGTCGTCGTGTACCATAAAGATATGTCGTACTTCATCAACTGGGCGGGAATGCGCGAAGCGGGAAGCCTCGAACCCAAGCCCGGTCTTCCCGCGACGCCCGCGCATCTCGCAGAGCTGGTTGAGAGAATGAAGCGCGATCCTGCGAAGGTTGTGGTCTATTCTCCCTATAACAGCCCTCGGGCCGCGGAATTCCTTTCGGAGCGTGCGAAGATTCCGTCGTTGATGCTCCCCTTCACCGTCGGGGGAACCGACAAGGCGAAGGATCTGTTCGGTCTGTTCGACGACACGATCGGCCGCTTGCTGGCTGTCCTGAAATGACGCTCGACGCGGCGAGCCTCGGCATCCTGTGGCCCGCGTTCATCGCGGGCCTGCTCGTCACGGCGACCCACGTCCCGCTGGGGATGCAGGTGCTCGCCCGCGGCATCGTCTTCATCGATCTCGCAGTCGCGCAGGTTGCGGGAGTCGGGGTGATCCTCGCCGATTACCTCGGTTGGGAGCCGACCGGCGCCGCGGTACAGATCGCAGCGCTATCGGCGGCGCTCGCCTGCGCGATGGTGCTGACCTGGACCGAGCGGCGCTGGCCCGAGGTCCAGGAAGCCGTCATCGGTGTCGTCTTCGTTCTCGCTTCGAGCGTCGCGATCCTGCTCCTTGCAAAAAACCCGCGGGGCGGCGAGCACCTCAAGGACCTGCTGATCGGGCAGATCCTATGGGTCAATGCCGCCCACCTGCCGGTCGTCGCCGCGATCTACGTGGCCGTGCTTGCGCTGTGGTTCGGGCTAGGCCAGCGCCTTGGCAGGATCGGGTTTTACGTGCTCTTCGGTTGTGCGGTGACCCTGTCCGTGCAACTCGTGGGGCTCTACCTCGTATTCACCACGCTGGTCATTCCCGCCCTTTCGACCTACTACACGAAACACCGCCGCCTGCTGAAAGCCTATTCGGTCGGGGTGCTTGGCTACGCCGTAGGCTTGCTCGGTTCTTTGTGGCTGGACCTGCCTTCGGGTTCGATGATCGTGTGCGCCATCGTTGCGGCCGGCCTGGTGATGGCCTATCTTTGCCGCAGGCCTTGATCGGCGGCGTCCTGACCTCATATTTGCGCGATATGGAACAGTTCCGCGGAACCACCATCGTATCGGCCCGCCGCGACGGCAAGGTCGCGCTTGGCGGCGACGGCCAGGTCACCCTTGGGAACGTCGTGGTGAAAGCGACCGCGCGCAAGGTGCGGCGCCTCTATCAGGACCGGATCCTGGCCGGCTTTGCGGGTGGGACCGCCGATGCATTCACCCTGTTCGAGCGCTTCGAGGCGAAGCTCGACAAGCACCAGGGGAATCTGCTGCGCTCGGCGGTGGAACTGGCGAAGGACTGGCGCACCGACAGGGTGTTGCGACGACTGGAGGCTATGCTCGCGGTCGCCGATCGTGAATCCTCGCTGATCATCACCGGCATGGGCGACGTGATCGAGCCGGAGCTCGGTCTGATCTCGATGGGCTCGGGCGGACCCTACGCCCAGGCGGCCGCGCGTGCCCTTCTCGAGAACACCAAGCTTGACGCGGAGAGTATCGTGCGCAAGGCGCTTTCGATCGCCGCGGACCTGTGCATCTACACTAACCAACACCAGGTCGTCGAGATCCTGGAGTAGGCAAAGCGCGGACGAGGATGGAGGGAGCGGAACCCAGCTTCTCGCCTGTCCGGCGCAGTCGAAAGGTCCTTCAATGTCTCAGATGACTCCCCAGGAAATCGTCCACGAATTGGACAAGCACATCGTCGGCCAGGTGCGCGCCAAGCGCGCCGTGGCGATTGCGCTCAGGAACCGCTGGCGCCGTCAGCAGGTGGCCGAACCGCTCCGGCAGGAGATCACGCCGAAAAACATTCTCATGATAGGGCCGACGGGCGTGGGCAAGACCGAGATCGCGCGGCGCCTTGCGCGACTCGCGGATGCTCCTTTCATCAAGGTCGAAGCGACCAAATTCACCGAAGTCGGCTACGTGGGGCGCGATGTCGACACGATCGTGCGCGACCTCGTCGAAATCGCCATCAAGGACACGCGCGAGGCGGCGATGAAGAAGGTTCGCCGCCGTGCCGAGGATTCCGCCGAGGAGCGGGTGCTGGATGCTCTCCTGCCGCCGGCGCGCGGCGGCGGCCCGATTGCGACCGACGAGCCCGAACCCCCGGGCAGGGCGAGCGGCGAAGAGGAATCGTCCACTCGGCAGAAATTTCGCAAGAAGCTTCGAGAGGGGGAACTCGATGAAAAGGAGATCGAGATCGAGGTCTCTGCGCCTCAGGCGCACATGGAGATCCTCGCTCCGCCGGGAATGGAAGAGCTGACGCAGCAGATTCAGGGGATGTTCCAAAACCTCGGGGGAGGCAGGAAGAAGCAGCGCCGCATGAAAATTCGCGAGGCGATGAGGATGCTTACCGACGAGGAAGCGGCGCGCCTGGTGAACGACGAGGATCTGCGCTCGAGGGCTCTCGTCAATGTCGAGCAGAACGGTATCGTCTTTCTCGATGAATTCGACAAGATCACGAGCCGGGGTGACACGGTGGGCGTGGATGTTTCGCGCCAGGGCGTTCAGCGGGATCTGCTGCCGCTCGTCGAGGGGACCACCGTCTCCACCAAGTACGGGATGGTGAAGACCGATCACATTCTGTTCATCGCGAGCGGCGCCTTCCATTTATCCAAGCCTTCGGACCTGATTCCCGAGCTTCAGGGACGGTTTCCGATTCGCGTCGAGCTCGACTCGCTTTCGGTCGACGATTTCGAGCGGATTCTGACCGCGACCGATGCGTGCCTGACCCGCCAGTACCAGGCGCTGCTCGCTACCGACGAGGTCGAAATCACATTCGTTCAGGACGGAATAAGGCGGCTGGCGGAGATCGCATGGTCGGTCAACGAGAAGACCGAGAACATCGGAGCTCGACGACTGTATACGGTGATGGAAAAGCTGCTTGAGGAGATTTCCTTCGAGGCGGGCAGGCGCGGCAAGCAAGTCCTGAGGGTTGACGCCGCATTCGTCGATTCGAAGCTCAAGGACCTGGCGCAGAGCGAGGACCTTGCGCGCTATGTGTTGTAAGGCGAAGCGAACCCTTGCGCAAGTCAGCGAAGTCGCCCGGGAGCCGCCCTCTCGGCTTGAATTCGCTCGCGGAGACACCCGGGACAGTAACATCCGACACCCCGTTCCGGCCCTGAAAGCCCGGGGTATCCGGCGCACCAGCAGGAGCCCATGCCGTCCCGTACGCCGCAATCGAAAGCCGCGCCACAGCCCGGGCATGAGAGCCGGGTGTCGCCGGGCCCGGGCGCCTGACTAGCGGGCGTCTGGGTCATCCGGGCCCGGATAGCTTTTCAAGGCCCGCCGGAGGAATTTCGCCTGGCGCGTGAAGCGCGTACAGGCATCGCAGATCGCGACGTGAAACCTCAGGGCGAGCCTTTCGGCGAAAGACAGGCGCCGATCCATCCCCTGGGAGATAAGTCGGGTCGCCTCCCTGCAGGAAAAACGGACTGCCACCGTCGATCTCCCTATCCGGTCCGGGTCGCGCCCGCGGTGAACCAGGTGCGCTCAAGACAGGCGCGGAGGTTCATCCGTGCGCGATACAGCATCACCCAGCAGTTTGACGGAGAAACACCGAGTTCCTTACAGATCTCGTCGGTTTCCAGACCCATCAGCTCACGCATCATGAACGCGTTCGCCGTGTTCCTGGGCAGGGCCAGCAGGCAGCGTTCGAGCGCCTCGAAAAAGCGGCGCTGCTCCAGCGCGCCTTCGGGACTTTCCCATTCCAGCGGAGGGTCGGCGAAGTGCCCGTCGGCGCCGAAGAAGGTCTCGAGGTCGTCTGCGGCGGTCTCGCCTGCCGGCGGGTCGGCCGCATGCTCGCGCGCGGCTTTGCGGATATGGTCGACGATCTTGTGCTTGAGAATCCCGATCAGCCAGGTGCGAACGGACGACTGTCCCGCGAATCGCCCGGCTCCCTGGATGGCCGCGAGGAGCGCTTCCTGAACCGCATCTTCCGCGGCGCTTCGGTCGCGCAACTGCAGCAGCGCAAAACGCATTAAGTAGGGGCGATGACGCTCCAGTTCAAGCGGGGAGATTTCCGCGGGCATTGGGGGTGAGATTGAAATGCGTACCCAATCTAGCCGCTTCCCGGGGGCACCGCAAGCGCTCTTGAAATTGCCCGTGCTTCCCCCATCTGCATTTCATGCGGGCGTCTGCCCGAACCGGCTATGAAGGAGAGAACCATGGCAAACATTACTCGTTACGATCCGTTTGGCGATCTGTTCGACGAAATTTTCAGGGGTTTCGTCGTCGGTCCGGTCGGGTTTGAAGCGGCGGGTTCCGTACGTCGCATGAAGGTCGATGTCGCGGAGCAGAACGGCGAATACAAGGTCCTCGCCGAGATCCCTGGAGTGAAGAAGGACGACATCAAGGTAAGCATCGACGGGGACGAGGTGTCGATCACCGCCGAGACGCGCGCCGAGCGCGATGAAAAGGACGGTGAGCGGGTGCTGCACAGCGAGCGCTATTTCGGCAAGGTCGCCCGCGCTTTCAGGCTGAACCATGAGATAGACGACGCCCGGGCGAGTGCCAAGTACGCCGACGGCGTGCTCGAGCTGACGCTGCCCAAGAAGGCGGCGGCTGCGGCAAAGCAACTGACGATCCGGTAAGACAAGGACCGGCGGGCCGTTGGCCGCCGGTCTCGAGTCCGCGGGATCCAGGGGCCGCCGCCTTTCATCCCGCGACCGGCAAAAGGGCGGTCACGCGACCGCCCTTTTCTTGTGTTCTGGCAGGTACAATCGGCGCTCGAGATGCGCACGCCGATGAAAGAACTCGCCCTCACCCCGATCCACAAAGCGAAGGTGCTCGCCGAGGCGTTGCCGTACATCCGGCGCTTCCACGGGAAGACGATCGTCGTAAAGTACGGCGGCAACGCGATGACCGACGAACGGCTCAGGCGCAGCTTCGCGCACGATGTGGTGCTCCTCAAGCTCGTCGGGATGAATCCGGTCGTCGTGCATGGCGGCGGTCCGCAAATCGACAAGCAGCTGGCGCGGATGGGCAAGAAAGGCCAGTTCGTCCAGGGGATGCGCGTTACCGATGCCGAAACGATGGACGTGGTCGAGATGGTGCTCGGCGGCCAGGTCAACAAGGAGGTGGTGACACTCATCAACCAGGCGGGCGGCAAGGCGGTAGGGCTTACCGGGCAGGATGGCGCCTTCGTTCGGGCGAGGAAGTTGCTGCTGGAGGACGGGAAGAACGGCGGGGACAAGATCGATATCGGCCAGGTCGGCGAAATCGCATCGATCGATCCGAAGGTGATCCGGGCGCTCGAGGAGGGCGGTTTCATCCCTGTGGTCGCGCCGATCGGGGTCGGCGAGGACGGGCAGTCCTACAACATCAACGCAGACCTGGTGGCCGGCAAGCTCGCCGAAGTCCTGCGCGCGGAGAAACTGGTCGTCCTCACGAATACCCCGGGTGTGCTCGACAAGAACAACAAGCTGCTGACAGGTCTGACGCCGAAAAAGATCGACGCCCTCGTGGCCGAGGGAACGCTCTCCGGGGGGATGCTGCCCAAGATCCGCTCGGCGCTCGATGCCGCGAAGAACGGCGTCAAGAGCGTGCACATTATCGATGGCCGGGTCGAGCACGCGCTGCTGCTCGAAATTCTGACCGACGAGGGCGTCGGGACGCTGATTCGTTCGAGATGAGCGTTTCCGGTCCCGCCCTGCGGCGGACCCGCGACGTTCGGTCGTCCGGTTTCGAAATTCAGCGCGCCAGCGGTGCGCACCGGCGGAGGCCGCGACGATAGCGCGGGATTCCCAGGCAGATGGTCATTATTTTCCGGCGCGACCCCCTTGCGAAGCTCACGTGAATCCATCCCCCGTCAGGGCGGTTGCCAAACTCGTAAATAAGCTGATCGAACGGGATCGCTGAACCTGCGATTCTTCGGCAGACTTCGAACGGTGTGCCGAATTCCTTGCAAGTGAAGTCTGCCGCCAGACCCAGGGTGTGGCGGGATCCTGTGCTTCCGCCCACTTCCGTATTCACGGCAGGCGAGCGGAAACCGCTCGATATCGCCAAGGGACGGTGAAGCAGCCCCTGGATCGCGTCCAGCCGTCTGGCGAGGAGCGCAAGGTTTCTCATCAGCCGAAGCGGAGGCGCGTTGCCGATGCCAAGCGCGCGCGCGGTATCCGAGTGGGTCAGCGCCCGAAGCGAAAAGTGAGCCGAGAGTTTCATTTCTTCTCGCGAATTGTAATGGGGTCAGGCCACCGGCACTGCCCCATGCGTCGACATGACGGTAGCGAGCACTTACCCAGAGTCATACAATGATCGTTCCGTCGCTCCCTTGGGGAGGATGCCATGCCCGCCGCCAAGCCCGGCGCGCGGCGCCTGCAGATCCTGCAGGTGCTGGCGCGAATGCTCGAAAACCCGAAGGCCGAGAAAGTCACCACCGCGGCGCTGGCCAAGGAGCTGGACGTTTCGGAGGCGGCCCTCTACCGCCATTTCGCGAGCAAGGCCCAGATGTTCGAGGGACTGATCGAGTTCATCGAGCAGACCGTATTCGGGCTGGTGAACAAGATCACCTCCGAGGAGGAGAACGGCCTGAAGCAAGTCCATGCCATCCTGGGATCGCTGCTGTCTTTCGCCGAGAAGAATCCCGGGATGACGCGCGTTCTGGTCGGAGATGCGCTCGTCAACGAGGACGAGCGGCTGCAGGCCCGCATCAACCAGCTGCATGACCGCCTCGAAGCGACCCTCAAGCAGTGCCTGCGCGTGGCCGCCACTCAGCAGGAGGTCCCGGGCAGACCGGCTGAATCCCGGTCCCTCGCCGATCCCGGTCCGCGGGCCAACCTGCTTCTGTGCTACGCCATCGGTCGCTGGCAACAATACGCCAAGAGCGGCTTCAAGCGCCTTCCCACCGAGATGTGGGAGAAGCAGTGGCCCGTGCTGGGCCGGCTCGGGAGCTAGGGAAGGTCTAGGTGGTCACCGTCGCGCAGACGGTGCAGGCCGGGTCCCTGGCGAGCCTCACCGCCCGCCACTGCATGGCGAGCGCATCCAGAACCACCAGTCGTCCCGAAAGAGTTTCACCCACGCCCGTCAACAGCTTCAGCGCCTCGGCCGCCTGAATGGCGCCGATAATACCGGTGACCGGAGCGAACACCCCCATGGTGGCGCAGTGCGTCTCCTCGAGTTCCGCGTCCTCCGGAAAGAGGCAGCTATAACAGGGGCTGAGTTCGTCTCTCAAATCGAACACGCTCACCTGCCCGTCGAAGCGTACCGCGGCGCCGGAGACGAGCGGCCTGCGGTAGCGCACGCACGCGCGATTGACGGCATGGCGGGTCGCGAAGTTGTCCGAGCAGTCGAGGACGACGCTGCTGGATGCGACAAGCGGGTCGAGTTCGCCGTCGGTCAGGCGTTGTTGCAGGGGGACGACCCGCACCGCGGGATTGATCTTCGCCAGCGCGTCGCGTCCCGATGCCGCCTTGGGCATCCCGACCGAGTCCGTGGTATGCAGGATCTGGCGCTGCAGGTTGGTGAGATCGACCGTGTCGCCGTCGGCGAGAGTAATCGTCCCGACTCCCGCTGCCGCCAGATAGAGCGCGGCCGGCGAACCGAGCCCCCCGACCCCGATCACCAGCGCGGATGAGGCCAGCAGTCTCTCTTGTCCCTCGATACCGATCTCGGGCAGCAGGATGTGCCGCGAATAGCGCAGAAGCTGGTCGTCATTCATGGATCGTTGTCCGCGGGATGAACCGCGCTCCGCGTCGGTTCCATTTCGCGGAGATCAGGCGGCGCCTCCGGCGTCCGCCTGATCAGTTCTTGGTCGCCGCCGGGGTCGACGCGCTCTGCGCGGTCGCGAGCGGCAGGCCCTTGAGGTGCTTGAGCGCCTGCTGAAACTGGAAGTCCTTGTCCGAGGCGAATTCGAGCAGCACCGGCGGCTTTTCGTCCGCATCGGCCGGTTGCTTTGCTTTCGTTCCCTGCAATTTTTCAGACTTCGCGTCCTTTTCCTGAGGGTTGAGGAGGTGCTTTTCCAGATCGGCCTCGCGCAGCCGCCCGACGGTCGGCGCGGTGGGATCTTCGACGACGATATCGGGCGTGATACCTTTCGCCTGGATCGAGCGCCCGCTCGGCGTGTAGTAGCGAGCGGTGGTCAGCTTGATGGCCGTGTTGTTCCCCAGCGGGAGGATCGTCTGCACCGATCCTTTGCCGAACGTCGCCGTGCCCATGACGGTGGCGCGCTTATGGTCCTGCAAGGCGCCCGCGACGATTTCGGAAGCGGAGGCCGAACCGCCGTTGACGAGCACGACCATCGGAACGGTCTTGACGGATGCAGGGAGATTTCGAAGATAGTCCTTCCGGCTTCCCCGCAGGTAGTCTTCCGGGGCCGCGATGAACTTGCGCTTGGCGTCCTCCGTTCTGCCGTCCGTCGACACCACCAGCGCCTGCGGCTGGAGGAACGCCGAAGCAATGCCAACCGCTCCGTTCAGGAGACCACCGGGGTCGTTGCGCAAGTCGAGCACCAGGCCTTTCAGCGGCCCGTTCCGGTACAGCCCTTCGATGTGTTTGGCGAGGTTCTCCCCGGTGTGCTCCTGGAACTGGGAGACCCGAACCCAACCGTAGCCGGGTTCGATCAGTCTGGACTTGACGCTTTGCACGCGAATGATGTCGCGGGTAAGAGTGACCTCAAAGGGCTTCGGCTCGCCCTTGCGCAAAATGGTAAGACGGATGCTGGTCCGCGGCTTGCCGCGCATGCGCTTGACGGCTTCAGTGAGGTTCATGCCCTTGACCGAGGTATCGTCGATCTTGATGATGAAGTCGCCGGGCTTGATGCCCGCGCGAAACGCCGGCGTGTCCTCTATAGGCGAGACGACCTTGACGAATCCGTCCTCCATCCCGACTTCGATGCCCAGTCCGCCGAATTCGCCCTGGGTTCCGACCTGGAGCTCGCGGAACGCATCCTGGTCCAGATAGGCCGAATGGGGATCGAGGCCTGTGAGCATTCCGCTGATCGCCTCGGTTATCAGTTTCTTGTCCTCGACGGGCTCCACGTAACTGGACTTGATTGCGCCGAACACTTCAGCAAAAGCGCGCAGCTCGTCCACGGGAAGGGGAAATCGCGCCGCCTCGCGCTGGGCCACCGCGGAGAAGTTGAGGCTGAGCAGGATTCCTGCCAGCGCGCCGACCAGCACCAGGCTGGCCTGTTTGATCCTGGTCTTCATGTTTAGGGCTTTCCGCTCGCCAACTTGAGCATGCGAAGACTATTTCAGGGAAACCCAGCCCAAGGGATCGAAGGCTTTTCCCTTGTGCCGAATCTCGAAGTATAAACCCGATTCCTGGTTACCGCCGCTTGCGCCGACAGTCGCCACGGCGTCCCCGGTGTGCACGACTTCGCCCACTTCCTTGAGCACCGATTCATTGTTTCCGTAGATGGTGAGATAAGCCTCGCCGTGGTCGATGATCAGCAGGTTGCCGAAGCCGCGCAACCAGTCGGAAAACACG
This sequence comes from Burkholderiales bacterium, assembly GCA_049663805.1. Classification (GTDB taxonomy): domain Bacteria; phylum Pseudomonadota; class Gammaproteobacteria; order Burkholderiales; family SG8-39; genus VBDM01. The sequence continues at coordinate 13,221 of JBATEB010000117.1, read as the reverse complement.
ACTCGCCCCGAAGCGACCGCCCGCACTTCCTGCCCGGACTGAGAGCGGATGAACAAACCCTTCCACGGAGGGCCTCCGTTGGCGCGCTGCGCGCCGAAGCGGTTTGCGAGTACCCCCCGGATGGGAAGCCGCAGTTCGCGTTTGAGTCCCGCGAAAGAGCCCCCGGAGCCGCCGGGCTGCGGTACTTTTTCGTTGCGCAACAACGGTGTGGAGGAGATGACTCGTCCGAGCTCTTCGATGAGTCTCGCCAGGCGGCTTTCGTCGCGTTCGAGGTACTTCACTTCGCGATGTTGCTTGCGCAGCTCGCTGGAGACGCGCTGCAGAACCCTGCGGCGCTCTGCCTGCCGCTTGACGAGCGCGTTTCGCTCCCCGCGCAGCGCGGACTCGATGGCGGCCAATTCCCCGTTCCTCTCGCGCGCTCCGGCCTCGAGTTCCCGCAGGCGCGCCAGGGCGGAACGCAGCTCGCCGATGAATACGACTTGAGCGCGCGAAACATACTCGTAGTACTGCAGCTCGCGCGCGACGCGACCGGGGTCTTCGCCCGAGAGGAGAAGTTTCAGGTAGCTTTGCTCGCCGTGGACGTACCTCATGCTCAGCAGCCTTCCCAGCCTCTCACGGCGCGCCGCGATTTCCCCTTCGAGCGTCTCGGCGCGGAGCCTCAGCGTCTTCAGCTCCTCCCGGGTCGTCGAGCGACGGCCCGTGAGCCCGCGCAGCTTGCGATTGGCTTCGGAAATGGCCCTTTCGGAGTCACGCAACTGGTCGCGCGCTTCCGTCCGGCTTTCCTCTGTTTCCGCGATGCCGGCGCGCATCCGCTCGATGCGCGTGCGCAGGGCGTCGAGCTGCCGCCTTTCCGATTCACCTTCCGCGACTGCGGGCGCGTGGGCGCTCGCGAGAACCAGGACAACAATACCGCGGGCCAGGCGGCTGAAATTGCGGTTCAATTCTTCGCCCTGGCCTGTTCGGCGACCGCCCGGGCGCGAGCTTCGGCCTCGACCGGATCGCCCAGGTAGTAGTGCCGCACCGGCCGCATGCCGGCGTCCAGCTCGTACACCAGGGGAATTCCGGTGGGGATGTTCAAGTCCACGATTTCCCGATCGCTCACGTCGTCGAGATATTTGACGAGAGCCCGCAGGCTGTTGCCGTGTGCCACGATGATCACCCTCGTGCCGATCCGTACTTCCGGCGCGATGGTCTCGTTCCAATACGGAACGAAGCGTGCCACCGTGTCCTTCAGGCATTCGGTGCGGGGCAATTCCGACTCCGGCAGGCTGGCGTAGCGTGGGTCGCCCCGCGGAAGGCGGGGGTCGTCGCGCGCGAGCGGTGGGGGGGGTACGTCATAGCTGCGACGCCAAAGGAGCACCTGCTCGTCGCCGAATTTCGCTGCGGTCTCGGCCTTGTTCAACCCCTGCAGTGCGCCGTAGTGCCGCTCGTTGAGCCTCCAGGAGTGGTGCACCGGAATCCACATCAGGTCCATAGATTCGAGGGCGAACCACAGGGTCCTAATCGCTCGCTTGAGTACGGAGGTATGGGCCGAATCGAAGACAAACCCGGCGTCCTTCAGGATCTCCCCGGCGCGCCTCGCCTCTTCGACCCCACGCTGAGTCAGATCGACGTCGGTCCATCCGGTAAACCGGTTCTCCATGTTCCAGACCGATTCGCCATGGCGCAGAAGGACGATTTTGTGCATGAGTGCCAGACCCGTGCGTGCCGTGCGGCAAGAAGCATTTTATAATGAGTGCCCGGGAGTTGGGTCGTTTTCGGTATTTCCAGACGCTCTGTTTCAGGGATGGGCGGGGAAAGCGTCCCCCGCCTGCAATCGAAATCAGGAAATCGGGAGGGGCATGCATCGCGAACCCCAGGACATATTCGACCTCATCGGCCGAACCGAACAGATCGAGCGAACCGCCCATGCGATGCGCGCGATGGCGCATCCGTTGCGCCTGAAAATCCTGTGCGTTCTGGGCGAGAACGAGATGCGGGTTCGCGACATCGTCGAGGCGGTGGGCACTTCGCAGAGCAACGTTTCGCAGCATCTGGCGATTCTCCGCGAAAAAAGCGTGCTCAGCCCCAGAAAGATCGCGAATCACGTGTATTATTCGATTACCGACCCGCGCATCCTCGAACTCCTGGCCACGATGCGCGAAGTGCTGTGCGGAAACTCCCCGAAATCCTGACATGACGGAAGTCAACCTGATCAAGTTCCTCAGCGACAACATCCTGCTCGTCGCGGCGGCGGTCATGAGCGGGACGTTGCTGATCTGGCCCGTACTGCGGCGCGGGATGGGCGGCGGCTCGATTACGCCCCTCCAGGCGACGTTGCTGATGAACCAAAACGCGCTCGTCCTCGATGTGCGAGTCGCGGCGGACTACGAAAAGGGACACATGCTTAACGCGCGCAACGTTCCGCTTGCCGATCTTGAGGCGCGCGTTGCGGAATTCGAAAAGCACAAGACCAAGCCGGTGCTCGTGGTGTGCGACAGCGGGGGTCAATCGACGCGGGCCGCGGCGATCCTGCGCAAGAGGGGTTTCGAACAGCTTGCCGTGCTTGGGGGCGGGCTCGGGGCCTGGCAGCAGGCGGGCCTGCCCCTGGAGAAGTAGATGACGAGGGTCCGGATGTACTGCACGGCCGTGTGCCCCTACTGCTTGAGCGCGGAAAGGCTGTTGAAGTCGAAGGGTGTTACGGGTATCGAAAAGATTCGGGTGGATCTCGATCAGGTCCAGCGCGAGGAAATGATGCGTAACACCGGCCGGCGCACTGTTCCCCAGATCTACCTCGGCGACACGCACGTCGGGGGCTTCGACGAGCTTGCGGCCCTGGAGCATGCCGGCAAACTCGATTCGTTGCTCGCCGGCTAGGCGGCAAGCAGTGCGGCGAGTTTTCTCGGGTGTTTCGGAACCGGTAACCGATAGGGTCCCGCGTGCCGGAGCGCCTCTCCGACCTTCATGGGAGTCCTGATGAGCGAAGACCAGCAGCCGATGTTCAGCATCGAGAAGATTTACGTGAAGGATCTCTCGCTCGAGGTTCCGGGCGGGTCGCAGACGTTCATGGAGCCCGAGCAGCCGCAGCTCGAAGTGGAGCTGTCGCATCAATCGCAGCGCGTCAACGACGTCCTCTTCGAGGTGACCATGATCATCACGGTCCGGGCGAAACGGGGAGACAAGACTCTGTTTCTCGTCGAGGTCTCCCAGGCGGGCGTGTTCCAGATCCGGAACGTTCCGGACAAGGAGCTGGCGCCGGTGCTCGGCATGGTGTGTCCCAACGTGCTGTTCCCTTATGCGCGCGAGACCGTATCCGATACCGTCAATCGCGCCGGTTTTCCGCAGGTGCTGCTCGCGCCGGTGAATTTCGAGGCGATGTACCAGAAGCGCAACACCGAGGCCGCCGCGCCGCCCGATGATGGCCCTCGCATCGAGATCGCCCACTAACGCGCGTATCGGTGATACCTGAGCCAGCCCTGCCGCCCCCTTTTCTTCGTTTTCACGATCGCGTCCCCGGCGCGTAGAGCTTTCTCGATGCCATGAACATCGCCATCCTCGGCGCCGGCGCCTGGGGCACTGCGCTTTCGATTTCGCTTGCCGCCGGCCATCGGGTCACGCTCTGGGCGCGCGATGCCTCGCTGGCGGCGGAGATTACGTCGGGCCGGCGCAATATCCGCTATCTGCCCGAAATACCACTACCGCCGTCGGTTGCGGTAACCGCTGCGCTTTCCGCCGCGCTCGCGGAAAGCGACCTCGCATTGATCGCCACGCCGTCTTCCCAGCTGCGCGATGTCCTCGCGCGTGTGCGCGCCTCGGGACCGGCGCGCCCGATCGTTTGGGCGTGCAAGGGTTTCGAGCAGGGAAGCAACAAGCTTCCTCATCAGGTCGCGGCCGAGGCGATCGGCAAAGACGCCGCCTGCGGCGCGTTGTCCGGCCCCAGTTTCGCCCTGGAAGTGGCCCAGGGCCTGCCCACAGCGCTCACGCTGGCGGCGCGTGACGCCGGGTTCGCGAAGCGAATGGCGCGCGAGCTGCACCAACCGAGTCTCAGGGTCTACTTCAGCAGCGATCTGACGGGTGTCGAGATCAGCGGGGCGGTGAAAAACGTCATGGCGATCGCCTCCGGTATCAGCGACGGTCTGGGGCTCGGCTTGAATGCACGGGCCGCGCTGATCACGCGTGGCCTCGCGGAACTGACGCGGCTCGGGGTGGCGTTGGGCGGACGGGCCGAAACGTTCATGGGACTGGCCGGGGCCGGGGATCTCATCCTCACCTGCACCGGCGAGCTGTCCCGCAACCGGCGCGTGGGGCTGCGCCTCGCGCGGGGCGACCCGCTCGACACGATACTGAAACAGCTCGGCCACGTCGCCGAGGGAGTCTATTCGGCGCCCGCCATCGAGGCCCTTGCGGAGTCGAAAAAAATCGACATGCCCATAACGAATGCGGTGTGCTCGGTGCTTTTCCGCGGGACTGCGCCGCGCGAGGCGGCGCAGCAACTGCTTGCGCGCGACCCGAGGGAAGAAAACTAGCGCTCGTGCGCCTCGGAGCTCCCGAAGTCCCCGGGTTTAGGTCCGTCGGGTACGGTGCGGGCGATGACGAAGTTTTCGACGCGGGAAGCTCCCGTGCGCTTGAGCACCCGGGCGAGCTCGTTCAAGGTGGCGCCGGTGGTCATGACATCGTCCACCACGCCCACGCGCGCTCCGGAGAGATCGATAGGGCACTCGAAGGCCCCACGCACGTTTCTTGCGCGTTCCGCGTAGGGCAGCCCGGTCTGGGGCGCCGTGTGCCTCAGGCGCACGGCGCTCCGCGGCCCGAGGGGCCAGTCCCTGCGTCGGGCCAGCCCCCGGGCGATCTCCAGGGCCTGGTTGAAGCCCCGCTCGCGGAGGCGTCGCCGGTGCAATGGCATCGGCACGACGAGATCGACCTCCGCCAGCGGCCGGGAGGCGAGACAGCCGGCAAAGCACCCGGCAAGGGCAAGGCGCGCGCGATACTTGAGGGCGTGCACCAGCCTGTCGCAGGGAAATTCGTAGCGCCACAGGGCGATGGTTCCGTCGAAGTGCGGCGGGGTTCGGAGACAGGTTCCGCAGACCGCGCTGCCGGGGCTGGGGAGCGCGCACCGCGGGCAGCACTCAGGGAGCGTGGGCAGGTCGCCGCGACAGCTCGAACACAGCGCCTCGAGCCCGCTCTCTGCCCCGCAGAGCACGCAATCCTGTCCGATCCAGAGCTGTGCGCCTTCCGCGCCGCGCTCAAAGAACTCCCGGAGCGTCATTTGACATCCTTGATGCTTGCCGGGATGATCTTGAGGGGTTCGCTTCCTGGCATGTTCTGGAGACCCGACGCGATGCAAAGCCGGACACCGTTGATCCATTCCCATAACGAGCAAGAGGCCGAGGCGGTGCACCGTGCCCGCGAGGAATCGCGCCCCCGGCGCTGGACGCGGGCGGAGGTCGAGGCCCTTTACGAGCTGCCTTTCAACGATCTCCTGCATCGCGCACATACGATCCATCGCCTGCATTTCGATCCCAATGTCGTGCAGCTGTCTACGCTGCTCTCGATCAAGACCGGGGGTTGCCCGGAGGATTGCGCCTATTGCCCACAGTCTGCCCGCTACGAAACCGGCGTGGAAAACGAGGCGTTGCTTCCACTCGAAGCCGTGCTCGCCGCGGCGCGTGCCGCAAGACAGAACGGCGCGACGAGATTTTGCATGGGCGCGGCGTGGCGCGGTCCAAAGTCGAAGGACCTGGAACGCGTGGCCGAGATGGTGCACGAAGTAAAATCGCTCGGGCTGGAAACCTGCGTGACGCTGGGGTTGCTGCGCGAGGGTCAGGCCGAGCGCCTCAAGGCCGCCGGCCTCGATTACTACAACCACAATCTGGACACCGCCCCCGAATTCTACGGCGAGATCATAACCACGCGAACCTACGGCGACCGGCTGGCGACGCTCGAACGGGTGCGCGCTGCCGGAATCAAGGTTTGCTGCGGCGGGATTGTCGGCATGGGTGAGTCCCGGGCGCAGCGCGCTGGCCTGATTGCGGCTCTCGCGAGCCTCGATCCGCAGCCTGAATCTGTCCCCATCAACGACCTGGTCCACGTCGAGGGCACCCCGCTCGGCGACGCGCCCAGGCTCGACTGGAGCGAGTTTGTTCGGACCGTCGCCTGCGCCCGCATCGCAATGCCGGGAAGCGCCGTACGGCTGTCGGCAGGACGCACTGAGATGCCCGAGCCGGTCCAGGCGCTTTGTTTCCATGCAGGGGCGAACTCGATCTTCTACGGCGAAAAGCTGCTCACCACGGGAAACCCCGAAGGCGAGCGCGACCGCGCACTGCTCGAAAAACTCGGGATCCGCGCCCGCTAGGGCTTTCGGTCCGATTGCGAGCGGTTTGACTCATTCAGAGCTTCCCTGACGCCCCGCGGGGCGGACGCAGCTCTCGACACCGCCAGTATGGATGCAGGCGCCTTTCGCCTCGATACGCGGCAGGTTCGACGTGCTTTCGACCGCGCCGCGCGAGCGGGGGACGACGCCGCAGTCCTGCAGACCGAGGTCGAGCGGCGCATGCTCGACCGGCTCGACTATGTTCGCCTGCGGCCGGCGCGCGTTCTCGATGCAGGCTGCGGTCCCGGGCGGGGTCTCGACCTGCTGCGCCGGCGCTATCCGCGGGCCGAGCTCATCGGAGCGGACTTCGCGCCGGGGGCGATAGAGAAGGCGATGCGATCGCAGTCCCTGGTCGAACGCGCGCGGCGCCTTCTGGGTGGCCCGCGGCGCTTTCACGTGTGCGCGGATTTCCTGTGCTTGCCGCTTCCCTCCCGGTGCATCGACATGGTCTGGTCGAACCTCGCCCTGGCGTGGACGGACGACCCGATTGCGGCCCTGCGCGAGTTCCACCGGGTGCTGGCTGCGGGCGGCCTGCTGATGATTTCGAGCTACGGGCCGGACACGCTGAGGGAACTGAAGGCCGCGTTTTCCGCGGCATCACGGGCGCGCCATGTCCATGCCTTTGCAGACATGCACGATGTCGGCGACCTGCTCGTCGCATGCGGTTTCGCGGAGCCCGTCATGGACATGGAGCGGATTACGCTCACTTACGCGGATGTCGCGGCCTTGGCCCGGGATCTGAAGTCCTCCGGCGAGACCTGCGCGGCGCGCGATCGACGGGCAGGTTTGCTCGGGCGGGACGCGTGGCGGAAGATGCTCGAGGCTTACGCGCGAGAGCGGAAAGACGGGAAACTGCCGGCCACGATCGAGGTGGTCTACGGGCACGCATGGAAGGGCGCGCCTCGCACCGCCGCCGACGGGAGGCAGATCGTAAAGTGGGGCGCGAGAATTCAACGCTGAAACGCCGTTTCCCTTCGCTCGAAGCTTGCCCGGCATTCGATAGTGTGTTAATTTACCGCCGCTTTTGCGCCTCCTTCCACAGCGTTTTTCGCGGAGTGCGAGTGCGGAACGCGTTCTTATTGTGGATATCGGCGTGCATACCGCAGCGGATTCGGATTTCAACTGCTTCACCGTCGGGCGCAGCCGCTCGATCTCCCCGCGGAATCCGTTCCGCCCGTTCTGCGCGTGTCTGTCTCGCCTGGAATTCAAGAGCCGCGGGCGCGCCTCGGCCGGTGGCGCCTCGGGACGTGCACTGCTGTCGAATCACCCGCCAGGGAACGTGATGCTCACATCCTGGAACATTGTCAGCGGCTTGCGTTATCCGCAGCTTCCCTAGGTAGAGAACCCACGAGGACACAATGACGAAGAGGATGGTCAAGGCAGCGGGAGCCGCGCTCCTGGCGCTCCCGGTTGCGGCGCAGGCGGCTTATCAATGGAACTTGCCCTCGCCCGTTACCCGGGTCGCAGGCGAAATCTACGACCTGCACCTCATCATGATGGGGATCATCCTGGTGGTCTTCGTCGGCGTGTTCGGCGTGATGTTCTATTCGATCTACGCCCATCGCAGGTCCGTGGGGCACAAGGCGGAACACTTCCACGAGAACACCACGGTAGAGATCATCTGGACCGTCATCCCCCTGGTCGTTCTCATCGGCATGGCATGGCCGGCGACCAAGACGCTCCTGAGCCTGAAAGACACTTCGAGCCCCGAACTCACGATCAAAGCGACCGGCTACCAGTGGAAATGGGGCTACGACTACCTGAAGGGCGAAGGCGAGGGCATCAGCTTTCTGTCCAGCCTCGCCACGCCCCAGGACCAGATCACGGGCAGCGCCCCGAAAGGCGAGCACTATCTTCTCGAGGTGGACAACCGCCTGGTGGTTCCCGTGAACAGGAAGGTGAGGCTGCTGCTCACGGCGAATGACGTCATCCACGCCTGGATGATTCCGGCGTTCGGCGTGAAGCAGGACGCGATTCCCGGCTTCGTCCGGGACGCATGGTTCAGGGTCGAGAAGGAAGGCACCTACCGCGGCCAGTGCGCGGAGCTGTGCGGCAAGGACCACGGCTTCATGCCGATCGTGGTCGACGTAGTTTCGGCGGAAAAATATGCCGAATGGGTCGCGGAGCAGAAGAAAAAGATCGTAACGGCTGCGGAAGACCCGAACAGGAAATGGGACCTTGCCGCGCTACGAGCCCGGGGAGAGAAGGTCTATGCGGCGACCTGCGTCGCCTGCCATCAGGCGAACGGCCAGGGTTTGAAGGGGGTCTTCCCGGCGCTGGACGGCTCGCCGCTCGTCAACGGGCCCAAGGGGCGGCACATCGAAATCGTGCTCAACGGCAAGCAGGGCACGGCAATGGCGCCCTTTGGCAAGCAGCTGTCGGACACGGACATCGCAGCGGTCATCACATACGAGAGGAACGCGTGGCGCAACAAGGCGGGCGACCTCACCCAGCCGAGCGAAATCAGAGCGGCTCGGAAGTAGAGCGGGCACCAGACACGAGATTCAGGAGAAACCCATGAGCGCCGTCATCGATTCGGGCCACGCGCACGATCACGAACATCATCCCTCGGGGATCATGCGCTGGATCACCACCACGAACCACAAGGACATCGGCACGCTGTACCTGTGGTTCAGCTTTACCATGTTCCTCGTCGGCGGCATGCTCGCGCTCGGCATCCGGGCCGAGTTGTTCCAGCCGGGCTTGCAGTTCTGGCACCCGGAATTCTTCAACCAGTTGACTACCATGCACGGGCTCATCATGGTGTTCGGCGCCATCATGCCGGCGTTCGTCGGCTTCGCGAACTGGCAGGTGCCGATGATGATAGGCGCACCGGACATGGCGTTTGCGCGCCTCAACAACTGGAGCTTCTGGCTGCTCCCGGTCGGCGCGGCCCTCCTCGTGGGATCGTTCTTCGTCCCCGGGGGCGCGACCGCCGCCGGCTGGACCATCTACGCGCCCCTTTCCACCCAGATGGGGCCCGGAATGGATCTCGCGATCTTCGCCCTGCACATCATGGGCGCCTCCTCGATCATGGGCTCGATCAACATCGTCACGACCGTTCTCAACATGCGCGCGCCCGGCATGACGATGATGAAAATGCCGCTGTTCGTTTGGACCTGGCTGATCACGGCTTACCTGCTGATTGCCGTCATGCCGGTGCTCGCGGGCGCCATCACGATGCTGCTCACCGACCGCCATTTCGGCACCTCGTTCTTCAATGCCGCCGGGGGCGGTGACCCGGTGATGTTCCAGCACATTTTCTGGTTCTTCGGCCACCCCGAGGTCTACATCATGATCCTGCCGGGTTTCGGTATCGTCAGTCAGGTGATCCCGGCGTTTTCGAGGAAGCCGCTTTTCGGCTATTCCTCCATGGTCTACGCGACTGCCTCGATCGCGATCCTGTCGTTCATCGTCTGGGCGCACCACATGTTCACCGTGGGCATGCCCGTCGCCGGGATGCTTTTCTTCATGTACGCCACCGTGCTGATCGCCGTGCCGACGGGCGTCAAGGTGTTCAACTGGCTCGCCACGATGTGGCGCGGCTCGATGACGTTCGAGACGCCGATGCTGTTCGCCGTGGGTTTCATCTTCGTGTTTACCATGGGGGGGTTCACCGGGCTCATCTGCGCCATTGCGCCGATCGACATTCAAATTCAAGACACTTATTACATCGTCGCGCATTTTCACTACGTGCTGGTCGCCGGTTCGCTTTTCTCGCTTTTCGCGGGGTTCTATTTCTGGGTGCCGAAGTGGACCGGCCGCATGTACGACGAGAAGCTCGGCAAGTGGCATTTCTGGCTGTCGATGATCTTCTTCAACGTCACGTTCTTTCCGATGCACTTCCTGGGGCTGGCGGGCATGCCGCGCCGCATCCCGGACTACGCGCTGCAATTCGCCGAGTTCAATGAAATTGCCTCGATCGGCGCGTTCGGCTTCGGGCTGTCGCAGATCCTCTTTCTGTGGATCGTCCTGAAGGTCACGGTGCTTGGACGCGGAGAGAAGGCCGGCGCCAAACCCTGGGAAGGGGCGGACTCCCTCGAATGGACGCACCTGCCCAGTCCTCCGCCCTACCACAGCTTCCACGAGCAACCGGTGGTGAAATGAATCCTCGGCGCGCGAGCAATCTCAGAACCGCCTTGGTGCTCGGGTCGATTGCGCTGGTGTTTTTCCTCGGCATCATGCTGAAGTACTTGCTCAGATGACTCCGTTCGGCGCCAGTCTCGCCGCCGCCAACCGGCAGCTCGTAAGAAAGCTGCTGGTCACTGCTTTGGTCATGTTCGGCTTCGCGTTCGCCATGGTGCCGTTCTACGAGCAGATCTGTGAAGCGACCGGCATTCGCGACTTATTCAAGCCGGAAGCCGTCGAAGCGAATACTCAAATCGACGCATCGCGTGAAATTTCCGTCGAGTTCGATTCCAACACCCAGCGCCTCCCGTGGACCTTCAAGCCTCTTCAAAGGAGCATCTCCGTGCACCCGGGTGAGGTCACGCAAGTGCTGTACGAAGTAAGGAACACCCTGGACCGTCCTGTAACCGGTCAGGCGGTCCCGAGCTACGGGCCCCAGCAGGCCGCGCTCTATTTCAGGAAGATGGAGTGCTTCTGCTTCCGGAAGCAGACGCTCGGCGCCGGCGAAGTGCGTAAGATGCCCGTCGTATTCGTGATCGATCCCAAGCTGCCGCGGGACGTCAACACGGTAACGCTCTCGTACACCTTTTTCGAAGTGAACGGGGCGGACGGCGGCAAGGGTTGACCCGGTGCCAGACGAGAAGGCAGGGAAGTCGGCCTCACCGATGCAGGTTGCAAGGACGGTGTTCTGGTCGTTTCTCGGCGTGAGGAAACGCGCAAGGCACGAGACGGATGTGGCGCAGTTGAAGCCGGTGCAAGTCATCGTGGCCGGCCTCATCGGAGCGGCGATTTTCGTGTTGGGTTTGATCCTGCTGGTAAGGTTCATCATCGGCAGGGTTGCGTAAGAAGAGGAGAGCAAGATGAGCGATCACGCTCAGCACTACTACGTTCCGCAGCCGTCGCACTGGATGATCTTCGGCTCCGCGGCCTTGCTGTGCATGGCGACCGGCGCCGCGAGCTGGTTCAACGGGTGGGAACCCGGCCGCTACCTCGTGTTTCTGGGACTCGCAATCCTGGTCTTCATGATGGTGCGGTGGTTCGGGGACGTGATCCGCGAATCCGAAGGCGGAAAGTACGGGCAGTGGGAGGACGTGTCGTTTCGCTGGGGGATGAGCTGGTTCATCTTTTCAGAGGTGATGTTCTTCGCGGCATTTTTCGGCGCGCTCTACTACGCGCGGCAGCTCTCGGTACCGGATCTGGGAAGCATCGACAGCAAGCTGCTCTGGCCGGACTTCGCGTCGCAGTGGCCTTCGGCCGGACCGAACTTCACGGATCCGTTCACTCCGATGGCCGCCTGGGGCATTCCCGCCCTCAACACGCTCCTTCTGCTCTCCTCGGGGGTTACGGTCACCATCGCGCACTGGGCGCTAAAGGAGAACAGACGAGGGCAGCTGGCGCTTTTCATGTTCTTGACCATAGCGCTGGGCGCCACCTTCCTCGGATTCCAGGCGTACGAATACAGCCACGCCTACTCCGAGCTCAACCTCAAGCTCACGACCGGCGTCTACGGATCGACGTTTTTCATGCTGACCGGATTTCACGGTTTCCACGTGACCCTAGGCGCCATCATGCTGACGGTGATTTTCGCCCGCTGCCTTGCGGGGCACTTCAAGCCCGAGCACCATTTCGCGTTCGAAGCAGTGGCCTGGTACTGGCACTTCGTCGACGTCGTGTGGCTTGGCCTGTTCATTTTCGTATACTGGCTGTAACCACGCGGGCCGCCCGCCGGATCCGACGAGGGAGCGCCGCACTCGATGCGGGCGCTTTCGGGAGAATTCCACGCCCGTCCGGCGCCTGCGGCTCGCGTCCGAGGCGACTAGCTGATTTTTCCGGGAATGAGGCCGAAGTAGTAACCCGCCATCAGCAGCAGGAACAAGGTGAGGGAGAGGCCGACGCGCAGCGCGAGGGCCTTGACGGTCCGTTTGGACTGGCCGCGGTCGTTCACCAGAAAGAAGAGCGCGGACCCCAGACTCGCAAGAATCGCGATGAATACCAGGATGACGGCGATTTTCACGCAGGCGATCGGAACGTTGTGCGGGGAGTGTACTCCAAACCCACCATGATTCGCGGAATGGGAGTCGGAAACTGGCGTTTCAGGCCGCGCTTCGTACCGGGCATCGCGGCGGCGGGATTCATCGCGCTCACGCTCGCGCTCGGGCACTGGCAGACCCGACGGGCGGAGGAAAAGATCGAGCTTGGCCGCCGGCTCGATGCGGCGGAGCAGGGGCCGGTTCTCTCGGTACCCGCCGCCCCGGCGCAGGCCTCGCTTTTCGATCACCGCCGGGTCAGCGCGCGCGGCATTTTCGTCGCGCGTGCCACGCTCTTTCTCGATAACAAGGTGATGCACGGGGTCGCCGGCTACCACGTGCTTACCCCGTTGAGGATCGAGGGAAGCGAAGTCCACGTTCTCGTGAATCGAGGCTGGATCGCCGCGGGCGAGCGCTCGAAGCTCCCCGCGGTTTCGACGCCGCGAAACCTGCAGACGGTCGAGGGGCTCGCGCTGACGCCGAGCTCGCGCTTCATCGCGCTCGCACCGGAGGCGCCTTCGGGTCCCAGGATCCAGAACCTCGTCCTGGAACGCGAGGAGAAGCGCCTGGGACTCCAGCTGCAGCCGTTCGTAGTCGAACAGATCCTTAACGCTTCCGACGGCCTTTCGCGCGAATGGGCGCGACCCGACAGGGGAGTCGATCGGCACCGCACCTACGCCCTGCAGTGGTATTCGTTTGCGGCCCTTGCCGCGATAC
>JBATEB010000116.1:0-20010 GCA_049663805.1 Burkholderiales bacterium | reverse complement strand
GTTCCAACTCGGCCGGTTAAGGCGGCTCGCTTTCCGGGCCGCTCTTAACCCTTCTTGTCCTTCACTTCCGTGAACTCGGCGTCAACGACGTTTTCCTCCTGCTTCGGGGCTTGGGCATCGCCACCGGCCTGGGCGCCTTGCGCCTGCTGCGCTTCGGAATAGATCTTTTCGCCGAGTTTCTGCGCTGCCTGCGCCAAAGACTGGGCCTTGGAGTCGATCTTCGCCTTGTCGTCGGATTTCATCGCCTCTTCGGCTTCTTTCAACGCACCTTCTATCTTCGATTTTTCGTCGGCTCCGACCTTGTCGCCGTAGTCCTTGAGCGATTTCTTCACCGAATGAATGAGCGAATCGAGCTGGTTGCGCGCGGTGACGATCTCGAGCACCTTCTTGTCATCGGCGGCGTGCATCTCCGCGTCTTTCACCATGCGCTGAATCTCGGCTTCGTTGAGACCCGAGCTCGCTTTGATCGTGATCTTGTTTTCCTTCCCGGTCGCCTTGTCTTTGGCCGACACGTGCAAAATGCCGTTCGCGTCGATGTCGAACGTGACCTCGATTTGCGGCATTCCGCGCGGAGCCGGCGGGATACCCTCGAGGTTGAACTGGCCGAGGCTCTTGTTGCCGGCGGCTACGTCGCGCTCCCCTTGCAGCACGTGGATGGTCACCGCGGACTGACTGTCGTCGGCGGTGGAAAAAACCTGCTGGGCCTTGGTGGGGATCGTGGTGTTCTTCTGGATGAGTTTGGTCAGAACGCCGCCCAGCGTCTCGATGCCGAGTGAAAGCGGCGTGACATCGAGCAGCAGAACGTCCTTTACGTCGCCCTTGAGAACCCCGCCCTGGATCGCGGCGCCGACTGCGACGGCCTCGTCCGGGTTGACGTCCTTCCTCGGCTCCTTGCCGAAAAAGTCCTTTACGGTTTCCTGCACCTTGGGCATGCGCGTCATTCCGCCCACGAGTATGACGTCCTCGATTTCAGAAACCTTCAATCCGGCGTCCTTCAGTGCGATACGGCAGGGTTCGACAGTCTGTTCGATGAGACTTTCGACGAGGCTCTCGAACTTGGCGCGGGTGATCTTGATCGTCAGGTGCTTGGGCCCGCTCTTGTCCGCCGTTACGTAGGGCAGATTGATCTCGGTTTGCTGGCTGGAGGACAACTCGATCTTCGCTTTCTCAGCGGCCTCTTTCAGGCGCTGCAGGGCGAGCACGTCGTTTCGCAAATCGATTCCCTGCTCCTTCTTGAATTCATCGCAGAGGTAATCGATCAGTCTCTGGTCGAAATCCTCGCCGCCAAGAAACGTATCTCCGTTCGTCGAGAGAACCTCGAACTGGTGCTCGCCCTCGACTTCGGCGATTTCAATGATCGAAATATCGAAGGTGCCGCCGCCGAGGTCGTACACCGCGATCTTGCGGTCGCCTTCTTTCTTGTCCAGGCCGAAGGCGAGCGCGGCGGCGGTCGGTTCGTTGATGATGCGCTTGACTTCGAGTCCGGCGATTCGCCCGGCATCCTTTGTCGCCTGGCGCTGCGAGTCGTTGAAATAGGCGGGTACCGTGATCACCGCCTCCGACACTTCTTCACCGAGGTAATCCTCGGCGGTTTTCTTCATCTTGCGCAACACCTGCGCGGATACTTCGGGGGGGGAGACCTTTTTCCCGCGGACCTCGACCCAGGCATCGTTGTTTTCCGCCTTGACGATCTCATACGGCATCAAATCGATGTCCTTCTGCACTTCTTTTTCGTCGAAGCGACGGCCGATGAGGCGCTTGACCGCGTAGAGCGTGTTCCGAGGGTTGGTCACCGCCTGCCGCTTGGCCGGCGCGCCGACCAGCACTTCCCCGTCTTCCATGTAAGCGACGATCGAGGGGGTGGTGCGGGTGCCCTCGGAGTTCTCGATGACCTTCGGTTTGCCCCCCTCCATGATCGCGACGCAGGAGTTGGTCGTCCCCAGGTCAATTCCGATAATCTTTCCCATGACCTTTCCTTTTGAATTTACAGGCAAATAACTCTGCAAGCCATATGGGGGTCAATCGCACGACTTCAAGCTTGGGCCCCCGCGGACTTCGCCACGGTGACCAATGCCGGCCGGATCACGCGGTCGTGCAGGCTGTAGCCCTTCTGCAGGACATCGATCACCGTGTTCGGCTCCTTCTCGGACGGGAGCATGCTGATGGCCTGGTGGCGGTGGGGATCGAACTTCTCCCCCAGCGGGTTGATCTCCTTGAGGTTCGCCTTTTCGAAGACCGCATTGAGCTGCTTCAGGGTAAGTTCTACACCGGACCTCAGGGTGTCCAGGCTGGACGAGTCGGTCGCGAGCGCCGCTTCGATGCTATCCTTCACCGGAAGGAGTTCGCCCGCCAGGGACTCGGTGGCGTACTTGTAGGCATTGGCGAGATCGATCTGCGCGCGCTTGCGGGCATTGTCCGCCTCCGCCTTGGCCCGCAGCCACGCGTCGTGATGTTCCTGCGCCTTCTGCTGTGCCTGGCGCAACAGCTCACCCATTTCCTGCTCGGGCCCGGTTTGCGGCGCGGCGGCTTCCGGCGCGCCGACGGGCGCAGGCGCGTCGAGTTGCGCGCTGGCGCCCGCGTCTTCCTCGAGGGGGCGATCCGGATCAGGCATGGGTTCTGGGAGCGGATCGTTTCATGGGTTTCCGCTGACGCGGGAGGGGAGTGCGTCCCCTCTTCGCAGGGCAGGTCCTAGCTTGGGCTTTTCAAGGAGATTTCAAGGCCGGCCGGGTGCCGCCGCATTTCGAGCCCGGGAACCCCCCTCGACGATCTGCGCGTGCGCGGGGTCCGTTGACCCGATCGGCCAGCCGGAGAGATGCCGTCGCGCGATGGCTTCGAGCGCGCCGATCCAGTCGTCGCGATCGTTCAGGCAGGGGATCAGGTGAAATTCCTTTCCGCCGCTCTGCAGGAAGAGCGCCTTGCCCTCCATCCCGATTTCCTCGAGCGTCTCCAGGCAGTCCGCCACGAAGCCCGGGCAGACGATGTCCACGCGCAGACCCCGGCTTCCGCAGTCGGCAAGCGTCGACGCGGTATAGGGTCCGATCCACTCGGTGCGTCCGAAGCGGGACTGAAATGCAATCTGCCATTGCTCCTCGGACAATGCGAGTTCCTCGGCCAGCAGACGCGCGGTTTCCCTGCACTCGTCATGGTAGGGGTCGCCGCGCTCGATCGTGTAACGCGGCAGACCGTGGAAACTCATCACCAGTTTGTCCGGACGTCCCGCCTTGCGCCAGTGCTCCAGGACCAGGTTCGCCAGGGCGCGTATGTACGCCGGATCGTCGAAAAAATGTTTGACCACCCGGATTTCGGGCACGTTGCGTACCTGCTGCACGAACCGCGCCAGCTCATCCAGCACGCTGCCCGTGCTGCTCGCCGCGTACTGGGGATACAGGGGTATTACGAGGACGCGCCCGTGGCCTTCGGCCTTCAGGCGAAGGAGCGTACCCGTGATCGACGGCTCGCCATAACGCATCGCAAATTCGACCGTGAGGTGCCGGGACTCGAACCTGCGGCGCAGCGAACTCGCCTGCCGGCTGGTGTGCACTTTCAGGGGTGACCCCTCCGCGGACCAGACGCTCGCGTATTTCCTGGCCGATTTCATCGGCCGGGTCGTGAGTACCAGGCCGTAAAGCAGCGGCAGCCAAACCGCACGGGGAATTTCGATCACTCGCGGGTCGCTGAGGAATTGCTCCAGGTAGCGACGCACGGCAGGCGCGGTCGGCGCCTCGGGGGTGCCGAGGTTCACGAGCAGGATGGCTGTTCCGGCTTCGGTGCCGCGACGAACCCGGGGTTCCGGCAAATAGCGCATCGGCGTCTGGATTCAGCGTCCGGCGACGCGACGGGGAGGCGGTTGACCGGGCAGGGCGCGCTCGCAGCGACGCTGTTCGACCCCTCCCGGACCCCCAAAGCTAATGCCGCGACAGCGCACTCGAGAGCAGTTTGGCGGTGATATCGACGATGGGGATCACGCGCTCGTAGGCCATTCGAGTCGGGCCGATGACCCCGACCGTGCCGATGACCTGGCCGTCGACATCGTACGGAGCCGTGACGACACTGCACTCGTCGAGCGGTGCGATGCCGGATTCGCCTCCGATGAAAATCTGTACGCCCTGCGCGCGGGTGCTCACCTCGAGGATTTGCATGAGCAGCGTCTTCTTCTCGAAAAGCTCGAACAACTCCCGGAGCCGCGACATGTTGGAAGCCAGATCGTGCGAATCAAGCAAATTCCTTTCTCCCGAAATCACGTAATTCTCGGTGGACGCGGACAATGCCTCGCTGCCGGCCTCGAGCGCTGCGGTCATGAGTTGCGTCATGTCCTCCCTGAGCTGCTTCAACTCGCCGTGGACCCGTTTCCTGATCTCGTCGAAAGTGAGGCCGGAGTAGTTCTGATTGAGGAAATTTGCCGCCGTCACCAGTTCCGAGGGAGCGTAGGTTTTTTCCGTGAACAAGATGCGATTCTGCACGTCGCCCTCCGGCGTCACGATGATCAACAGCACGCGCTTGTCCGATAACGCGAGAAACTCGATGTGGCGAAAGGAGGGCGTCTTGCGCTTGCTGGCTACGACGACGCCCGCGAAATGGGTGAGCTCCGACAGAAGCTGCGAGGCTGCGCTGATCAGTCGCTGGGGATGATCCGGATGCAGGTTGACTTCGAGTTGACTCATCTCGACACGATCGAGCTCCTTGACCGTGAGCAAGGTGTCGACAAAGAAGCGATAGCCGCGCGGCGTCGGAATCCGCCCAGCGGAGGTGTGCGGGCTGGCAACGAATCCGAGCTCCTCGAGGTCGGACATGACGTTGCGGATCGTGGCCGGGCTCAGATCGAGCCCCGAGTACCGCGAAAGGGAACGCGAGCCGACCGGCTCGCCTTCCGCTATGTAGCGCTCCACCAGTGTCTTGAGGAGGATCTGCGCGCGACGGTCCAGCATAGTGTGCGATTTTACAGAATCGTCCGGTTTCGCGTTGTCCGGCACCCGGCACTTTTGTCTCCCTTGCATGTTCATGATTTAATGGCGGTATGCCTGCCTTCGAGACCGTCGCATTGATCGGCCGCTCAAATTTTCCTGGAGTGGCCGCGGCGCTCGCTACGATGGGCGACTACCTGGAACAGCATGGACGGCAGGTTCTGGTCGAGAAGGAATCGGCGGCGACGAGCCGCCTCACCCGCTTTGCCGTGGCCGACTATGACGAGATCGGCGCCCGGGCCGAGCTTGCGGTCGTCCAGGGAGGCGACGGAAGCATGCTCAGCGCCGCGCGGCACCTGGCGGTGCACCGCGTGCCCCTGGTGGGCGTTAACCAGGGCCGGCTCGGTTTCATGACGGATATCGCCTCGGCCAGGATGCTCGAAGTCATGGCCGAGATCCTTGCCGGGCGGCATACGATCGAGGAGCGTACCATGCTTGCGGCGGAGGTTCATCGCGATGGCTCGGTTGCGCTTGCTTCGTTCGCACTCAACGACGCGGTCGTAAACAAGGGCGCCGTCGGACGCCTGATTGAATTCCTGGTGGACATCGATGGTGAATTCCTCTACGACCTGCGCGCCGACGGTCTCATCGTGGCGACGCCCACCGGCTCGACCGCATACGCGCTGTCGTCGGACGGACCGATTCTGCAGCCGAGCGTGCCGGGGTTTGCGCTGGTGCCGATCTGCCCGCATACCCTGTCCAACCGACCCATCATGGTCAGCGACCGCACCGTCATCGAGATCACGCTCAGGCGCGCGATCGACGCGCGGCTTCACTTCGACGGACAGTTGCAGTGCGACCTTCAGGAGGGTGACCGGGTCATCATCCGGCGCGCCGAGCATACCGTGAGGTTCGTGCACCCTCCGGGCTACAGCTACTATGCGATGCTGCGCCAGAAGCTGCACTGGAGCGAAGTTCTCTAGACCCGCTCGCCCGTGCTGCTCCACCTGTCCATCCGTGATTTCGCCATTGTCGACCGGCTCGAGCTCGAATTCGGTCCGGGCTTCACGGCGCTGACCGGCGAGACCGGAGCCGGAAAATCGATCCTGGTCGATGCCCTGTCGCTGGCGCTCGGAGAACGCGCCGGCAACGAGCAGGTGCGTTCCGGGGCCGAGCGCGCGGACGTCGTGGCCGAATTCACCCTGGATTCGACCCCTGGACTCGTGAATACTCTGCGGGAGCAGGCCCTCGAAGGGGATCCCAACCGCCTGTTGCTCCGCCGGGTCGTCGACCGGAACGGGCGCTCGCGCGCTTTCGTCAACGGCCACGCCGCGACCGTCAATCAGCTGCGCGAGATCGGAGAGCGGCTGGTGGATATCCACGGTCAGCACGCCCATCAATCGCTGCTCAAGGCGGAGGCGCAGCGCCAGATCCTGGACGCTCACGCCGGACTTGTCGCGCTGGCAGGGGAGACCGCGGACGCGTATCGCGAATGGCAGCGGCTCTGCAGGTCGAGACTCGACCAGGAGACGAACGCTTCGGCGCGTGATGCGGAGCGGGAGCGACTGAGCTGGCAGGTGGAAGAGCTCACGCGTTTGCAACTCGCGCCAGGGGAGTGGGAAGCGATCCAGTCGGAGCACGGAAGGCTCGCGCACGCGGCGAGCCTGATCGAAGGCGTCCGGGAGGCGATCGATTCCCTTTCCGAATCCGAAGGCGCGGCGCTGGGTGTTCTTTCCGGCGCGCTTTCGCGGTTGCGCCCCCTGACTGAATTCGACGGAGCATTGCGCGACGCGATCGCCCTGCTCGAATCGGGGGAGGCGCAGTTGCGCGAGGCCGCCTACGCGCTGCGCCACTACGCCGATCGGATCGAGCTCGACCCGCGTCGCTTGAAGGAAGTCGAGCAGCGCCTGGAGGCGATCCACGACGCCGGGCGGAAGTTTCGATGTCAGCCGGAGGCCCTGCCCGAGGTCCTGGTCGCTCTTCGGGAACGCCTGAAGGACCTGGAAGTCGCGGCGGACCTCGAGACGCTGAGCAGGCAGGAGCAGGCGGCGCGCTCCCGCTTCGACGCGCTTGCAGGGCGACTTTCGGCCGAGCGCGCCGGGGCCGCGGCGAAGCTGGGCCGGGAAATCAATACGGCGATGAAGGAACTGGCCATGGCGGGAGGGCGATTCGAGGTGGGTTTTCGCTCGCTCCTTCCGGAGGGCAGCGCCGGGGGCAACGAGCAGGTGGAATTCCTCGTGACGACCAATCCGGGGACCGAGCCGCGTCCCCTGGCGAAGGTGGCCTCGGGCGGGGAGCTCTCGCGCATCAGCCTTGCGATTCAGGTGATCACGAGTCGCGCCGCCGCCGTTCCCACGCTGATTTTCGACGAAGTCGATGCGGGGATCGGTGGAGCGGTCGCGGAGGTCGTTGGCACCAAATTGAGGCTGCTGGGGGCCGAGCGGCAGGTGCTTTGCGTCACCCATCTTCCCCAGGTCGCCGCCCGGGCCCGCGAGCAGTGGTCGGTGGCGAAAGGCCTCGAGGGGGGCAGCGCCAAGAGCCGGGTTGAAATCCTGGATGAAAGGTCGCGTATCGAAGAGATCGCGCGGATGCTGGGTGGAGTCTCGATCACCGCGACGACGCGCAAACACGCGGCGGAATTGCTTGGCTTGCGGTAGGGGTCGCCGGTAGTGGTCGTGTCGGTAGTGGTAATATTTGCAGCTGTACTCGTTTAATCAGCCTGGGAGGAACAGGATGAATCGCATGAATCTTCAGGCAGGCGTGGGCCAGGTCGTTGTGCTGGTCGTGGTCGCCGTGGCTCTCGCTGCCGGATATGTGGCGATGGACATGTATGGCGGGGGGCAGAAGGACATGCTGACCGTGGAGACCCGCGGACTCCAGATGTCCTCAGCGCTCGCGAAATACAGACGCGAAAGCGGGGCCTACCCGGATGCGCTCGACAAGCTCGTACCCAAGTATGCCGGCGCGGTCAGCAAATGCCCCGACGGAGCGCCGATGGGCTACGCCGTCTCCGCGGGGGAGTACACGCTCGCATGCTCCAATGTGGTCTTCAAGTACAAGCCCTATCGCTACGACTCCCGTTTGAAGGGTTGGAGCGGGTAGTTTCGCGGGAGGGGGTGATGCCGCCCGGAGTTTGTGCGGGGCGACCCTTTCCGCTAGAATTCCGCGCTCCCCAGGCGCGTAGCTCAGCTGGCTAGAGCATCACCTTGACATGGTGGGGGTCGTTGGTTCGAGTCCAATCGCGCCTACCAAACTGTTGAGCCGGACGCGAAGCGCCGGCTCGATTCCGCGCGTTGGAACGCAAACCAGGCCTGCGTTCAACGCGCTGTTTGTTTCTACAATGCGCTCATGCTGAAGATTCGCCTCCCTGACGGCTCGGTAAAGAGCTTTCCCGGCCCGGTCACCGTCGCCGAGGTCGCACAGGCTATCGGCCCGGGCCTCGCGCGCGCAGCGCTCGCGGGAAAATTGGACGGGAAATTGGTCGATACGACGCATCGGATCGACGCCGATGCCGCGCTCGCCATCGTCACCGACCGCGACCCGGAAGGCCTCGAGATTCTGCGCCACTCCGCCGCGCACCTGCTCGCCTACGCCGTCAAGGAGCTCTTCCCCGACGCGCAAGTGACGATCGGCCCGGTGATCGAGAACGGCTTCTATTACGATTTCTCCTTCAAACGACCGTTTATCCCTGAGGATCTCGCGCTCATCGAAAGACGCATGACCGAGCTGGCGAAGAAGGATTTTCCCGTCACGCGGGAAGTCTGGCCACGCGATCGGGCGGTCGAATTTTTCAAGTCCGCAGGCGAACATTACAAAGCCGAAATCGTCGCGTCGATACCCGCCGGCGAGGAGATGTCGTTGTATCGGGAGGGCGATTTCATCGATCTGTGCCGCGGTCCCCATGTACCCTCGACCGGCCGGCTCAAGGTGTTCAAACTGATGCGGGTCGCGGGCGCCTACTGGCGGGGAGATTCCAGGAACGAGATGCTCCAGCGAATCTACGGAACGGCCTGGGCGAAGAAGGAGGACCAGGACGCCTACCTGAAGACGATCGAGGAAGCCGAGAGGCGCGATCACCGCCGGCTCGGCACACAGCTCGATCTCTTCCACCTTCAGGAA
The DNA here is from genome assembly GCA_049663805.1 of Burkholderiales bacterium. GTDB lineage: Bacteria > Pseudomonadota > Gammaproteobacteria > Burkholderiales > SG8-39 > VBDM01. The sequence continues at coordinate 10,990 of JBATEB010000116.1, read as the reverse complement.
GAGGCCCCGGGGATGGTTTTCTGGCATCCGAAGGGCTGGGCGATCTGGCAGCAGGTGGAGCAGTACATGCGCCACGCCTACCGCGAAAACGGCTATCGGGAGGTCCGCTGTCCGCAGATACTGGACCGGAGCCTGTGGGAGAAATCGGGCCACTGGCAGAACTACCGGGAGAACATGTTTACGACCGAATCGGAAAAGCGGCACTACGCCATCAAGCCGATGAACTGTCCGGGACACATCCAGATCTACAACAAGTCGCTGCACAGCTACCGCGACCTGCCTCTGCGCTATGGGGAATTCGGCGCCTGCCACCGCAACGAACCTTCCGGAGCCCTGCATGGAATCATGCGCATCCGGGCGTTCACTCAGGACGACGGGCATATTTTCTGCACGGAAGAGCAGGTTCAGTCCGAGGTGACTCGGTTCATCGCCCAGTTGCAGGAGGCCTACTCGGATTTCGGTTTCACGCAGATTGCCTACAAGCTTTCCACCCGGCCGGAGAAGCGGGTCGGCTCGGACGCCGATTGGGATCGCGGTGAAGCGGCACTGGCGCAGGCGCTCGAAGCCGCCCGGGTGCCGTGGGAGGAGTTGAAAGGCGAGGGGGCCTTCTACGGCCCGAAAGTCGAGTTTTCCCTCAAGGACTCGCTCGGTCGCGCGTGGCAGTGCGGCACGATCCAGGTCGACTTTTCGATGCCCCGGCTGCTGGGCGCCGAATACGTCGCCGAGGACAACACGCGCAAGGTGCCGGTCATGCTCCACCGGGCGATCGTCGGATCGATGGAGCGCTTCATCGGTATCCTCATCGAGCACTACGCGGGAGCGATGCCCCTGTGGCTAGCACCCGTCCAGGTCGTGGTGCTCAATATTTCAGAGGGGCAGGCCGAATATGCGGCAGGCGTCAGCCGGGCTCTTGGGCAGGCCGGCTGGCGCTGCGAGGCCGACTTGAGGAACGAGAAAATAACCTATAAAATTCGAGAACATAGCTTGCAGAAGCTGCCTTACCAGCTGATCGTCGGAGAAAAGGAAAGGGCAGCCGAAAAGGTGGCCGTGCGCACCCGCAGCGGTGAAGACCTCGGACAGTTCGCGCTGCCCGACTTCATCGCCCGCCTCCGCAGCGAGGCTCAGTCGGGTCGGACGGCCTAGTTTTTCAAATTTTGGAGAGACACACATCGCCACGGACAGAACGCAGCGCATCAACATCGAGATCAACGCGCCCGAAGTGCGCTTGATCGGGGCCAATGGCGAGCAGGTCGGCGTCGTACCGATCGCCCAGGCCATGAAGATGGCCGAAGAGGCCGAGGTCGATCTGGTGGAAATCGCCCCGCTGGCCAAGCCGCCGGTCTGCAAGCTGATGGACTACGGGAAGTTCAAGTACCGCGAGGCGAAAAAGGCGCACGAGGCCAAGCTCAAGCAAAAGCAGATCCACGTCAAGGAAGTGAAGTTTCGCCCGGGGACGGACGAGGGTGACTACAAGATCAAGCTGCGCAACCTGATCAAGTTTCTCGAGGAAGGGGACAAGGCGAAGGTGACGCTCAGATACCGCGGCCGCGAGATGGCTCACCAGGAATTCGGCGTTCGGCTGATCGAGCGGGTGAAGCTCGATCTCGAACCGTACGCGGTAGTCGAGCAGTATCCGAAGATGGAAGGCCGGCAGCTGATCATGGTGCTGGCTCCCAAGAAGAGCAAGAAAGAAATAAAGAAACCCGCGAAAAAAGAGGTCAAGAAGGAAGCGAAACCGGCCGCCGCGGCGTAGGCGGCCGGCGCAGTTTTTGACGACGCGTCAGGATTCACCACAAGTGGTGCCGAGGTCCGAAAAGCGCTCCGCAGGGGCCACCCGTCGCCACATGATAATCGGAGTACTGCAATGCCCAAGCTGAAGACCAAGCGCAGTGCGGCCAAGCGCTTCAAGGTGCGCTCCGGCGGCACCATCAAGCGCTCGCAGGCGTTCAAGCGCCATATCCTCACGAAGAAGACCACGAAGAACAAACGACACTTGCGCGGTACCGCGGGAGTGCATTCGACCGACCAGCAGCATGTTCGAACCATGCTGCCCTACGCTTAGACGCGTCTGTCGAAACGGGGGCGTGCCCCTTCGTCGTTCCTGGAATCCGGGCTGTCCTGAGGACGGCCGTCAAGGAGAGTTGCCATGCCGAGAGTCAAACGCGGCGTAACCGCCCGCGCCAAGCACAAGAAAGTCATCGCCAAAGCCAAGGGATTCCGCGGACGGCGGGGGAATGTCTTCGTCATCGCCAAGGAAGCGGTGATGAAGGCGGAGCAATATGCCTATCGCGACCGGCGTCAGCGCAAGCGCCAGTTTCGGGCGCTGTGGATCGCCCGCATCAACGCGGCGGTCCGCGAGCACGGCATGACCTACTCTGCGTTCATGCACGGGCTGAAGAAAGCCGAGATCGAGGTGGATCGCAAGGTGCTGGCTGACCTCGCAGTTGCCGATAAGTCGGCCTTTGCCCAGCTTGCGAGCCAGGCGAAGGCGAAACTGAGCGGCTAGATGCGGAAATGCCCCCTGTATCCGGAGGGACGGCGGGGAGCGCTGAGCGGCCGGATTTCACATGATCGACCTGGACAAAGTTGTTTCGAAGGCGGTTGCCGAGTTCAAAGCCACGAGCGACGCGAACGATCTCGAGCGCGTCAAGGCTCGCTACCTCGGAAAGTCGGGCGTACTTAGCGAGGCTCGAAAGGATCTCGCCGGACTGGCGCCGGAGATGCGTCGCGAGGCGGGAACGCGCTTCAACGAGGCCAAAGACCGGATAGAAGCCGCGCTTGCCGCCCGCCGCCAGGATCTTGCCGGCGCCAGACTCGACGCCAAGCTCGCCGAAGAGTCGCTCGATGTAACGCTCCCCGGCCGCGGGCGCGGCAAAGGCGGGATCCACCCGGTCATCCGCACCTCGCGGCGTGTCGAGGCGATCTTCGGGTCGATCGGGTTCGACGTGGCCGACGGTCCGGAAATCGAGACCGACTGGCACAATTTCACCGCCCTCAACCAGCCGGAAAACCATCCGGCGCGCTCGATGCACGACACCTTTTACGTGGAAGGGGGCCTGCTGCTTCGGACGCATACGAGCCCGATACAGGTACGCTACGCCCGCACGCACAAGCCGCCGATCAAGGTGATCGCACCGGGCCGGGCCTATCGCGTGGATTCGGATGCGACCCACTCGCCGATGTTCCACCAGGTCGAGGGTCTGTGGATCGACGAGCACGTCAGTTTCGCCGACCTGAAAGGCGTCTATATCGATTTCCTGCGGCGTTTCTTCGAGAGCGACGAGCTCGAGGTGCGCTTTCGTCCGTCCTTTTTTCCGTTCACCGAACCTTCCGCCGAGATCGACATGATGTTCGGCTCGGGTCCGAACCGGGGAAAGTGGCTGGAAATCTCCGGCGCGGGCCAGGTGCATCCGAACGTCATGCGCAACTTCGGCCTCGATCCCGAACGCTACACGGGTTTTGCCTTCGGATCGGGGCTCGAGCGCTTGACGATGCTCCGCTACGGCATCGACGACTTGCGGCTGTTTTTCGAAGGGGACCTGCGCTTTCTCGGGCAGTTCTCCTAGACGCCGGTCCTGCACCGACCGCCATGCAGTTTTCAGAGCGCTGGCTCCGCACTCTGGTCGATCCGCCCCTTGGCTCGGAGGAACTTGCGCGCCTGCTGACGATGTCGGGTATCGAGGTCGAAGCCTGCGTTCCCGTCGCCCCGCCTTTCTCCGGGGTGGTCGTCGGCCACGTTCGCTCGGTGGAGAAGCACCCCAACGCCGACCGGCTTGCCGTATGCGGCGTCGATGCGGGAACCGGCGAGACGCTCAAGATCGTTTGCGGCGCGCCGAATGTGGCGGCCGGAATGAAAGTGCCCTGCGCGCTGATCGGCGCGAGGCTTCCGGGCGAATCGCCCGACAAGCCCTTCGAGATCAGGGCGGCGAGCATGCGCGGGGTGGAAAGCCGCGGCATGCTGTGCTCCGCGCGCGAGCTGGGGCTGTCCGGCGATCACGGCGGGCTTCTCGCGCTGGCCTCCGACGCTCCGGTGGGCCGCAATTTGCGCGAGGTGCTCGCGCTCGACGATCGGTTGTTCACGCTCAAACTGACACCGAATCGCGCCGATTGCCTGTCCGTTCTCGGTGTCGCGCGCGAAGTGGCGGCGTTGACGCGCTCGCCCCTCAAGACGCCCGCAATCGAGCCGCTGGCGCCGGTGAACGAGGCGGCGTTCCCGGTGAAGATCACCCATGGCGAAGGCTGCGGCCGTTTCGCCGGCCGGGTGATCCGCAACCTGAACGCCGCCGCGCCAACGCCCGCGTGGATGAGGGAGCGGCTCGAGAGGTCCGGCCAGCGTTCGATCTCCGCGCTCGTGGACGTGACCAACTACGTGATGCTCGAGCTGGGGCGGCCGCTCCACGTCTACGATCTCGACAAGCTTGCCGGCGGCATCGACGTGCGCCTCGGCAGGAGGGGCGAACGCCTGAAGCTGCTGAACGAGCAACTCGTGGATGTGGACGAGACCGTGCTTTGCATCACCGACCGCTCCGGCCCGATCGGGCTCGCCGGTCTGATGGGCGGCGATTCGACCAAGGCGGAAACGAGCACCCGCAACATCTTCCTCGAATCGGCATTCTTCTTTCCCGATGCCGTCGCCGGTCGGGCCCGCCGCTACAACTTCACGAGCGACGCGGCGCACCGTTTCGAGCGCGGCGTGGATTTTGACAACAACGTGCCCGGGATCGAGCGCGCCACCGCGCTGATTCTCGAAATCTGCGGAGGCGAGCCCGGCCCCACGGTGGACACCGTGGCAAGGCTCCCCGCGCGCCGGCCGGTGCGCATGCGCGCGGCGCGCGCGCACAAGGTCATCGGCGTGCCGGTGTCCATTTCGGACATGGCCGATATCTTCGCGAGGCTCGGCCTGTCGCACACCCGCGAAGGCGCCGCCGGCGGCGAGGTCTTCCTGGTGACACCGCCCTCGTTCCGCTTCGACATCGAGATCGAGGAAGATCTGATCGAGGAGGTGGCGCGCGTGTACGGCTTCGAGCGGATCCCCGCGCGACCGCCGCTCGCTCTCGCGGCCATGCGGCCGCAGCCGGAAGGCCGCCGCTCGCCGCACGCCCTGCGGCAGCAGCTTGCCGGCAGCGACTACCGGGAAGTGATCAATTTCGGCTTCGTCGATCCGCAATGGGAGGCCGATTTTGCCGGAGAGGCGCGCCCCATCCGGGTCGTGAACCCGATCGCGAGCCAGCTCGCGGTGATGCGCACCAGCCTGATCGGCGGGCTGGTATCGAACCTCCGCGGCAATCTGGGCCGCAAGCTCGGCCGCATCCGCGTGTTCGAGCTGGGCCGGGTCTATCTGCGGGATCCCGCGGCGAAGGAGGGCGATCTCGAGGTCGCGGGCGTGCGCCAGCCGGTTCGCGTGGGCGCCCTCGCATACGGTCCCGCGCTCGAGGAGCAATGGGGAGTTCCGGATCGCCACGTCGATTTTTTCGACGTCAAGGCCGACGTGGAATCGCTGCTGGCCCCGCGTGCGGCCACGTTCGAAGGCGCGACTCACCCGGCCCTTCATCCCGGCCGCGCGGCGCGCGTGCTGCTGGAAGGACGCGAGATCGGCTGGCTGGGCGAGCTGCACCCGCGCTGGCAGCAGAAATACGAACTGCCGCTCGCGCCCGTCCTGTTCGAGCTGGAGGTGGAAGCCCTGAGCCGAGTCGCGCTGCCGCGGTACCGGGAGGTATCGAAATTTCCCCCGATCGTCCGGGACCGGTCCATGGACTTCGAGGAAAGCGTGTCCACGGCAAGGATTCTGGCCGAATTGGCCCAGAACAAACCTCCTCTCGTGCAGGATATCCGGGTATTTGACCTGTATCGGGGGGGAGCCCTGGGGAGGGGTAGAAAAAGCCTTGCATTTCGGGTAGTTATGCAAGATACTGCGCGAACGTTGACCGATGCGGAAGCGGACGCCGCAATGGCGCAACTTACGGAGCTTCTTTCCGCAAAATTCGGTGCTAAATTACGTACTTAAGCAGGGAAGTGGAGAGGATTTCTGTCTCTCCAGGGGAGCATAAATGACGCTTACAAAAGCCGAGTTGGCGGACATGCTTTTTGAGAAGGTAGGCCTGAACAAGCGTGAGGCAAAGGACATGGTGGAGACTTTCTTCGAGGAAATCCGCCTGGCTCTCGAGAACGGCGAGAGCGTGAAGCTCTCCGGATTCGGCAACTTCCAGCTGCGCGACAAGCCGCAGCGGCCCGGGCGCAACCCCAAGACCGGCGAAGAGATTCCCATCACCGCGCGCCGCGTCGTGACCTTCCACGCAAGCCAGAAGCTGAAGGCGCTGGTCGAGCAGACCCATGGAAAGCAAGGCGACGAAGGATAGCCTGCCGCCGATCCCGGCGAAGCGCTACTTCACCATCGGCGAGGTCAGCGAGCTGTGTGGGGTCAAGCCGCACGTGCTGCGCTACTGGGAGCAGGAGTTTACCCAGCTTCGCCCGGTCAAGCGCCGCGGCAACCGCCGCTACTATCAACATCACGAGGTGCTGCTGATACGGCGCATCCGCGAGCTGCTCTACGAGCAGGGTTTCACCATCAGCGGCGCGCGAAATCGGCTCGACGAAAGTCTGAGCGGGGCTTCGGCGCGCGCGGCGTCGGCGTCTTCGGCTCGAACCCAGAATCTTTCGGTGCTGAAGCAGGAACTGAAGAGCGTCATCGACCTGCTGCGTTGAAGCGCGGCGCGAGGCCTCACCCCCTGCTATACTTTTCGGACGTCGGGGCGTAGCGCAGCCTGGTAGCGTACCTGCATGGGGTGCAGGTGGTCGCGAGTTCGAATCTCGCCGCCCCGACCATGATGGCCCGGGCAAGCTTGGAAGGAGGAGGGTTCCATGAAGACCGCATTCCTTCGAACGGCGGTGCTCGTCGCCGCCGCCGCGCTCCCCGCCGGCGCGGCGCAGGCGCAGGCGAAGCTCCCGCCGACGATCTCCTGGAGCGCCTACGACGTCGGCTCGGGCGGATACAACCAGGCCGTCGCCATCGGCAACGCGCTCAAGCAGAAGTACAACGTCAGCCTGCGCGTGCTGCCGGGCAAGAACGACATCTCGCGCAACCTGCCGGTGCGCGAGGGCCAGGTGCAGTTCTCGGCGAACGGCGTCGGCGGCGCCTACCTCGCGCAGGAGGGCGTGTTCGAGTTCGGCGCGCCCTCCTGGGGCCCGCAGCCGATCCGCGGGCTGATGCTCAACACCTCCGACCAGGTGCTCACGGTCGTCGCCGCGAAGGACGCGGGCGTGCGCACGGTCGCCGACTTGAAGGGCAAGCGTGTCGCCTGGGTGATCGGCGCGCCCTCCCTCAACCAGAACATCACCGCCATGCTCGCCTTCGCCAACCTCACCTGGAACGACGTTCGGAAAGTCGAGTTCGGAGGCTTCGGCGCGGCCATGGACGGCATCATCAACAACCAGGTCGACGCCGCCTTCACCTCGTCCATTTCCGGCAAGGCCTACCAGATCGCCAAGTCGCCGCGCGGGCTGGTGTACCCGATCTTCCCGCACAACGACAAGGCGGGCTGGGAGCGCATGCGGGCGATGGCGCCGTTCTTCTTTCCGTTCATGGGCACCGAAGGCGCCGAGCTCTCCAAGGAGAAACCCGCGGAGTCGGCGACCTACCCGTATCCCATCCTCATGACCTACGCCGCGCAGGACGCGGACCTCGCGTACAACATGACCAGGGCGATGGTGGAAACGTTCGACCTGTACAAGAGCGCCGCGCCCGGCAACGCCGGCTGGGCGGTCGAGCGGCAGAATTTCGCCTGGGTGATCCCGTTCCACGACGGCGCGATCCGTTACTGGAGGGAAACCGGGCATTGGAAGCCCGAGCACCAGGCGCACAACGACAAGCTGCTCGAGCGCCAGAAGGTGCTCGCCGCCGCGTGGGCCGAGACGAAGAAGCGCTCGCACGCGGACGACAAGGCATTCACGGCGGATTGGCAGACGACGCGCGCGGCGGCCCTCACCCGGGCCGGCCTCGACCCGGTGCAGACGAGCTGGTAGCCGTTTCGCTCCGGGCCCCTTCGGGGTAGTCGCCCATGTCCGGCGCCCAGGCGACCGAGGCGCCGAGCGAAGCGCGCTATCGCTCCCTGCCGCCGTCGTGGCGCGCGGCGCTGAGCGCGCTCGTCGCGGGGGCGATCGGCCTCGCGCTCAACCAGCTCCTCAACCTGGGTTTTTTCGTCGGCAAGACGCTCATCGACAGCGCCTACCTGGGCTGGCTGTGCGCGCTGCTGGTGGGGGGCGTCTTCCTGCTGGTGCCGGCGGGCAAGCGCGCGCGACGCGACGCGGTGCCCTGGTACGACGTGCTGCTGTTTGCGCTGTCCTTCGGCGTTTTCGCCTACTTCGCGCTCAACGCGCTGCGCATCATCGAGGAAGGCTGGGAGTACAGGGCGCCGCGCGAGGCGGTGTGGGTGGCCTGCGCCGCCTGGCTGATGCTGCTCGAGGCGACGCGGCGCGCCGGCGGCACCGCGGTCTTCGTGGTGGTGACGCTGGTCTCCCTCTACCCGGTGTTCGCCGGCCACATGCCCGGACCGATCGCCGGTCTGCCGCGCGACCTTGCCGCCACGGCGGCGTTCCACTTCGCCTCGAGCGAAAGCGTGCTCGGCATCCCGATGCGCGCCTTCGGCGAGCTGGTGATCGGCTTCGTCGTGTTCGGCGCGGTGCTGCAGTACACGGGCGCGGCGCATTTCTTCAACAACCTCGCCTTCTCGCTCTTCGGCTCGGTGCGCGGCGGACCCGCCAAGGTGTCGATCTTCGCGAGCGGCCTGATGGGCTCGGTATCCGGCAGCGTGGTCTCGAACGTGCTCACCACCGGGGTGGTGACCATCCCCGCGATGAAGCGCATCGGCTTCTCCCCCGCCTATGCCGGCGGCGTCGAGGCCTGCGCCTCGACCGGCGGCGTGCTCATGCCCCCGGTGATGGGCGCCACCGCGTTCGTCATGGCGGCCTTTCTCGGGGTGCCCTACGTCACCATCGCGCTCGCGGCGCTGGTGCCGTCGCTGCTGTTCTACTTCGCCCTGTTCGTGCAGATCGACGGCTATGCCGCGAAAAACGGCCTGAAGGGGCTGCCGCGCGCGGAGCTGCCCTCCCTCGGCGAGACTTTCCGCGAGGGCTGGCATTACCTGTTCGTGTTCGCGCTCCTCGTTTGGATGCTGCTCGTGCTGCAACGCGAATCGCTGGCGCCGTTCTACTCGACCGCACTGCTGCTCGTGATCAACCAGTTCTCGCGCCGCTACCGGCTCGACTGGCGGCGGCTGCGCACCCTGCTCGAGGGCGTGGGCGGCGCGCTCTCGGAGCTCGCCGCGCTGCTCGCCGGAGTGGGCCTCATCATCGGCGCGCTCTCGGTCACCGGGCTCGCCGGCACGCTCGCCAACGACCTCGTCTACCTCGCCGGCAACAACGTCTATGTGCTCCTCGTGATGGGCGCGGTCACGAGCTTCATCTTCGGCATGGGCATGACCATCACCGCCTGCTACATCTTCCTCGCGATCGTGCTCGCGCCGCCGCTGGTGGCCGCGGGCTTCGACCCGGTGGCGGTGCACCTGTTCATGCTCTACTGGGGCATGGTGTCGTTCATCACCCCGCCGGTGGCGCTCGCCGCGTTCGTCGCCGCCGGTATCGCCAAGGCGCCGCCGATGCAGGTCGGACTGCAGGCGGTGCGGCTGGGCACCGCCATGTATTTCGTGCCGTTCTTCTTCGTGCTCAACCCGGCGCTCATCCTGCGCGGCTCGCCCTGGGAAATCCTGGTGGTGGTGGGCACCGCGGTGGCCGGCATCGCGCTCCTCGCCTCGGCGCTCGAGGGCTACGTGGTCGGCATCGGCGTGCTCGCGCGCGACCCGGCGGGATGGACGGCACGCGCGCTGCTGTTCGCCGGCGGCCTCGCGATGGCGCTGCCCGGCGGCGGCGAGCTGAACTTGAGCCACTGGCAGCTCTCCCTCGGCGCCCTGGTGCCCGCGGCGGCGGGAGCGACGATCGCCTGGGCAAAGCGACCCCGTGCTGCGGCATCCGGCCGGCGCGCCGGACAGGATGAAACGGAGCAGCGCATTGCTCGCGCCCGTGATCCCCAGGCAAGCAGGCGCCCATGACCAAGCCGATCGGCGGCCCCGACCCCGACCCGGTCAAGCCGGCGCACGCTCCGCCCGCGGGCGCGTGCGACGCGCACTGCCACATCTTCGGTCCCGCCGCGAAGTTTCCCTACGCGCCCGAGCGTCGCTACACCCCGCCCGATGCTCCGAAGGAGAAGCTGCGCGCGCTGCACCGGCATCTGGGCTTGTCGCGGGCGGTGCTGGTGCAGGCGAGCTGCCACGGCGGGGACAATCGCGCGATGCTCGATGCCATCGCCTGGGCGCGCTCGTTCGAGCCGGGCGGTGCGTGGCGCGGCGTCGCGATGGTCGGCGATGCGGTGAGCGAGCGCGAGCTCGAAGCGCTGCACGCGGGTGGGGTGCGCGGCGTGCGCTTCAATTTCGTGCGGCACCTCGGCGGCGGGCCGGATCCGCGAGTCTTCGAGCGCACCCTCGCGATGATCGCGCCGCTCGGCTGGCATCTGGTGCTGCATTTCGACGCCGACGACATCGAGGCGCACGGCGACCTTTTCCGGGCCTTGAGCGTGCCTTTCGTCATCGATCACATGGGCCGCGTTCAGGCGCAGCATGGGATCGGCCAGAAGCCCTTTCGCATGCTGCTCGAGTTGATGGAGAACCCGCTCGCCTGGGTGAAGGTGAGCGGCCCGGAGCGGATCTCCGCGGCCGGGTGGCCCTTTCACGACGCCATTCCGTTTTCGAGGGCGCTCGCGCAGGCGGCGCCGGAGCGCGTGCTGTGGGGAACGGACTTCCCGCATCCCAACGTCAGGACCATGCCGAACGACGGGGAGCTGGTCGACCTGTTCGCGAAGACTTTTCCGGACGAGGGCCTGAGAAAGCGCATCCTGGTGGACAATCCCGCGCGGCTGTACTGGGGCGAGGCGCCGGGGCGGTAA
>JBATEB010000115.1:0-9791 GCA_049663805.1 Burkholderiales bacterium | reverse complement strand
ATGCAGGACGATGCCCGCGCGAACGTCCCCATTCCCCCGGCGATCACGCGGTCCTCGAATCCCTGGACGTCGAGCTTGACGAGCATCTCCGGCGATAATTCGTCCTGCATCCCCGCGAGCGCGGCGTCGAGCGTCGTCTGCATCACGGAAACGCGTTTCTGCCCCCGGGTGAAGGGATAGTGCCGCTCGGCAAGCCTCGTCGTGGCGAGCAGGGACGAGGAGGGCGTGTGGTCTTCGTGAAGGAACATTTCGGTCGCGCCCTCGCGGTCGCCCAGCGCCAGATTGAAGGGCTTCACCCGTCCTTTCTGTGTTTCGGCCCAGGCCGACAGCGCGGCGAACGGGCCGGGCAGGGGCTCGAAGCAGTAGAACCTGGCCCCCGGGAGCAGAGCGGACACCTCTCTGGAAAACTGCCCGGTATTCGCTCCGACGTCGATCACCGTCCGGATGGGTCTCGCTTTCAGGCCGAGCAGCGTCTGGCGCGGGCGGTTGGGACTGTTTCTCAGCCCGACGACATCGAAACCGGCCCGGTTGAGGCAGGCCCTGGCGAGTCTCTTGAAAACCGGATTCATCGAAACCCGGATTTCGCAAGGGCGCGATCATGCATGCCGCGTCTGCCGCGACGCCGGCGACGCCGTCAGCATCTCGTTCTCCAGCCGTTCGCGGGAGGCGATGAATATCGCCCGCTGCAAGGGGGCCGTGTGCTTCTCCGGAGCGGTCCAGTCGAGCGGGAATTCCTCGTGGCAGGGCTGCGTGGCCGGGACGTACACGTATTCGAAAAGACCCCGCAATTCCCCGAACAGCCATGCCCGGGTCGGCCTGCAGCCGGTTCCCGACCAGGCCTGCGTCGGGTCGGATTGCCGCTCCCCGACGAGATGGATTTCTTCCGCTTCGCCGAAGGAGACGCAGCTCTCGAGGAACAGCATCTTGCGGGCGTTCCGACCGAGGAACGCCAGCGCCTCCTTGGGCCGGCTCAGATGGTACAGAAGGCCGTAACAATGAACCACGTCGAAGGGAGAACCGGCGATCGGGGCGGGAGAATCCATATCGAGATGCCGGACGCTGCAATTCGGATAGCGTTTTCTCAAGTAGGCGAGATTCTCCGCCCGTGCATCCGTGACGGTCACCCCGCACCCTCTGTCGAGGTAGTAATGCGAATGATCGCCTATGCCGGCGCCCACCTCCAGAACCGACATTCCGGCCACCGGAATTCTCAGGCTCGCCAGGTGCTCCAGCCTTCGGGCGGTATGGCGCAGGTAGTGATCCGAGTGGAAGGCATGAACCGGGTCGGGGCCGCGGACGAGGTCGAGCCCGATCTTCCCGAGGATGCCTTTCGTCCTGGTCTTGATGCCGCCGAGCATGTCTGTTCTTTCCCCCGGTCTCGAGCCCGACGATCAGCGATTTCCGAGTGAAAGTCCTGGCGAGGATTTCCCGGCAAAGCGGTCAACTGATGATCTCGTTCAGCCCCTCGATGACGCGGGCAAGGTCTTGGTATGACAATGTATCATACCGATTGGATGTAATCCGAGCCGCAGCCCCCTTCTCGGCTTGTCAGGCCTCAGCCGCGGCATCAACGGAGGGGCCGCGCCGCAGACCCCACGGAAATTGCCTGCCTCGCCAAGGCCACAACCTTGTAAAGTGAGCGATAGACGCTCAAAATGCAAGAATGATCGGACGTCCCTCCCTGCTGAAAACCGTGCGCGACGGGCTGAAGTCCAATCCGGTCGTGGCGCTGCTCGGTCCGCGCCAGTGCGGCAAGACCACGCTCGCCCGCAGCCTCGCGCGGAGCGGGACCCCGTATTTCGATCTCGAGAATCCCGCGGATCTCGCACGCCTCGCCGAGCCGATGCTGGCGCTCGGGCGATTGCGGGGCCTGGTAGTGATCGACGAGGTGCAGCGCCGCCCGGACCTGTTTCCGGTGTTGCGCGTACTGTCGGACCGACGGCCGGCGCCGGCGCGCTTTCTCGTCCTGGGGAGCGCCTCGCCCGAGTTGCTGCGTCAGACCTCCGAGACGCTCGCGGGGCGCGTGCGCTTTGTCGAGATGGGCGGGTTTTCGCTCGACGAAACGGGAGCGCAGAACTGGCGCAGGCTTTGGGTACGCGGAGGATTTCCCCGCTCCTACCTGGCACGGTCCGAGGCCGAAAGCACGCGCTGGCGCGAGGACTTCGTCCAAACGTTTCTCGAGCGGGACCTGCCGCAGCTGGGCATGCGCGTGCCCGCCGCGACCCTGCGCCGATTCTGGGTCATGCTCGCCCACTACGCAGGCGGCATCTGGAACGGATCGGAGATCGGGCGCTCGCTCGGTGAGGCGCACACCACGGTCAGGCGCCACCTCGACCTGCTCGACTCGGCGCTCGTCGTTCGCGTGCTTGCACCTTGGCATGAAAACGTCGGCAAGCGACAGGTCAAGGCGCCGAAGGTCTACGTGCGCGACACGGGCCTGCTGCACGCGCTGCTCGGTGTGCCCGGCCTCGCCGCGCTCGAGAGCCATCCGAAGCTCGGCGCATCGTGGGAGTCGTTTGCAATCGAGCAGGTGCTGCAGCGGGTCGGGGCTCGCGAGGCCTACCACTGGCGCACGCAGGCCGGAGCCGAACTGGATCTGCTGCTTTTCCTCGGCGGCAAGCGAATCGGGGTCGAGGTGAAATACGGAGATGCGCCGGCCCTGACCCGGTCGATGGCCTCTGCGCTCGCCGATCTCCGGCTGGACCGTCTATTCGTGGCTTATGCGGGAACGGCGCGCTTTCCGCTCGGCAAGAAAATTGAGGCGCTGCCCCTGCAGGACTGCCTGCAGGAGCTGACGAAGCTGGCCCGCAGGCGCTAAGTCCCTTCCGGATTTCCCCTCCCTCCAAGGGCAAATCCGGCGCAGGCTACAATATCGAACCTCATGAAGAAACGAAAAGTCGCGCTGATCACCGGCATCACCGGCCAGGACGGCGCCTACCTGGCGGAATTCCTTCTCGACAAGGGCTACGTGGTGCACGGCATCAAGCGGCGCACCTCGCTGTTCAACACCGCGCGCATCGACCACCTGTACCAGGACCCGCACGTGTCCCACCGGCGCTTCATCCTGCATCACGGCGACATGACCGATTCGAGCAGTCTCATCCACATCACCGGGGAGGTCCAGCCCGACGAGATCTACAACCTCGCCGCGCAGAGCCACGTCGCGGTGTCCTTCGAGGAGCCCGAGTACACGGCGGACGCCGACGGCCTGGGCACGCTGCGCCTGCTCGAGGCGATCCGGATTCTCGGGCTGAAGGACAAGACGCGCTTCTACCAGGCCTCGACCTCGGAGCTCTTCGGCCTGGTGCGCGAGACGCCGCAATCGGAATCGACGCCCTTCCATCCGCGCTCGCCCTACGGGGTCGCCAAGCTCTACTCGTACTGGATCACGGTCAATTACCGCGAAGCCTACGGGCTTTTCGCGTGCAACGGCATTCTTTTCAACCACGAGTCGCCGGTCCGCGGCGAGACCTTCGTCTCGCGCAAGATCACGCGCGCGCTCGCGCGCATCTCGCTCGGGCTGCAGGACCGTCTCTACCTCGGGAACCTCGACGCCCGGCGCGACTGGGGACACGCGCGCGACTACGTCGAGGCGCAATGGCTGATGCTCCAGCGCAAGCAGCCCGAGGATTTCGTGATCGCCTCGGGGGTGCAGCACAGCGTGCGCGACTTCGTCAACGCCGCGGCGAAGGAGCTCGGCATGCCGCTGCGCTGGAAGGGCAAGGGGGCAAAGGAGCGGGCCTACGACCGCGAAGGCCGCTCGGTCGTCGCCGTCGATCCGCGCTACTTCCGGCCGGCGGAAGTGGAGAGCCTGCTCGGCGACGCCCGCAAGGCGCGCAAGAAGCTCGGCTGGTCGCCGAAAGTGCGCTTTCCCGAGCTGGTCGCCGAGATGGTCCGCGCCGACCTGAAAGAGGCGCAACGCGACCGCCTGGCCCAAAGCCACGGCTTCGACGCCTACACCCGCAACGAGTAGCGCCGTTCGCGCTGCCGATGATGAAGTCCGATTCGCGCGTCTACGTCGCCGGCCACCGCGGCCTGGCCGGCTCGGCGCTCCTGCGGCGGCTGCAGTCGGCCGGCCACCGGAATCTCGTCACCCGGACCCATGCCGAGCTGGAGCTGACCGACCAACTCGCGGTAAGGACTTTCTTCGAGCGGGAGAAACCCGAGTACGTCTTCATCGCGGCGGCAAAGGTCGGGGGCATTCTCGCCAACAACAGCCGTCCCGCGGAGTTCATCCGGTCCAATCTCGCCGTCCAGACCCACGTCATGCACGAGGCCTGGCGCAACGGCGTCAAGCGCCTGCTGTTCCTCGGGTCCTCCTGCATCTATCCGCGCGACTGCCCGCAGCCGATCAAGGAGGAGTACCTCCTGACCGGGCCCCTGGAGTTCACCAACCGCGCCTACGCGCTCGCCAAGATCGCGGGGGTGGAGATGTGCCGCAGCTACAACCAGCAATACGGCGCGCGCTACCTCGCCGCCATGCCGACCAACCTCTACGGACCGGGAGACAACTACGATCTCGAGGGCGCGCACGTGCTGCCGGCACTGATGCGCAAGATGCACGAGGCGAAGCTCCGCGGGCAGGACCGCGTCGTGGTCTGGGGCACGGGCTCGCCGCGGCGGGAGTTTCTGCACAGCGACGACATGGCCGATGCCTGCGTGATGCTGATGGACCTTCCGGAGGAAGCGTTCTCCGAGGTGCTGCGGGGACCCAACGCCTTCCCGCTGATCAACATCGGCTGCGGCGAGGACCAGACGATCGCAGAGCTCGCGCGCGCGATGGCCGCGATTGTCGGCTTTCGCGGCACGCTCGAGTTCGACGCCGGCAAGCCCGACGGCACCCCGCGCAAGCTGCTCGACGTGACCCGGCTGAAGAAGCTCGGCTGGTCGCCGAAGATCGATCTCAAGACCGGCATCGCCGCCGCCTACCGGGACTATCTCGCCCGCGAAGGCGCGGGCGAACGATTCGCAGGAGCGAAGACGTGAATATAAAATCGAGCGGCATCGAACGCCGAAGACTCCGAGGACTTCCCGCGTGAAGATCAAAACCAACGGCATCGAACTCAACTACACCGTCGAAGGCAGCGGCCCCTGGGTCGCGATGAGCCACTCGCTCGCCTGCGATTTGTCCATGTGGGACGAGCAGGCGGCGCTGCTGCGGCGCAACTTCAAGGTGCTGCGCTTCGACACGCGCGGGCACGGCAAGAGCGACGCGCCTTCGGGCGAGTACACCCTCGACATGCTCGCCTACGACGTGCACGGCCTGCTGCAGGGGCTGGGGGTGGAGCGCTGCCACTGGATCGGGCTGTCGATGGGCGGGATGATCGGCCAGAGCTTCGCGCTCAAGTTCCCCGGCATGTTCGCGAGCCTCGTCCTCGCCGACACCACCAGCCGCTATGGGCCCGAGGCGCTGCCGCTGTGGCAAGGCCGCATCAAGACCGCGCAGGAGAAAGGCATGGAGGCTCTGGTCGAGACCACGCTCCAGCGCTGGTTCACCGAACCCTTCAGGAAGAGCCATCCCGAGGTCACCGCGCGGGTGAGCGCGATGATCCGCGCGACCCCGGTTCCGGGCTACGCCGGCTGCTGCGCGGCGATTCCGCGGATCAACCTCACCGCGCGCCTGAAGGAGATCCGCTGCCCGTCGCTGGTGATCGTCGGCGAGCAGGACGCGGGAACGCCGGTCGAGCTCTCGCGCGAGATCCACGCCGCGCTGCCGGGCTCGGAGCTGGTGGTGATTCCCTCGGCCTCGCACCTGTCGAACCTCGAGCAGCCGGCGGCGTTCAACCGCGCGATCACGACCTTCCTCAACAAGCAGCGCTGACGAACGCGGCGCTTCAGTTCGCGCCCGGCGCCACGCAGCGCGCGCTCGCGAGGCCCTGGCTCCTGATCTGCTGCTCGAGCAGCGCGCACACCTTCGCCGCCTGGGCCCCCGCCACCAGGATGCGCTGCTTGCCCGCCCTGACCGTATACCCGGTCACCGGCCGGTCCTCGAGCGCGTCGCGCCATTCGGGCGGGACGGCGCCTGGGCATCGGGCCGGCTGCAGGCACGCGGCACATTGCTTGCGCAGCGGCGAGGCGAGGCGCTCGGTGATGTCGCGGCAGCCGCGCTCGGCGCTCACCGGCTGGTGCAGGAAGGTGAAGCGCGAGCCGTCGGGGTCGGCGTAGCCCACCGACGGATAGTAGGGACCGCCGGCCGGATAGAAATAAACCGCGGCCACGGCCGCGGCGATCAGCGCCAGCGCAAGCAGCATGTTTTTCACTGCGCGGGCCCTAATAGACGCCGGGAATCAGGCGCGCGGTCCGCCGGGCGTAGTCCGCGTATTCGGGAAAGGCCGTTCGCAGCACGCCTTCCTCGTAGTGCATCCTCAGGAGCTGAAACCCCAATACGGCGATGACGATGAGTGCGACCGGCGGCGAGCGAAACTGCAGGAAGATACCCGCGAGCACGATGGCTTCGGCGAGGTAGAGCGGGTGCCGGACGTAGCGGTAGGGGCCGTCGGTGACCAGTCGCCGCGCCTCCGGCATGATCGAGAGCGAACGGCCGAGCTTGAGCAGCGCGACCAGGCAGAAGTAGTTTCCGCCCAGGACGAGGACCAGCGAGGCGAGGTGCAGCGCGCCCGAATCCTGCGCCCGGGGAAACAGGAACACCAGGTTCGCGAGCGTCAGGCCCGCGAGAGCGGAGACCCGCGGCGAGAGGCCGCGCGATTTCATCGTCGGCCGCGCGCGCACCAGATGAAACACGGCGAGCAGCGCGAGGAACAGGATCACCGATCCGCGCGCCCCCGAGGCGAGCGCGAATTCCCAGTCGAACCCGGCACCGTACGGGCGCGCCTCGATGAACCTTCGCATCGAGCGCAGTTCGATGACCAGGAACCAGACGGTGTAGGTGACGATGGGAAGGCGCATCAGCAGGTCGTGAGCCCGGCCCGATGCGAAACGGCGATACCCCTCGAGCATACGGCGCCTCAGCTGTGGACTTCCCGGATCGGCCACCCCGATGCGGGAGGCTACAATACCAATCGACCTGCCCAGCCGACAAGAGGTCGACCCGGTCCCCATGATGGAGCCTTCGCGCCGCCGCCCGCAAGCCGGGCGTATTTTCTGAATCGCGGCGCGCGATCCCGGAAAGGGACGGCCGATCGAACCGGGAGCAAACGCATGGAAGACATCTTCATCCTCAGCCGCGACCAGCGCGCCATCCTGGAGACCGTCGCGCGCTTCGTCGAGGGCGAGGTCAGGCCGCGCGCCGCGGCGCTCGACGCCAACCCGGATCCGGAGAAGAGCTTCTCCTGGGAGATCGTCGAGAAGGCCCACGATCTGGGAATCCGCACCATGACGCTGGGCGAAGCCTGGGGCGGGCTGGGCACCGACTCGCTGACGACGGCGATGGTGATCGAGGAACTGGCGCGGGGCGATATCGGCGTCTCGGTCATCTTCGCCCAGACCCTGAAGATCGCGCAGATCATGCAGAAGGCGCTCAACCCGGAGCAGCAGGCGCGCGTCCTGCCGCAGTTCGCCCGGGACCGGCGCGGCCTGCTCGCGATCGGCATCACCGAGCCCGACAACGCGTCGAACTATTTCCTGCCGTTTCCGACGCCGTTTCGCACCGGCGCGCGCAAGACCGCGGGCGGTTGGATCGTCAACGGCATGAAGCACTTCATCTCCAACGGCAATCGCGCCGGCCACTATCTGCTTTTCGCACAGACGGAAAAGGGCAAAGCCCTCTCCGAAGGCTCGACCTGCTTTCTGCTGGAGCGCGACCGGCCCGGATTCACGATCGGCCGCGTGCACGACAAGATGGGCGAGCGCCTGGCCAACAACGCCGAGCTGGTCTTCCAGGATTGCTTCGTTCCCGACGAGAACGTCGTCGGCGAGGCGGGCAAGGGGTTCGAGGTGCTGGCCCGGTTCTTCCCGCAATCGAACGCCTATGCGGGCGCATCGGTGCTCGGGGTCGCGGTCGCGCTGCACCACAAGGCGATCGACTGGGCGAAGACGCGCGTCCAGGGCGGCAGGCCGCTGATCGAGCACGACGGCATCCGCGCCCGGCTTGCCGAGATGCGCATGTTGATCGATGCTTCGCGCTCCTACGTTCACCGCGCCTGCTGGCTGGCCGACCACCCGGAGCACGGATGGGACCGGACGCTCGGCGCGCTGCCCAAGGCCATGGCCTCGCAGGCGGCATGGAAGATCGCCACCTGGTGTCTGGAGATCCACGGCGGCCACGGCTACATGAAGGAATTCGGCGTCGAAAAGCTGGTGCGCGACGCGGCGGCGTTCCTGCATTCGGACGGCGTCAACCGTACGCTGTTCCTGAAGGCGGCGAATTTCATGTTCGCGGACTGAGGCAGCTCGAAAGAAAGGACGAGGACGTCATGAAAGCCATGATGCTGCGGGGGCCGAACACCGCGTTCGAGCCGGCCCGGGTTCCGGACCCCGTCCCCGGGCCCGGCGAGGCGGTCGCGCGCGTGCTCGCCTGCGGCTCCGGACTGACGATCCAGCACGTGAAGGCGGGCCGCACCGCGGCCGATTTTCCGCTCATCATCGGCCATGAAATCGCGGGCGAGATCGTCGCCGTCGGCGCCGGGGTGAGCGGCCTCGCCGTCGGGGACGGCGTCACCGCCTACTACTACCTCAACTGCGGCCACTGCCGCTGGTGCCTCGCCCGGCTCGAGCCGCTGTGCGAGAACTCGGGCGGCAACGTCGGCCGCAATTGCGACGGCGGCTACGCCGAGTACCTCAAGCTGCCCGCGCATATCTTCCTCAAGCTGCCCGAGGGACTGGATTACCGCGCCCACCCCGCCGAAATCGGCGTGATCACCGATGCGCTCGCCACGCCCTACAAGGTGCTCGGGCGCGCACGCATACGAGCCGGCGAGACCGTCGCCGTTTTCGGGGCCGGCGGCGGCCTGGGCATCCATCAGCTGATGATGGCGAAGTGGGCCGGGGCGCGGGTCATCGCGGTCGAGCGGGCCGGGGAAAAGTTCGAGGCCTGCCGGAGCGCCGGCGCCGACGAGGTGGTCGACGCCTCGCGGGGCGGCGTGACCGAGGCGCTGCTCGAGCTCACGCGCGGCGAGGGCATCGACGTGGCGATCGATTACGTGTCCACCGCGGCGACGCTCGAGGCGGGAGCGAAAGCGCTCGGGCGGCGCGGGCGGCTGGTCACGCTCGGCGGCGCCGGCCAGCCGTTCCAGGCTTCGGCGCGGGACATGCTGGCGAAGGAGCAGGATCTCCTCGGCAGCCGCTACGTCACGCGCCTGGAGATCCTGGAGACGCTCGAGCTGGTGGCGCGCGGCGAAGTCTGGCCGATGGTGAGCGATATCCGCCCGCTGGAGCAGGCCGAGGCGCTGCACGAGCGCCTCGAGCGGGGCGAGGTGATCGGGCGCGCCGCGTTGACGATCGGGTCGAGCTGAAGAAGCGTGCCTGCGTTCGTCGCGGGTGTGTGCCCTGCGCCTTCGCGAGTTGCAGACCCGGCCGCGACGACTCGGTTGCATTGATTCTGAACATGGTCACAATAGGGGCCTGTCCAAGTCTCACGGCGCTCGCCGAATGTTTGGAAACGGGTCCAAGAAGAGCGTGACACCTGTCCCGGCTGCGGCAAAGCCGCCGGGCGGCGCGTCGCATCAACCCGGCGCGCGGTCTGCGCCGGGGATTTCCGAAGCCGACGTGCAAGCCTGGCGGGAAAAAATTCTCGCGGCCGAAGGGGACGACCGGGCGCTGCTGCAATTGGCGCACCAGGGACCCGGCGTCGATCTGAAGCTCGCCGCGCTCGCGGGCCTGACGCAGGAGGAGGC
>JBATEB010000114.1:0-1946 GCA_049663805.1 Burkholderiales bacterium | reverse complement strand
TACGTCGAGGTGGCGATGATGGACGGCGTGATGAACCTGTGCCGCGTCAAATTCCGCGACCATCAGCGCCTGCAGCGCGGAGACATGCCGGAGTATTCCGTTCCCACCTACAAAGGCATGGGCGATGTTCCCCGCGCCGGCAACGACTCCGGCGGCGGGCAACTGGGCAACGCGATTCACTGCAAGCCGCACGGAGCGAACGACTGGCTCTACGTCGTCGTGCAGGAGGCGGTATGGGCCGCCCTCGCGAAGCGCATCGGACCGGAGATCGGCATGCCCGACCTCGCGGCCGACCCGCACTTCGCCACCATCGGCGAGCGGCGCAAGAACCAGCAGCTCATGTGGACGCTGATCAACAAGTTCGCCGAAAAGTACACCAAGCGCGAGGTCATGGCGATCCTCAATCCGCTCGACGTGCCCTGCGGCCCGATCATGAGCACCCAGGACCTCGCCACCGACGAGCACGTGCGCGGCCGCGACATGTGGGTCGAGCTCGATCACCCGCAGCGCGGCAAGTGGTACAACGTCGGCATGCCGATCAAGCTCTCCGCTTCGCCGGCGGTCATCAAGCGCAGCCCGACTCTCGGCGAGCATACCGAGGAAGTCCTCGCCCAGGTGCTCGGTTACGACGAGTCCAGGATCGGCGCCCTGAAGAGCGCCGGAGCGTTCTCGGCGCCGCCGAAGAAGGCCGCGTAAAGGCGGACGGCATGGCCGCCGCTTTACGTCCGCGAGTTCGAGCGGACGCACGTGCCGCTCAACTCGCGGCCCGAAACAACGAACAGGAGTGATCGAGAATGCGCATTGTGATTATCGGGCAGCAGGACTTCGGAAAAGGCGTTCTGGACGCGTTTCTCGCTCGCAGGGACGAGGTCGCGTGCGTCTTTTGCGCCCCGGAGAAGGATGGCGCGCGTCCCGATGCACTCCGCGTCGCGGCGCAGGAGAAGGGCCTCAAGGTGCACCAGTTCAAGTCGCTGAAATCGCCCGAGGCGATCGAGGCGATGAAAGCGGCGAATGCCGATATCGGCATCATGGCCTACGTGTTGCAGTTCGCGCCGCAGGAGTTCGTGAAAATACCGAAGCACGGCACCATCCAGTACCACCCGTCCCTGCTGCCGAAGTACCGCGGC
The DNA here is from genome assembly GCA_049663805.1 of Burkholderiales bacterium. GTDB lineage: Bacteria > Pseudomonadota > Gammaproteobacteria > Burkholderiales > SG8-39 > VBDM01. The sequence goes on along the minus strand of JBATEB010000114.1, from coordinate 819 downwards.
CCGAGCTCGATCAACTGGCCGATCGTGCGCGGCGACACGAAGACCGGCCTCAGCATCTTCCGTCCGACCGACGGACTCGACGAAGGTCCGGTGATCCTGCAGAAGGAGACCCCGATCGGGCCAGACGACACGATCGGCAGCGTGTACTTCGACCGTCTCTTCCCGATGGGAGTGCAGGCGATGCTGGAAGCAGCCGATCGGGTCGTCGCCGGCAAGCACAAGGAAGTCGTGCAGGACGAGAGCCAGGCCTCCTACGAGGGCTGGTTCCGCGAGGCCGAAGCGAGGATCAACTGGGCGAGCCACGTCGACATGGTGCACAACCTCATACGCGCCGCTAATCCGGCACCCGGCGCCTGGACGACGCTCGCCGGCAAGAAGGTGCAGATCTACGACTGCCGCAAGCACATCGTCCGTACCTTCGGCGCGGTGAAGGGCAAGATCGGGGAAGTGTCCGAGATCGGCGCTTCGAGTTTCTTCGTGACGGCGCAGGGGGGGCGGATCGAAGTCCTCAAGGCAAAGCACGAGGACGGAAAGAAAGTGTCCGCCGCCGAATTTGCCGCGCAGAACGGTCTCACCCCGGGGACGCTCCTCGGCGGCTGAGCGGCGGCGAGCCGATCCCGGGCTCGCGACCGCGCGGCGCCGCAATTCGCTCTCACGGGCGCCTCCCGGGCGCGGACCACGCGCCCGGCTCCGGTCGTGCCCTGGCGCGTAGCGCCTCCCCTCCGCGGGGCCGCAGCTGGATTTGACTGTCCCCACTATTCACTGTAAGAATGTCGCCTAGGGTTTTGTTTATTCAGTAACTTACTGCCGTTTCGAGGA
>JBATEB010000113.1:0-2174 GCA_049663805.1 Burkholderiales bacterium | reverse complement strand
CGGTCGAGCAGCTTCGGCGGATCGCCCATGCGACCGCATCACCACCCGAGCCGAGCTCGTGCGATGCCCGATCCCAGGCATCGCCATGCATGGACCTAGCCCGCATTTCTCACCAGCGCGACAGGCGCAGGGTCCGGCAGACTCGATACGGGGGGGAACGGGGAGACGGCGCGCATGCGGCGAACGCCGGGCGATGTGCGACGCCGGGGTGAGCGGGAAATCGCCGGGCCGCGACCGCGGCTGGGCAGACCGCACCGCCCCCGCCGCGCAGGGAGCGATCGGACGGCGCCGCCGGACCGGACGGACCGGGCGCGGCTCAGCAGCGCCGGGGGTAGCCGGCGAGGAGGTTGGCGTGCACCTGCCGGAAGAGCTGGCGCAGTGGGAAGACCCCACTGAAGGCGACGACGATCCGGCGCACGCTGACCTGGACCAGGCCGCCGAGCTTGAAGAGCCGCGTGCGCAGCGTCGAGACCTGCGCGTGGGCCAGCGCGGTCCCGCGCAAGCCCACCCGTCGCAGCTCGTGGACCAGCACGTAGGCCGCACTCGCGATCCACAACCGCAGTTGATTCGCCCGCATCGTCGCGGTGCTCGTCCGGTCGGCAAACAAGCCGAGCTGCTGCTCCTTGATCCGATTCTCCATGTCGCCGCGAGCACAGTAGAGCCGCTCATAGAGGGCCGCTGCGGCCCAGGACTCGGGTGCCAACGAGGTGACGACGAAGCGCGGATTGGCCTTGCCCGGCAGGTGCTCGGCCTTCCCCACGACCCGCCGCGCGCGCGTCCAGCTCGCCCGCGTCTGGTAGACGAAGTCCTTGAAGCGCCGCACCGGGGCCTGGGTGACCGCACAGGCGATCGCCGCCAGCGCGAGCTCGAGGCTCAGCTCGGCCTCGAGCCGGTCGTTGCGCGCGAGGCCCAGCACGAAGTCCACCGCGTGCGCCTCGCACCACGCCATCAGGGCCTCGCGGGCAAAGCCCGAATCCCCGCGCACAATCACCCGCACCGTCGGCCACTGGGCGCGCAGCTGCCCGACGAGCCGCGCCACCTCCTCCACCGCGCCCGCGGCGCCATCCCCATCGGCCCGGCGCAGCTTCGCCGCCAGGAGGAAGTCCCCCGCGAAGATGTAGAGCGGCAGATAGCAGTACGTGCGATAGTACCCGTGGAAGAAGCGCCCTTCCTGCCCCCCGTGCACCGGATCATCGGTCGCATCGAGATCGAGGATCACTTCGGCCGGCGGTGTCGGGTGCGCGGCGACAAACGCGTCCACGAAGAAGGCTTCGAGCGCCGCCCCGTCGTAGACGATCTTCTGATACCGGCTCGCGGCGGTGGCGTCGGCGGGCGTGCGCTCCCACCGGTTGAGCGTGCTCTTCCCCGCCAGCGCGTGCCCCCGGTCCCGGGCGCGCCGCCGCTGCGCCCCCGTCACATCGCCCTTGCCCGCGGCCGCCGCCAGCAGCACATCGTCGCGCAGCACGTCGTGGTCGTTGAGGTCTTCGTAGCCGCACGCCAACGCCAGGATGCGCTGGGTCACCAGCGACTCGACGGAATGCTCGATCAACGCCGGATCCCGATGGTCCCGGAAGCCGGCCGCAAACTGCCGCAGCAGGCCGCTCCGCTCGGCCACTTCGCGCAGTAGCACGAGGCCTCCCGCCTCGGTACTCAGCCGGCCCGCCCCGAAGTTCGCCACCACCTGCCGCCGCCCCAGCCCTTGGAATGTGAGCTGCGCTTCTCTACAGTCTGTCCGCACCGCGCCGCACCTCCTGCCTCCCGATTTCTCTTCGCAAAGAATCGTTTAGCAGGTCGAACGGCGCGGTGCTCCTTTTTCAGTGAGAAATGCGGGCTAGCCGGTTGCGCGCGCTTCGGCGCTGACGAGACGCCCGCTTCCACCTCATCGACGTGCACTGGACCGTCCCCGGCCGCGTGCCTCGCAGCCGAGATCATCGTCGATCGGCTTCGGTCACTGAATGTGGTCGCTCCCGCAAGGCCGCATCGACCTCTCGCTCGACGACCGGGCGGAGGAGGTCGGCCATGCGGGCCGCGCCCTCCGGATTGAAGTGACCGACGTTGTCCTCGAACATCGACGCAGGCAGCGCGTCGTGCAGATCGGCGAAGACGCCACCGGGGCCTTCGACCGCCGCCCGCAAGGTCGCGAAGCGCTCGCGGTAGGTCTCGGGATCGTAGCC
>JBATEB010000112.1:0-12276 GCA_049663805.1 Burkholderiales bacterium | reverse complement strand
CCCGAGCGACCCCGACCGCCCGCCCGGGCGCCCCGGGGAAGGTCGCGCGCGCGTTGTTGCTCCGATCCGGGGCGCCGGTCGCGGCGGCAGCGCCCTGAACCGGGGGCTGGACGATGATGCTTCAATCCCACAGGATGCGGGTCGATGCCCTGCGGGCCTCTGGCCAAAGCGGACTCGCCGTCGGCATCGCCGCGTTCACCGGGACGAATGCCCCAAACGGGCGATCGGCGCGACGGGAACCACGGGTAGACGAGCCTCCGGTGAATCGTCCGGGCCACCGCTGCATTCTGCGCTCCCGCGGCAAGCGGTTTCGCTAGAACAGTCGCTCGGGAACGGTGATCACATCGCCGGGCCTGAGTGACAGGTTGGTCTGGAGCCGGCCCTTCTTCAGGATGTCGCCGAGCTCGATATCGAACACTTCGGTCTTGCTCTGGGCCTTGCGGTAGAGTTTGGTGCTGTTGGCCGAGGCGAAGTCGTTTATCCCTCCGGCTTCGAGTACGGCGTCGAGCACCGTCATGCCGCGACGGTGGGGTATCGATTTCGGCGTGCGCACCGCGCCGGTAACGCGCACGCGCGAGAGGTATTCATATGAACGCAGTTCCGTGACGATCACGGCCACGTTGGGGTCGCGGATATAGGCGGAAAGCTGCTTCTTGATGCTCTCGGCCACCTCGCTCGGCGTGCGGCCGCCGGCCTCGACATCACCGACGAGCGGCACCGAGATCTTTCCATCGGGCCGTACCGGCCCGATGATGGACAGTTCCGGGTTACGCCAGACGGTCACCTGGACGCGATCGTCGACACCGATGCGGTAGTCTCCCTCTATGCTATTGGGTTGCTGAGCCGCTTCCCGGGCGGAATCAGAAACAGGCAGATTCTCGCAACCGGCCAGGATCAATGTCCCGACGAGAATGCCGACCCACCGAAATTGCTTCATTGCTCACCTCGCCGAATTTGTCTTCCCGCCCTGAAATCCGCTTTCAGCCTTGCCGGGGCAACTCCGGAACCTCATCGGACAGCAACATCGGGGATCGGTTTTCGAAGAAATCCAGGGGACGCCAATCACCCAGACGGACAAGGGCTGGGATTATACCTCCTCCCAGTTCCGTTTGATGACAACCCTTCCCTAGCGCGCGCCCTTTCCAAACAGCACCACTTGCGCCGTCTGGAAAAGAATGACCAGGTCGAGAAACAAGGAATGATTTTTCACGTAGTAGAGATCGAACTGAAGCTTCTCCACCGCGTCGTCGACCGACGCGCCGTAGGGATAGCGGATCTGTGCCCATCCCGTGATGCCCGGCTTCACCGAATGCCTGCTCGCGTAGAAGGGCACCTTCTGGCTCAGTTCGTTTACGAATGGCGGCCGTTCGGGCCGCGGGCCGACAAAGCTCATGTCACCGCGCAATACGTTGAAGAGCTGCGGCAGCTCATCGACGCGCGAAACCCTGAGGAATCTGCCTACTTTGGTGGCACGATCGTCGTTCTTCTTCGCCCATCGCGCTACCCCGTCCCTTTCCGCGTCGGCGCGCATGCTGCGAAACTTGAGCATTTCGAACACCTGTCCGGACTCCCCCACCCGCTTCTGGCGGTAAAGGATCGGCCGGCCCGTCTCAAGCCAGATCGCAAGGGTCGCCGCAACCATCACCGGGAGGGTTGCCGCCAGCATGATCGAGCTTACGAGAATATCGAAAGCGCGCTTGAGCGCCTTGTCGAAACCGGTCCTGGAAAATCCCTCTGAAAAGATTATCCAGCTCGCGCTCAGGGAATTCAGCTGAACGTGGCCGGTCTCCCGCTCGAAGAAAGTCGGCAAGTCCACGACGCTGATTCCCTCGAGCTTGCACTCGAGGAGTTTCGATGCCGGAAAGGATCCATTGCGCCGGTCTCTGACCCCGACGACGATCTCGTCGGCCCGGTGCCGCTCGACCAGGGCGCGCAAGGCGTCGCAGTCCCCGACCAGCTTGGACCTGTCCAGCCCGGAATGTTCGTCTCCGCAATGGACGAACCCGACCAGGTGAAAACCCGCCCTCGAACCCAGTTTGCGCAACAGCGTTTCGACGCCGGCGGCGCGGGACCCGGTCCCGAGCACGATCACCCGGCGCTTGAAAGCCTGGCGTCCCATCACCCCGAAGAAAATCCCTCTCGCCAGTGCGGCAAGGACGACCGAGAACAGCAGACTCATCGCCATGACGCCGCGACCCAGGGCGATTTCCGGTATGGCATAGAAGACGATCGCCATGATGATCGCTCCCGCCGGAAAGCTCGCCAGGAAGCGCACCTGGTATTCGCGGTCGTTCCCTTGCATCGACGGGCCGTACAGACCGAAAGCGGTCATGACCGCGAGCAGAACAAAGCCGTACAACAACGCGCGCGGCAGAACCCAAACGGGATCGCCGGTGGCGGACAGCAGTTGGAAGGATGCGTCCTGGAAGCGCAGGGACACGGCGACGTGGACCTCGCCCACGTGAATGGCCGTCTCTGCAAGCATCAACAGCAGCAGCGGCAACGACACGTAGTGCCCGAAAATGCGAACGCTCACCTGCCCCCCGAACTCGACGCCATTCCCTGCCGCGACGCGCCCCGTCCCTTCTCAGGGACGAATTCGCACCGCCCTATGACAAAGCCATAGGAAATCACGATCGGTAGGTTACGCATGGTCCATGCCACTCTTCCGTTTCGGACTCCGGGTCGGGCTCCCGGGCCTCGCGCCTGCATTCGGACCGCGCCCGCGAGCAGGATCTCGCCTTGGTTTCAAGGCATTTCAAGGCTTGCCTCCGGCACATCCCGGGTGCGGGGCGAGCCCCCTTCGAGCCGGAAACCCCACGATTCAAGGGGGCCTGGAGCAGCGGAGGGCAAAGTCGGAAAGCACCCTTGGCGCGAACTGTCGCGGTTTCGGCAATTCGGAGGAAAAGCCGACAGGCAGACCGAAGCGGGGTCCACGGCCGCGAACTATTCAAATTGCCGGCGGAACACCGACAACTCCTCCCGCAATTTCGCCACGTCGGCTTCGAGCCGCGAGACCCGGTCCGACAGCGACTGTCCGGCTGAACCCACCACGGCGAGCTCGCCCTCGGCCAGCGCCGCCGCATCCACTTCCCCGCATAACAGATGCATGTAGCGGGACTCCTTGGTGCCCGGAAGCCGCGACAGGCGCGCGGCGAACGGCGGGTTGCGCGCGCCCAGCCGTCCGAGCACGGCCTCGACCTCCGCCAGATCGCGAAACTCGGCGAGCCGATCGGAGCGCGATTTCAGCTCGCCCGCAGTCTGCGCGCCGCGCAGCAACAGCAGGGTCATCACCGCATGCGCCTGCGAATCGAGATCGTGCCACTTGCTGAATTGCTGCTGATACTTGCGCACGCGCCCTCCTGCCTGATCGACCTCCCGCAGCAGTTTCTTTCCCCGCAAAGCTTCCAGCGCGCGTACCACCGTGTCTTCGTCGTAGCGGACTATGGGGTCGCGGCTGGTGGTTTGATTGCACGCATGGGTCAGCGCGTTGAGCGATAACGGGTAGTGGTCGGGCGTCGAGACTTCCTTTTCCATCAGTGATCCCAGTACGCGCGCTTCCTCGGCAGTGAGCAGGATATGCATGTGCTGGCTTCCTCAGGCGAACGGCGAGGGCTTTGGCAGTTACCGCCAAGGGTTGGCGGAGAGGGTGGGATTCGAACCCACGATACGCTTGCGCGTATTCCGGTTTTCGAGACCGGCACGTTCAACCGCTCCGTCACCTCTCCGGAAGCGGGGATTCTAGCATTGGCCCCCGTGTCGGCGACCCGCTCGGCCCAGGGGAGCTCTGATCAACGTAACGTCATGCCCGCGAAGGCGGGCATCCAGCAAGCAGCTGAAATTCCTGGATTCCCGCGTCCGCGGAAACGACGAAATCAGGGTTGTTCAGAGCCTCCTAGGGAACGATCGCTTCCAATCCGTTCATGTACGGCCGCAGCGCCGCCGGAACCTCCACCCCGCCGTCCGCGCGCTGGCCGTTCTCCATGAGCGCGACCAGGGTGCGCCCCACGGCGAGGCCGGATCCGTTCACGGTGTGGAGCAGCTCCGGTCTGCCTTTCTCGTTGCGGAAGCGCGCCTGCATGCGCCGCGCCTGGAAGGCCTCGAAGTTGCTGCACGAGGAGATCTCCCGGTAGGCGTTCTGCCCCGGGAGCCAGACTTCGATGTCGTAGGTCTTGGCGGCGGCGAATCCCATGTCCCCCGTGCACAGGGTCACGACGCGATAGGGCAGCTCCAGCCGCTTGAGGATCTCCTCGGCGTGCGCGGTCAGACCCTCCAGCGCCTCGTACGATCTCGCCGGATGCACGATCTGCACGAGCTCGACCTTGTCGAACTGGTGGTTGCGGATCATGCCGCGCGTGTCCTTGCCGTAGGACCCCGCTTCGCTGCGAAAGCACGGAGAGTGGCACACGAACCTGAGCGGGAGTTGCTCGAGCGGCACGATCTGGTCGCGCACGATGTTGGTGACCGGGACTTCCGCCGTCGGGATGAGATAGAACCTTCCCTGGTCGCCGTGCTGCACGGGAAACAGGTCCGCCTCGAATTTCGGCAGCTGCCCCGTGCCGCGCATGCTCTCCGCGTTGACGAGATACGGCGCATAGACCTCGGTGTAGCCGTGCTCCCCCGTGTGGACGTCGAGCATGAACTGCGCGAGCGCGCGGTGCAGACGCGCGAGCGGCCCTTTCATGAGGGCGAAGCGCGCGCCCGCGATCTTCACCGCCGCGTCGAAATCGAGCTGCCCCAGCGCGGTACCGATATCGACGTGGTCCTTCGGCGCAAAACCGAACCGGCGCAACGCCCCGACCTTCCGGACCTCGACGTTGTCGGCGGCCGATTTCCCCGCCGGCACCGACTCGTGCGGGAGGTTGGGAACCCCCAGCAGAAAATCCTGCTGCTTCGCCTGGACCGCTTCGAGACGCCGTTCCAGGTCCGCGAGCTCGGCGTTGGCCTTCTCCGCTTCGGCGAGCAGCGCGGCGACGTCCTCCCCCCTGGCCTTCGCCTGCCCGATGCGCCTGGCGGACTGGTTGCGCGCGGCCTGCAGCTCCTGCGTCCGGATCTGCACCGCCTTGCGCTCCTGCTCGGTGGCGAGGAAGGCCCCGACGTCGAGCGCGAGGCCGCGGGCGGCGAGGCGCCTCGCCGTGCCTTCGATGTCGCTGCGAAATATCTGGGGGTCCAGCATGATTGTCCTATTTCTTTTTCCTGGCGAGATCGAGCTCGCGCAGATACGCGAGCTTCTCGGCGATCTTCGCCTCCAGCCCGCGGTCGCTGGGCTCGTACCACTTCACCGCCGGCATCCCCTCGGGAAAGTAGTTCTCCCCCGCGGCATAGGCACCGGCCTCGTCGTGAGCGTAACGATAATCCCGCCCGAACCCAAGCTCTTTCATGAGCTTCGTCGGCGCGTTGCGCAGGTGCTCGGGGACCGGCCGCGATTCGTCCGCGGCGACAAAATCCCGCGCCAGGCCGTACGCTTGGTACACCGCGTTCGATTTCGCCGCGCAGGCGAGGTAGAGCACCGCTTCGCCGAGCGCGAGCTCGCCTTCCGGGCTTCCCAGGCGCTCGTAGGTCTCGCAGGCGTCGAGCGCGACCCGCAGCGCGCGCGGATCGGCCAGGCCGATGTCCTCGACCGCCATCCTCACCAGGCGCCGGCCGACGTAGAGCGGATCGGCGCCGCCGTCGAGCATGCGCGCGAGCCAGTACAGCGACGCGTCCGGATGGGAGCCGCGCACCGACTTGTGCAGGGCCGAAATCTGGTCGTAGAAGGCGTCCCCGCCCTTGTCGAAACGGCGCAGGTTGCGCGCGACGGCGTTCTGCACCCAGTCGCCGTCGATCGTCTCCACCCCGGCGCCCGCCGCGGCCGTCTGGATCAGCTCGACGATGTTGAGGAGGCGCCGCGCGTCCCCGTCGGCCAGGCCGATCACCCGCTCGCGCGCATTCGCCGCGACCGCGAGACCCGGCAGCGCCTGCCGGGCGGCGCGGTCGAACAGTCGGCCCAGTTCTTCGTCCGACAGGCTCCTCAGCACGTAGACCGCCGCGCGCGACAGGAGCGCGCCGATCACCTCGAAGGAGGGGTTCTCGGTGGTGGCGCCGATGAAGGTGAGCAGGCCCTGTTCCACGAAGGGCAGGAACGCGTCCTGCTGCGCCTTGTTGAAGCGGTGCACCTCGTCGACGAAGAGAATCGTGCGCTTCCCGGAGGAGGCGAGCGCCTCCTCAGCCCGCCTCACCGCCTCCTTGATGTCTTTCACGCCGGACAGGACCGCCGACAGGGCGATGAACTGCGCATCGAAGGCATGCGCCATCAGGCGGGCGAGCGTGGTCTTGCCCACCCCCGGCGGCCCCCACAGGATCATCGAGTGCGGCTTGCGGGACTCGAACGCCAGGCGCAAGGGCCGGCCCGGCCCGAGAAGGTGCTCCTGCCCGACGAACTCCTCGAGCGACCGCGGCCTGAGCGCCTCGGCGAGCGGCGGCACCGGCGCGGGCGCGGGGAACAGGTCGGTCATTCGCCCGCCACCCGACCGGCTAGTCGACGTCGCCGATCACGTCGGCGCCCTCAGGCGGCGAGAAGCGGAAAAGCCCGGGATCGAGGCGGGGATTGCGCCGGAGCGAAATGAACTTGAGCTCCGTCCTCTGCCCCAGGCTGTCGACCAGTTCCATCGCCGCGAGGCCGGAGGCGCCGAATCCCATGCGGATCGACTGGAAATTGCCCTCGCGGTCGCGGGGAACGGCCTCGAGCCATTCCAGGCCGCCCTTTTCGCCCCGATCCGCGAGGGTGAACGCCCGCATCGCCTCGTTGTTGCCCGCGAGCAGGGCCGCGGGAGTCGAGCCGAGCGCCTGGCCCAGGTTCTTCACGGTGACCTGCTTGAGATCCTCGTCGTAGATCCAGACTTTCGACCCGTCACCGACAATGAGCTGCGCGTAGGGTTTTTCGTAGCTCCAGCGGAATTTTCCGGGCCGTGAAAACGCCAGCACCCCGCTCGATTCCTGCAGCAGCCGGCGGTTGCGGTCGAAGATTTTCTGTTCGAATCCGCCGCGAGCGGTCAGCGTCCTGTCGATGAATTCCGCAAAGCGCTCCAGGCCCCCCGCCGAAACGCCCGTCGGAAAGAACGTCAGCAACGCGGCGAGGCAGGCCGTCAGGGAAAGAAGGGGTGCCATCGATTATTCGGCCTTCGCCGGCACCAGCACTTCGCGATTGCCGTTCGATTGCATCGCGGACACCAGGCCCGCCTGCTCCATCTGCTCGATCAGGCGCGCGGCGCGGTTGTAGCCGATGCGCAGGTGCCGCTGCACCAGCGAGATCGACGCACGCCGGGTCCGCATCACGATCTCCACGGCCTGATCGTAAAGGGGATCGGCCTCGCCCCCCTGCTCGCCCAGACCCGGCTCCGCGCCGCCTTCGCCTTCCTCGGCGTCGAGCAGGCCGTCGACGTACTCGGGCCGCCCCAGCGCCTTGAGGTAAGCGACCACCTTGTGCACTTCCTGGTCCGCGACGTAGGCGCCGTGCACGCGCTGGCACATCCCCGCGCCCGGCGGCAGGTAGAGCATGTCCCCCTGCCCTATCAGCGACTCCGCGCCCTGCTGGTCGAGGATGGTGCGCGAATCCACGCGGCTGGAGACCTGAAAGGCGATGCGCGTCGGGATGTTGGCCTTGATCAGGCCGGTGATCACGTCGACCGACGGACGCTGCGTGGCGAGGATGAGATGTACGCCCGCGGCGCGCGCCTTTTGCGCGAGGCGCGCGATCAGCTGCTCGACCTTCTTGCCCGACACCATCATGAGATCGGCCAGCTCGTCGATGATCACAACGATGTAGGGCAGCTTTTCCAGGGGACGGGGCGCGCCCGAGTCGAGCGAATCCGGGTCCATCGGCGGGCTGCCGGTCTTTTCGCCGTCGGCGATCTTGTGGTTGTAGCCGGAGAGATTCCTCACCCCGATCCAGGACATCAGCCGGTAGCGCCGCTCGACCTCGCCCATGCACCAGGCGAGCGCATTTCCCGCCTGTCGCATGTCGGTAACCACCGGCGCGAGCAGGTGCGGAATCTCCTGGTAGGCCGACAGCTCCAGCATCTTCGGGTCGACCAGGATCAGCCGGACATCGCGCGGCTCGGACTTGTAGAGAATCGACAGGATCATCGCGTTCAGCGCGACCGACTTGCCCGAACCCGTTGTCCCGGCGACCAGGACGTGCGGCATCCTGGCGAGATCGACGACCACCGGATTGCCGCCGATGTCCTTGCCGAGCGCGAGGGCGAGCGGCGCATGCATTTCGTGGTAGGCGCGAGAGCTCACGATCTCGGAAAGGCGCACGATCTGGCGGTGCGGATTGGGGATTTCCAGCCCCATGGTGGATTTCCCCGGGATGGTCTCGATCACGCGGATGCTGTACACCGACAGGGCGCGCGCGAGATCCTTCACCAGATTCACGATCTGGCTGCCCTTCACCCCGACCGCCGGCTCGACTTCGTAGCGGGTGATGACCGGGCCCGGGTAGGCGGCAAGCACCCTGGCCTGTACGCCGAAATCGCCGAGCTTCTTCTCGATGAGCCTCGAGGTGTACTCGAGGGTGTCGGGCGACAGGACTTCGAGGTTGCCGGCCGCGTCATCGAGGAGCTTGAGCGGAGGCAGGGGCGTGTCGGGCAATTCGCGGAAAAGCGGCTCCTGCCTTTCCTTCTGGACTCTGGGAGATTTCGGGATATCGACGACGGGCGGCTCTATCCGGACCGGCGCGTGTTCCTCGATCAGCAGTTCGCGCTTTTCGTCGACTACCGCCTCGCGCCTTTCGGCGGCGATCGCGCCCGCCTTTCGATCCAGCCAGTTCTGCCACTGGTCGAGGATCCAGAGGTACGAGGCCTCGAGCGCCGCCCCCAGCTTCTCCGTGACCGTCAGCCAGGAGATCCCCGTGAACAGCGACAGCGTCAGCGCGCACAGCGTGAACAGGATCAAGGTGGCGCCGGTGAAGCCGAATCCGGACTGCAGCGCAGTCGACACGACGTTCCCCAGGAGGCCTCCGGGAGCGTGGGGAAGGGTGACTTTCAGCGAGTACAGCCGCAGCGCCTCGATCCCGCTCGAGGCGAGGAGCAGCACGACAAAGCCGGCGAGGGAGATGACCAGGGACCGCCAGTCGCCGCGGCTGCCGTCCAGGCGCCGGAAGGTCCAGATCGCGGCAAACACCGCCAGCACCACCCACCACCAGGCCGAGATGCCGAAAAGGTACAGGAGAATATCGGCGATCCAGGCGCCGACTCGCCCGCCAAGATTGCGAATCTCCCCGGCGGCAACGGTGTGCGACCAGCCCGGGTCGGCCCGGTTGAAGGTGGTGAGAACGAGCGAAAGATAAACGGCCGCCGCAGCCAGGACGAACAACCTTGATTCGCGCAGCAGCGCGGCGACCTTGCCGGGAAGGGGTGCCTGTTTCTGTTTCAACTCGCTGGCGGCCTGTCTTGCGACCCGGCCGCGCCGGATCCTGGTCGATGCGGGAATTCTAGCAGATGAGCCGCCCGGACCCGGCCGCCTCAGTCGATCGCGAGGATGCTGTCCTTCAGGAAGATCGATCCCCCGCGCACTTCGATCGCGCCGGCCGTCTGCAGATCCTTCATGACCCGGCTGACCATCTCGCGTGAAGCCCCGATCATCTTGGCGATGTCCTGTTTCGCGAGCTTCTTGACCACGACCTTCTGGCCGTCCACCGTCTCCGACATCTCGAGCAGCAGGCGCGCGACCCGTCCGTACACGTCCATCAGCGCAAGACTGCCGATCTTCCCGTCCGCGTCGCGCAGGCGCTTGACCAGGCCGCGCATGACCGTCAGGGCCATCTCGAAATTGTCTTCGAGGCACTTCTTGAAATCGCGCTTGGAAAGCCCAAGCACCTCGCAAGGCTCGACGCACACCACGCTCGCCGAACGCGGGTGATCGTCGATCATCCCCATTTCGCCGAAGTACTCGTTCGGGCCGAGCATCGAGAGAATCACCTCGCGCCCTTCGTCGTCGCTGATCATCACCTTGAGCCGGCCCGAGATCACCACGTACAGCGAATCCGTGGAGTCGCCGGCTGCGATGATGGCCGTACCGCGGGAAAACCGCTTTCGACTGACCACGCTGGTGAGCAGGGCCAGCTGATGCTCGGGCAGCACCGAGAAGAGCGGCACGTTGCGCAGCAGCAGCATAGACACACTTGCGGGGACTGCCATCCGTTCCCCTCCTGAAGCTGAAGGCCCGCTTGTCACGGCGCTATCTTAGCAGACTTGACTCCCGACCCATCGCGGGGACCGGATTGCTCCCTCCATCGCGCTATAATTTGCGCTCATCCCGCGGTTGAATTCGCGCATTCTCTGCCCAATCGAGCTGATATGTCAAAGACGACCCGACACGCCCGCCTGCTGATACTGGGCTCCGGCCCCGCGGGTTATACCGCCGCGGTCTATTCGGCGCGCGCCAACCTGAAACCCCTCCTCGTCACGGGGCTGGCTCCGGGGGGACAGCTGATGACGACCACCGACGTGGACAACTGGCCGGCCGACAGCCAGGGCGTTCAGGGTCCGGAGCTGATGGAGCGATTCCAGAAGCACGCCGAGCGTTTCGACACCGAAATCGTGTTCGATCACATCCAGGCGGTGCACCTCGGCGAACGGCCTTTTCGGCTCGAAGGCGATGCCGGCGAATACACCTGCGACGCGCTGATCGTCGCCACCGGAGCTTCGGCCCGCTATCTCGGACTCGAATCCGAGGCGAAGTTCATGGGCAAGGGCGTGTCGGCGTGCGCGACCTGCGACGGGTTCTTCTACAAGGGACAGGATGTCGCCGTCGTGGGCGGCGGCAACACCGCCGTCGAGGAGGCGCTGTACCTTTCGAATATCGCGCGGCGCGTCACCGTCGTCCACCGCCGGGACAAGTTCCGGGCGGAGAAAATGCTGCAACAGAAGCTCTTCGACCGGGGCAATGTCGAGCTCCGCTGGAACCACGTGCTGGACGAAGTCCTCGGCGACGCGAAGGGCGTGAACGGCGTGCGGATCAAGGACGTTCAGACGAACGCCGTGCAAAAACTCGACGTTCAGGGATTGTTCATCGCCGTGGGCCACACGCCGAACACGGGGATTTTCGACGGCCAGCTCGAAATGAAGGCCGGCTACATCGTCACGCGCGGAGGAAGCGAGGGCAACGCAAGCGCCACCAGCGTCCCCGGGGTCTTCGCAGCCGGGGACGTACAGGACCACGTTTACCGGCAGGCGGTCACCAGCGCGGGCAGCGGCTGCATCGCCGCGCTGGACGCGGAGAAGTTCCTCGACGGCCTGCGTTGAGTCCGCACAAGCCGCAGCGACCGCCGCCCATGCGCAAGGCAACGAAACCCGTCCTGCCCGAGGGCGAGTCCGCCCTGTTTCGTGACGCCGTGCGTGATGCCGTTCCGCTGGAAGCGCCCCCGCGAGCGTCGCTCGTCGCGAAGCAGCCTCCGCCCGTACCGGTGCAATCCCTCCTCGACGATCGCGACGCACTCGCCGAAAGCGCGGCGGGCTTCCTTTCCTGGGAGCAATCGCTCGAAAGCGGTGAAGAGGCGTGCTACCTGCGGGAAGGACTGGGTCGCGACGTCCTCAGGAAGCTCAGACGGGGACACTGGATCGTGCAGGACGTGGTGGATCTGCACGGCCTGAATCGGGAGGAAGCGCGCCGGCTGCTTTCGGCGTTTCTCGGCGCCTGCCTCAAACGAGGCCTGCGCTGCGTACGGGTGGTTCACGGCAAGGGCCTGCGCTCGCCCAATCGCGAGCCGGTGCTCAAGGGGAAAGTCCAGCACTGGCTGGCGCGGCGCAACGAAGTGCTCGCGTTCAGCCAGGCGCCTCAGACTCAGGGGGGAAGCGGCGCGCTCCTGGTGTTGCTGAAAGCCTAGGGAAATAGCCGGCGAAGGGGCCGCTGCGTCGGCGAATTCCTAGACGGCGGCCTCGTCGATCTCGCCGGTCCGGATGCGCACCACCTGCTCCACCCCGGTCACGAAAATCTTCCCGTCGCCGATTTTTCCCGTTCGAGCGGCCTTGACGATCGCTTCGATCGCGCCCTCGAGCATTTTCTCGGTCACCACCACCTCGATCTTCACCTTGGGCAGGAAGTCCACGACATACTCCGCGCCTCGATAGAGCTCGGTGTGGCCCTTCTGGCGCCCGAAACCCTTCACCTCGGTCACGGTCAGTCCGGTGACCCCGACCTCCGCGAGGGCTTCACGCACCTCGTCGAGCTTGAAAGGCTTCACGATCGCTTCGATCTTCTTCATATCCGGCCTCCGGCGTTGACTGCCCGCGCAAG
>JBATEB010000111.1:0-7492 GCA_049663805.1 Burkholderiales bacterium | reverse complement strand
TTCGAGAGCTCGACCTCGGATGGTTGCAGTCCGAGCGGGCGCGCGAGCGCGAGGACGCGCTCCCGGAAGAACGCGCGGGCCTGCGACTGCATCCATTCGAGCGCCCGGCTCCTGAGGCTCGCGCCGTCGTCTATTCCGAAGCGGAGCTCGCCTTTCGAGAGCCACATCCCGGTTTCTCCGTGGCGCCGCACCAGCGTGATCTTCTGTCCGAGCCACGTCAGGCTCGCACCGGACTCCCAGACAAAGTGAGTGCGTCGCGGCCCGGCGAGGCGCCTGCGGATCCACGACTCCTTCTCGGCGATGAACGCCTCGATTTCGGCAATCGCGGCATGGCGAGGCGCTCGAACCTCGAGGTCGCCGGCGCAGGCGAGCAGGCCGATCGAGCTGCGCCTCGATCGGACCAGGCGATAACTCAGCACATCGCCCGAGAGACTGAGCTGGCGGAGTCTTCCGATCTTCTGCGGCAGCGGCGGGAGATCGAAGGGGAGTTGCAGCTGGGCTAGGCCTTGTGGCACAGCTCCGTCATCCGTCCCTCGATCCATTCCTCGACCTTTGCGTTGAGCGACTCGGGCGTGTGAACGCGTGAATCGATCGGCGCACCGACCTCGACCGTAACCGTGCCGGGGCGCTTCAGGAAGGCCTTGCGGCCCCACACGAGGCCCGCGTTGTGCGCGACCGGCACGACCGGGGCTCCGCAGTTTACCGCGAGCCATGCGCCTCCGAGGTGGTACTTGCCGCGTTTGCCGGGCAGGGTTCGCGTGCCTTCCGGAAAGATCGTGATCCAGAATCCCTGGGCGAGCCGCGTCCTGCCGAGTTCCGCCAGGCGCTTGAGCGCGCGAACTCCGCTGCTGCGGTCGATCGCGATCGGACTGGTCAGCGCCAGTCCCCATCCGAAGAATGGAATCCACAGAAGCTCGCGCTTCAGCACCTGCACCTGCGGAGGGAAGATCGCATGGAAAGCGAGCGTTTCCCAGGCAGATTGATGCTTGGAGAGGATGATCGCGGGGGTCTTGGGAAGCTTCTCCGCACCGACGACGCGGTAGTCGATCCTGAGCAGGACTTTGGCCAGCCAGACCATCGCTTGCGGCCAGCCGGAGATGATCCGGTAACGCACCAGACGGGGCAACGGAACGGTCGCGAGCGCAAGCAGGGCATAGGGCGGCGTGATGAGAATCTGGGCGAGCGCGAAGGCGATCGAGCGCAGGACATTCATTGGCACAGGGCCTGCGCCACCGCCGCCAGATCCGGATAGACGGTCGTGCCCTCCGGCAGCCCCCCGGCGGCGCGCGTCTTGACCCCCTTTCCTGTGAGCACCAGGATCGGCTGGGCCCCTGCCGCGGCCGCCGCCTGGAGATCCCGCAGGCCGTCGCCCACCGCGGGGACGCGTTCGAGCGAAATGTTGAACCGCTCCGAGATGGCGAAAAACATTCCCGGTTTGGGCTTGCGGCAGGGAGACTCGGACTCGGCCGTGTCGGGGCAATAGAACACCGCCTCGATGCGGCCGCCGGCCTGGAGCACCGCCTTGTGCATCTTCGAATTGATGGCGCTGAGGCTCGCCATGTCCATCAGACCGCGGCCGACCCCGGATTGATTGGTTGCGACCACGACCCGCCATCCCGATTGAGTGAGCCGCGCGATCGCGTCGAGGCTGCCGGGAATCGGACGCCATTCGTCCGGATTCTTGATGAACGCGTCGCTGTCGAAATTGATGACGCCGTCGCGGTCGAGGATGGCGAGCTTCATGCGGCGAGTTTCGAGATGTCGGCGATCCGGTTCATCGCCTCGCGCAGGTCGGCGAGGAGCGCAAGGCGGTTCCTGCGCAGTGCATCCTGCTCGACCATGACCATGACCGAGTCGAAGAACGCGTCCACGGGCGCCTTGAGGACCGCAAAGTTCTTGAGATAACCCGCGTAATCCCCCTGATCGAGGGAGGCGTTCGCCTTGCCCGCGGCGTCGTTGAGGGCGTCGAGCAATGCGATCTCCGCGGGCTCTTGCAGCGTTTCCCGGTCGGCCTTGCGGAACGACTCCCCCTTGGCCGCGGCTTGCCTGAGTATGTTCGCGACGCGCTTGTTCGCCGCGGCGAGACTCTCGGACTCCGGCAGCGCCTGGAACGCCCTGACCGCCTCCAGTTGTCGCGGCACCTGACTGAGGCGATCGAAGCCCCTGCTGAGGACCGCATCGACCTGGAGCGTCGAGTAGCCGAGTTCCTTCAGATAGCCCGAGAAGCGCTCGCGCATGAAAATCTGGAGGTCGGCGTTCACGTCGCCGATCCTGCCGCCGTAGCCGGCAAACGCCGCGCTGACCAGCTCGTGCAGGGAAAGCGGAAGCTGGCGCTCGACCACGATCCTGATTACCCCCAGGGCGGCACGCCGCAGGCCGAACGGGTCCTTCTCGCCGGTCGGTTGCTGTCCGATGCCGAACAGCCCGGCGAGCGCGTCGAGCTTGTCGGCGAGCGCCACCGCGCAGGCGACCGGCTCCTCGGGCAGCGTATCGGCGGCGAAGCGCGGGCGGTAGTGCGCTTCGATCGCGTCGGCCACCTCCTGCGGCTCGCCGTCGTGCAGCGCATAGTAGCGGCCCATCGTTCCCTGGAGTTCGGGGAATTCGCCGACCATCCCGGTGAGCAGGTCGGCCTTCGAGAGCCACGCAGCGCGCTCGGCAAGCATCGCATCGGCACCGAGGTCGCGCGCGATCCTTCCCGCGAGCAACTGGATGCGCTCGACCCGTTCGAGCTGGCTGCCGAGCTTGTTGTGGTATACGACCTTCGCCAGCCGAGGCACGCGCGCCTCGAGCCGGGCTTTCCGGTCCTGGTCGAAAAAAAAGCGCGCATCCTCCAGCCTCGGCCGGACGACGCGCTCGTTGCCGCCGACGATGTGGCGGGGATCGGCGACTCGCATATTGGAGACGATGAGGAATTTCGGCAGCAGCTTGCCGTCGGCGGCAAACAGCGGGAAATACTTCTGATTCTTCCGCATGGTCAGGATCAGGCATTCCTGCGGAATCTCCAGGAACGGGGCGTCGAAATCGCCCGCGTAGACCGCCGGGAACTCGACCAGCGCCGAGACTTCGTCGAGCAGGTCCTGGTAATCGCCAAGACCCGCCCGGTGACGTTTGGCTTCGGCCCGCAGCTGTCTCTCGATTTCCTCCTTGCGCGTCGCGAAGTCGGCGATGACGTTGCCGTTCTTGCGCAGCTTCGTCTCGTACTCGTCGGCGTTCGCCAGGCGAATCGAACTTGCACCCATGAATCGGTGTCCGCTCGTCGTGTTGCCGGCCTGCACCCCGAGCACCGTACCGGGAATGACGCGCTTTCCATGCATCATCACCAGTCCGTGAACCGGGCGAACGAACTGCGCTTCACCCTCGCCCCATCGCATGATTCTGGAAACGGGAAGTCTGGTCGTGGCCCTGGCGACGATCCCCGGAAGAACGGCGTCGAGTCTGACGCCGGAGCTCTTCAGGCGAGCGACGACGATCTCCCCTTTCGGAGTCTGGCGGCGCTCGAGCGACTCCGGCGCGAGATCGTGCTTTCTCGCGAAACCTTCAACCGCCTTGCCGTTTGAGCTGACGGGTCCCTCCAATTCCTGTTCCGAATCGAGACCTTGCGCGCGAACGTCTTGAATCAGCACCGCGAGCCTTCGAGGCGTCGCAAACACCCGCTTCGAGGGATCTCGTTCCGTCAGGCGATGCCGAATGATTTCCGCAACCAGTTGCTCGGCGAATGCCTCGCCAAGCCGGCGAAGCGACTTGGGCGGCAGCTCCTCGGTCAGAAGCTCGACAAGCAGGGTCGCAGTCGCAGGAGCTCCGGCTGGTTTCTTCTCAGCCACCGTTCAGGCCCGGAGTGTCTTCTTTGCCGCGGGGCCGCGGCTTCAGCATCGGAAAGCCGAGCGCGTCGCGCGACTGAAAATACGCCTGGGCGACGGTCCGGGCGAGGACGCGCACGCGGGCGATGTAGGCCGCCCGCTCGGTGACGGAAATCGCACCGCGCGCGTCCAGCAAATTGAAGGCGTGCGAGCATTTCAGCACCATCTCGTAGCCGGGCAATGGGAGCCCCCCCTCGATCAGTCGCTTCGCCTGCGATTCGTGTTCGTTGAATTGCGAGAGCAGCCAATCAGCGTCGCTCGCCTCGAAGTTGTACTTCGACTGCTCGACCTCGTTCTGGTGGTAGACATCGCCGTAGGTGACGCCCGGAGTCCAGACGAGATCGAAAACGTTGTCCTTGTCCTGAAGGTACATCGCCAGGCGCTCCAGGCCGTAGGTGATCTCGCCCAGCACCGGTTTGCACGGCAGGCTGCCGACTTCCTGGAAATAGGTGAACTGCGTGATCTCCATCCCATCCAGCCACACCTCCCAGCCCAGGCCCCAGGCGCCCAGGGTCGGCGATTCCCAGTCGTCCTCGACGAAGCGCACGTCGTGCCGCTTCAGGTTGAGGCCGAGGGCGCGCAACGAATCGAGATAGAGGTCCTGGATGTCGTCCGGGGAGGGCTTGAGCACGACCTGATACTGGTAGTAATGCTGCAACCGGTTCGGGTTGTCTCCGTAGCGACCGTCCTTGGGGCGCCGCGAGGGCTGCACGTAGGCCGCCTTCCAGGGTTCGGGGCCGATCGCCCTCAGGAAGGTGGCGGTGTGGAAGGTTCCCGCGCCGACCTCCATGTCGTAGGGTTGAAGCAGCGCGCAGCCTTGCTTGCTCCAGTAGTCCTGCAGTTTGAGAATGAGTTGCTGAAAGGTGAGCATGGACCAGCGCCGGACCCGGGCGATTCTACCGGCTTTCTCTCGTCCGTCCCAGATCGCGGCGGCGCGTGAGCGCGAGCAGCGCGAGCAGCCCGAGGCAGGCGATCACGATGGTGTAATTGCCGAATGTCACGTAAGGCGATGCTCCGGTGTAGCCGCGGACCTCTGCGACGAGGGCGCCTTCGGTGAACTGCGGCAGTCGAGCCACGACCCTGCCGCGGGGATCGACGATCGCGGTCACGCCGGTGTTGGTCGCGCGCAGCATGGTGCGCCCGGTTTCGATCGCCCGCATTCTGGAGATCTGAAGGTGCTGCGCCGGCGCGAGCGAATCGCCGAACCAGGCGACGTTCGACACATTGACGAGCAGCGTCGCCCCGGGAAGCTGGCGGATGATCTCCTCGCCGAAGGCGTCCTCCCAGCAGATGTTCGGCGCGACGCGCTGCCCCGCGAGCTTGAGCGGTTCCGGGTTTTCCGGCCCGCGCGAGAAATTGGACAGGGGGATGGCGAGCGTCTTCATGACCCAGGCGAAGGCCGATGGAACGAATTCGCCGAAGGGAACCAGGTGCGACTTGTCGTAGCGCTGGGTCGGCGAGACACCGACGCTGATTACGCTGTTGAAGTAGCGGCC
Source organism: Burkholderiales bacterium (assembly GCA_049663805.1). Taxonomy (GTDB): domain Bacteria; phylum Pseudomonadota; class Gammaproteobacteria; order Burkholderiales; family SG8-39; genus VBDM01. The sequence continues at coordinate 2,139 of JBATEB010000111.1, read as the reverse complement.
GTCGGGGTCGCGGAGGGGGACGCCGATCAGGACGTCCGCATCGCGCTCGACGGCGATCCGCGCGATATCCCGCAGGTAGCCGGGGTCGACCGCATCGAGAAAGCGGGGAACGGCGGTTTCCGGAAGGACGATCAGCCGGGCCCGGCTGCCTTCGATCAGGCGCTTGTAGGTGGCGAGCGTTCTTGCGTAGTGATCCGGCCTGAACTTGAGATCCTGCGCGACATTGCCCTGGAGCAGGGAAACGGAGGTCGGCGCGCCCTCGGGGCGGGTCCATTCAACCTGTTTCAACAGGTACCCGAGTCCCAGCACCAGCACCAGGGCGAGGGCCGACACGAACCGCACCCTGCCCGCGCGGGCGACGGACGTATACAGAAGGCCCGCACACAGGGCCGTCGTGAACGACACGCCGTAGACCCCCAGGACCGGAGCGAAGCCTGCGAGCGGCGAGTCGACCTGGGTGTAGCCGAGGGCGAGCCAGGGAACGCCGGTGAAGAGCCAGCCGCGGACCCACTCGAACAGCGTCCACAGTGCCGGCACCGCCGCCACGGCGCCGACCGTGGGACCGGGCTTCAGGCGCGCCAGGCACCAGCCGGCCCCCGCCGGATACGAGGCGAGGATCGCGCAATAGACCAGGGTCGCCAGCGCGGCCAGCGGCGCGGGCATCTGGCCGAAATCGTGCAGGCTGATGTAGACCCAGGACTTTCCGACGCCGAACAGACCGGCGCCGAACGCAAAGCCGACGGCAAGCGCGTCGAGGGGCGTCGCGGCGCGCCGCCACAGCCAGATCAGCGCGGCGAGCGTCACCCAGGGCAGCGCGGACAGCGCCAGGGGCGCGAATCCGGCGACGGTGAGCGCGCCCGCCGACAGGGCCGCGAGAATTGCGGCCGGCCTCGACCGGAGCACGGGCTTCAAACCTTTTCCGGCAGCCGCTGCACCTGGAGCACGTACAGCCTGCGGCTGTCGGCGCGACGGACCTGGAAACGCAGACCGCCTATGGCGGTCGCTTCTCCGCGCTTGGGCAGGTGTCCGAAACGATGCAGCACCAGCCCCCCGACGGTGTCGAAGTCGGTGTCGGAAAAATCCGTGCCGAAGGCCCGGTTGAAGTCCGAGATCTCGGTCTGCGCCTTCACGCGGAATTGCCCGCCCTGCTCGCGCACGATATTGTCTTCGGACTCGTCGAAGTCGTACTCGTCCTCGATGTCGCCGACGATCTGTTCGAGCACGTCTTCGATGGTCACCAGACCCGCCGCGCCGCCGTACTCGTCGACGACGATCGCCATGTGATTGCGGTTGGCGCGGAACTCGCGCAGCAACACGTTCAGGCGCTTGGACTCGGGAACGAACACCGCCGGCCTCAGCATATCGCGTACCTTGAACTCCTCCTCGCCGGCGTAGTAGCGCAGCAGATCCTTGGCGAGCAGGATGCCGATGACGTCGTCGCGGTTCTTGTCGATCACCGGAAAGCGCGAGTGCGCCGTGGCGATCACGTGGGGGACGAACTTGTCGGGGGTCTCGTTGACGTCGATCACGTCCACCTGCGCGCGCGGCACCATGATGTCGCGAACCTGCATCTCCGAGACCTGCAGGGCTCCTTCGATCATGGACAGCGCGTCGCCGTCGAGGAGGTTCCTCTCGAAGGCCGAGTGCAGGAGGGCGACGAGCTGCTCCCGATCCTCCGGCTCGCGCATCAGCAGCGCGGACAGGCGCTCGAGCAGGGAAGGTTTGGGATCCTCAGCCATCAGGATGGGGAGCGCAGGGTCGCCGCGGCACCGCCGAATTCGATGTCTCAACCCGCATAAGGATCAGGATAACCGAGTTTGCCCAGAATCCTCTTCTCCAGCGCTTCCATGCGGGCCGCGGCGCGCGGGCCGGAGTGGTCGTGCCCCTGCAAATGGAGCAGACCGTGCACCGTCAGGTGGGCGAAATGCGCTTCCACCGATTTTCCCTGGGCACGGGCTTCGCGCGCGATCACCGGCGCGCACAGCACGATGTCGCCGTGCACCAGGCGGGCGGAGAGGGCGTAGGGAAAACTGAGGACGTTGGTCGCGTAATCGCGCCCGCTGTAGCGGCGGTTCAGATGCCAGGCTTCGGCGGCGCCCACGATTCTCACGGTGATTTCGCCCGGGCGAGCGAGCGCCG
>JBATEB010000110.1:0-15545 GCA_049663805.1 Burkholderiales bacterium | reverse complement strand
GCAGCAAACGTAGTGTAAATAACAACTTATATCTACGTCAATGCGCGCCGGTCGCTCCGAGGGTCTGCGGGTCAGCCCGGACCGCAAGGCTCCGGGCTGGCCGCAGTTCACTCGCAACCCACTCAGGGCCTTGAGCCGGTGGGAAAGGGCCACGCGGCCGCCGGGTTCAGGGCGGTTCTCGCCCCGGACGCTCCCTGGGCGGGAGGGGTTTGATCCCCCGCCCCCGACGTCGACGCCGCTTGTGTCGTGGCCGCCTTCCTCCTGGGTTTCGCCTTTTTTCGCGCAGGCTTTTTCTTGGCCGCTTTTTTCTTTGCGGGCTTCTTCAACTTCCTCTTGGCTTTCTTTGCCGCTCTCTTCTTTTTCTTCTTCTTCGCCGCTTTCTTCGCTTTTCTCTTCTTGGCCATGACTGCCTCCGTCAAGAGTTAATGGAACAAACGCACCGAACCCGCCTCTGGAAGCGCGGGCTATTCAACCGCCGGGGAGAGCCCCTGCGAGCTGAATTCTCTTGCTGCCTTGCTCGACAGCAGATCCTGATAGAGGATGTCCGGATCGAGCCGGATCCCGCCATCCCATACGACTGTGGCCGCCTTGCGGTCGACGACGACCCGACAAAACCGGTTGACGTCGCGCCAGAGGCTGAATGCGCCCACCTCGAGAAGATCCCCGAGGAACACGCTTCCCTCCAGCCCGTCGTCGAACTTCAGCCAGAGCCTGTAATCGCTCGAAGCTCTGCACTCGGTTACGCGATGCACGCTCTCTCCCGCTTGGAAACCGACCCGACGTGGAGCGCGTCTAGTCCCAACTGAGCGCGCCCCCAGTCTGGTATTCGATGACGCGAGTCTCGAAGAAATTTCGTTCCTTCTTGAGATCGGTCATTTCACTCATCCACGGAAACGGGTTGCTCGCTCCCGCAAACATGGGCTCGACCCCGATCTGCTGGCTGCGGCGATTGGCGATGTAGCGCAGATATTCCTTGAACATCGGAGCGTTGAGCCCCAGAACTCCGCGCGGCATGGTGTCTTCCGCGTAGCGATACTCCAACTCGACCGCCTTTCTGAAGAGACCGCCCATCTCTTCCCGGAATTCCGGGGTCCAGAGATGCGGATTTTCCATCTTGATCTGATTCACGAGATCGATGCCGAAATTGCAGTGCATCGACTCGTCGCGCAGGATGTATTGATACTGCTCGGCGGCGCCGGTCATCTTGTTCTGTCGCCCGAGCGCCAGAATCTGCACGAATCCGACGTAAAAGAACAAACCCTCCATCAGGCAGGCGAATACGATCAGGCTCCTCAGGAGCTTCTGATCGGCCTCGGGAGTTCCGGTCTTGAACGACGGGTCGGTCAGGATATCGATAAAAGGAATCAGGAATTCGTCCTTGTCCCGGATACTCGGGATTTCGTGATAGGCGTTGAACACCTCGCCTTCATCGAGCTGCAGGCTTTCCACGATGTACTGGTAGGCGTGAGTGTGAATGGCCTCCTCGAAGGCCTGTCGCAGCAGGTATTGACGACACTCCGGGGCGGTGATGTGCCGATAGGTGCCCAGAACGATGTTGTTCGCCGCCAGCGAATCGGCCGTCACGAAGAACCCCAGATTGCGTCTGACGACGCGTCGTTCGTCCTCGGTCAATCCGTTCGGATCCCTCCATAACGCGATGTCGCGGCTCATGTTGATTTCCTGCGGCATCCAGTGGTTTGCGCAGCCCGAGAGGTATTTTTCCCACGCCCACTTGTACTTGAACGGGACGAGCTGGTTGACGTCGGCTTGCGCGTTGATGATGCGCTTGTCCTCGACGCGCACGCGCCGGTGGCTGGCGTCCCCCGGTCTGCGCTCGCCGGCTGCCGCGCGTGGCGCGAGCGCAGCCGGATCCAGCCCCGACTTGGGCTCCGCACCGATGTCTTCAAGAGAAAGCATGCATCTCTCCCCTGTGCTTCCGCCCGGTCCCGCTCATTGGCACGCCTCGCACTCCGGGTCGTCGATCCTGCACGCCTTGACTCCCGAATCGCTCGCTGAAGCATCCGCCGAAGAAGTCCCTCCCTGGGCGGGGACGGCGTTCAACTGCCCGGACTTGACGGTTGACTTCTCGGCGTGCGTCGCGCCCGTGGCCCGCAGGTAATACGTGGTCTTCAGACCCCGTTGCCACGCGAGCCTGTAGGTCTCGTCGAGCTTCTTGCCCGAGGCCTGGCCGATGTAGATGTTGAGCGACTGGGATTGATCGATCCACTTCTGGCGTCGCGCCCCCGCCTCGACGATCCATACGGGATCGATTTCGAAGGCGGTGGCGTAGAGCCTGCGCAGTTCCGGCGGAATCCGGTCTATTCGCGCGAGATTGCCGTCGAAATACTTGAGATCGGCCACCATGACCTCGTCCCACAGGCCCAGTTTCTTCAGGTCGGCAACGAGATATTCGTTCACCACCGTAAACTCGCCCGACAGATTCGATTTGACGAAAAGGTTCTGGAACGTCGGCTCGATCGAAGCCGACACACCGATGATGTTGGCGATGGTCGCGGTCGGCGCGATCGCGAGGCAGTTGGAATTGCGCATGCCGTGGTGCTTGATGCGCTCGCGCAGCGCCTTCCAATCCATCGACTCGGACATGTCGATATCGACGTAACCGCCGCGCTCATCCCGAAGCAGGCCCAGCGTGTCCTGGGGTAGAACGCCCCGATCCCACAGCGAGTTCGGATATGAGGCGTAGCGGCCTCGCTCCTCGGCGAGTTCGCTGGAAGCCCAGTACGAAAAGTATGCAACGGCCTCCATCGACCGGTCGGCAAATTCGACCGCATCCGGCGAGCCGTAGGGAAGCCTGAGCATCTGCAGGCAGTCCTGGAAACCCATGATCCCCAAACCGACCGGTCGGTGCCTGAGATTGGAGTTGCGCGCCTTCGCCACCGCGTAGTAATTGATGTCGATGACGTTGTCGAGCATGCGCATCGCGGTGGCGATTGTTCTCTTCAGCTTGTCATGGTCGAACCCGCCGCCTTTCATGTGCGCGACCATGTTGATCGAGCCGAGATTGCACACCGCAATTTCGCGGTCGCTGGTGTTCAGGGTGATTTCGGTGCATAGATTGGAGCTGTGCACGACGCCCACGTGCTGCTGCGGCGAGCGCAGGTTGCAGGGGTCCTTGAACGTAATCCAGGGATGCCCGGTCTCGAACAGCATGCTCACCATCTTTCGCCACAACTGCACCGCGGGAATCTTCTTGAACAGCCTGAGCTGCCCGCTGGCGGCTTTCTCCTCGTAACCGACATAGGCGGTCTCGAACGCGCGCCCGAACTTGTCGTGCAGATCGGGGACATCCGAAGGGCTGAAGAGGGTCCAATCTGCGTTTTCCATTACCCGCTTCATGAACAGATCCGGAATCCAGTTCGCGGTGTTCATGTCGTGCGTGCGGCGCCGGTCGTCGCCGGTGTTCTTCCGCAATTCGAGAAATTCCTCGATATCCAGGTGCCACGTTTCCAGATAGGAGCACACCGCTCCTTTGCGCTTGCCGCCCTGGTTGACCGCGACCGCCGTATCGTTGACGACCTTCAGGAAAGGCACTACGCCCTGGGACTTGCCGTTGGTCCCCTTGATATGCGAGCCGAGCGCCCGCACCGGGGTCCAGTCGTTGCCGAGCCCCCCGGCGTACTTGGCGAGGAGCGCGTTCTCCTTGATCGCCTCATAGATGCCGTTCAGGTCATCCGACACCGTGGTGAGATAGCACGACGAAAGTTGCGAGCGGGTCGTCCCGGAATTGAACAGGGTCGGGGTCGAACTCATGAAATCGAACGAGGACAAGGCGTCGTAGAACTCGATCACCCGTGCTTCGCGGTCTATCTCGTTGAGCGCGAGGCCCATCGCCACGCGCATGAAGAACACCTGGGGCAACTCGATCCGCACCCCGTGCACGTGCAGGAAATAGCGGTCGTACAGGGTCTGGAGTCCGAGGTAGCCGAATTTGAGATCGCGCGATGCATCGAGGGCGGCGCCAAGCTTCTCCAGGTCGAAGGCGCCAAGCCGGTCATCGAGCAGTTCTGCCCGGATGCCGCGCGACACGAACTGCGGAAAGTACTCCGCGTAGCGGTGCTTCATTTCCGCCTGGGACACCTCCTCGCCGAGAACTTCGCGCCGGATGGTATGGAGGAGCAGGCGCGCGCTGACATAGCTGTAGGCCGGATCCTTTTCGATCAGGGCGCGAGCCGAAAGCACGGTGGACTTGCGCACCTCGTCGGCGGGCACGCCGTCGTACAGATTCTTCAAGGTCTCGGCGAGAATCGCTTTGGAATCCACGGCCTCGCCCAGGCCCTCGCAGGCCGAGGCCAGCAATGAACTCAAACGCCCCAGATCGAGAGGGCGCTGCACGCCGTCTTCGACGACGCGCAACTGCGACTGGGGACCGGCTTTCTTCTGCGCCTCGTGGGCGCGCGCTTCGGCGCGCTTTTCGCGGTAGAGCACGTAGGCGCGCGCAACCTCGTGCTGGCCGGAGCGCATCAAGGCAAGCTCGACCTGGTCCTGGATGTCCTCGATATGGAGGGTGCCGCCCGCGGGCTGGCGCCGCATCAGCGCGCCAACGAGCCCCTCGGTCAGGCTCCCGACAAGTTCCCGGACACGGGCAGAAGCCGCGCCCTGGCCGCCTTCAACCGCGAGGAACGCCTTGGTCATGGCGACCGAAATCTTGGCGGGCTCGAAACCGACAACGGCCCCGTTGCGCCGAATGACCTTGTAGACGGAGAGCGAGGGCTGCGCGCCGGGCGGACCGACCTCGGCAAGAGCGCTTGCGCCGGCAACCGACTGGGAAGGGGGCGCGTCAGCGGCAATCTGCATAGTCGGTTTCCTGAACTTTCCCGTGAGCGCTGCCGAGCCGGCTCGGGACGGTTGCAGTCATGAGCGGGCGTGGCGGCGAATTGCGCACCACAATATATAGTACCGTGCCGGGAGTGTGCAACTAGTTCTAGTGGGATGTCAAGCCGAACGCTCCGCTTTCTCAAGCGGCTTCGCAATATCCGCAGGGGACCGGAGCGAAGCGCCTCCTCGAGAGCGGCGCCGCCGCGGCTGGCCCGGCGCCGGAAAGGGCGCGGAGCGCCGGGGTTATTGACGGCGGGACACCGAACGCCCCGGGTCGCTACGCGCCCCCGGAAAACAGCGCCCGCGCGTACCCCCAGTCGAAAGCCGGCCCCGGATCGGTCTTGCGGCCCGGGGCAATATCGGCATGTCCAACCACATCGATGACCGGATAGCGTCGACGCAGCACGGCCGCGAGCTCGGCGAGGCGCCGATATTGGGGATCGGCGTAGGCTTGGTCATCCGTTCCTTCGAGCTCGACTCCGATCGAAAAGTCGTTGCAGCGCTCGTGCCCGCGCCAATTCGACTCGCCCGCGTGCCAGGCCCGCTTCGAGCAGGCCACGAACTGGAGCAGACCGCCGTCACGACGCACGAGGAAGTGCGCCGACACTTTGAGTTCGCGCAGCGTTTCGTAGTACGGGTGCGCCGCAAAATCGAGGGTATTGGTGAACAAGCCGACCACGCCCTCGCCGCCGAACTCCCCGGGCGGGAGGCTGATGTTGTGAACGACGAGAAGGGTCACCGCGGTCGCTTCGGGGCGCTCATCGAAGTTCGGCGAAGGAGCTTGCTGCGCCCCGGACAGAACGCCGCTTTCGTCAAGAGACCCGAGAGCCACTCACCGGATTCCAAGCCGTTCCATTCGGTAGCGCAACGCCCTGAACGTGATGCCCAGGAGCCTGGCCGCGGCGGTTCGGTTGAAGCGGGTCTTCTCGAGAGCCTCGAGGATGACGTCTTTTTCGACGCGGTCCAGATATTCCTGAAGCGGCCACCTGGCGTTGGCGGCCGCCGGCTCGACGGCGGCGCCCCAGGTCGGCGGGGAAAGCTGCAGGTCCTCCGGCCGGATTTCGTCGCGCGTGGCAAGCGCCATGGCGCGCTCCAGGATGTTTTCCAGCTCCCGAACATTGCCGGGAAAATTGTAATTCGACAGGGCCTGTATTGCTTCCTCGGAAAACCGCCCCGGCTTGCCTTGCGGATCCGAGAGCCGCCTGAGAATCGCCTCGGCGAGTACGGGAATGTCTTCACGGCATTCCCTGAGCGGCGGCATTTTCAGCTCGATGACCGCCAGTCGGTAGTAAAGATCCTGGCGAAACTTGCCCGCTTCGACGCGCGCCGCCAGGTTCTGGTGGGTCGCGGAGATGATTCGCACATCGACGGAGTCCTCCGAAGTCGCCCCGACTTTGCGCACTTGCTTCTCCTGGATGGCGCGAAGGAGCTTTACCTGCATGGCAAGCGGCAGATCCGCCACCTCGTCCAGGAATAGAGTGCCGGTATTGGCGGCCTGGAAGAACCCGTCGCGATCCCCTTCTGCACCCGTAAACGCGCCCTTCTTGTAGCCGAAGAACTCGCTTTCCATCAGATTTTCCGGAATGGCGCCGCAATTGACCGGCACGAAGGGCTTGTCCAGGCGCGATCCCTTGTTGTGAATCAGCCGGGCCGCAAGCTCCTTGCCGCTCCCGGATTCGCCCGTGATGTAAACCGGGGCCTGGCTGCGCGCGAGCTTCTCTATCATCATGCGCACCTGCCCGATCCCGGCGCTCGACCCGAGCAGGTCGAGCCCGCCCGATCCGGCAATCGCAGGCTTCTGCGGCAGAGACAGCGCCGACTTGACCAGCGCGCGAAGCTGGTCGAGGGAGAGTGGCTTGGTCAGGTAATCGAATGCGCCTGCCTTGAGAGCGGCCACGGCATTTTCGGTGCTGCCAAAAGCGGTAATCACCGCCACCGGAAGATCGGCGCACTGCGCGCCGATGAAACGCACTATGTCGACGCCGTCACCGTCAGGCAGGCGCATGTCGGTAAGGCAGAGGTCGTAGCGCCTCGACTGCAGCAACTCCCGGGCCGCAGCGACCGAGCCGGCTCCGTCGACCCCCAGGCCCATCCTGACGAGCGACAGTTCCAGGAGTTCGCGGATGTCGGCCTCGTCGTCGACAACGAGCACCGTACCCTGGACGGGATTGGTCCGCCGTTCCGAGCGCCGGTTCGCTAAGGTACCTGCCATATGATCCTGAAATCCGCGCCGGAGCCCGCGTCCAGATACTCCAGCACCGTGCCGTTGGCCGCGCACAACTCGCGCGCAATGTACAGCCCCAACCCCGTCCCGCTGGCGAATGTCGTGAAGAAAGGCTCGAACAGCTGCGGCTGCAATTCCCGAGCCACGCCGTCACCGTCGTCGATGACGTGCAATTCTACGCGATTTGTCCTGCGCCAGGCCGTGAGCCGAACGCTTCCTGCCCGCTTCCGGCTGTGACGCCAGGCGTTGCCAAGAAGATTCCACAGCACCTGATTGAGGTGCGCCCGGTCGAATTCCAGGCTCACATCCTCGCCCACGTCGGGGTGGAAGCTTTCAATGGGAATTTTCTCGTTCCTGGAAAACTCTTCGATGAAATTCGTCAGGTACGGGCGCAGCCGAATTTTTTCCGGCTCGACGCGGTCGCGCCGGGAGAGCTCCAGCACATCATGCACCATTCGTTCCAGTCGCCGCGCGTTGTCCTGGATGATCTGGACCATGCGTTCCTTCTGCGGCCCGCGCTGCTCTTCCAGCAACAAGTCACCCGCGTGCGTAATCGCCGAAAGCGGGTTGCGTATTTCGTGCGCGATGTTGGCGGTCAGTCGCCCCAGCGCAGCGAGCTTGAGCTGCCGGGCCTGCTCCTGGAGCTTGGACAGGTCTTCGAGGAACACCAGACTGAAGTTCCCCCCCGGAACGCCCGCCGCCACGAAGCGCGCCCTGACGATGCGTCCGCTCTCCGCGAAGCGCATGTTCGCGCTGCTCGGGGCGTGGCCCGCTCGCCATGCGGTGAGCCGCTGGGCGAGCTCCGCCGAATAGTCTTCGACCCGCTTCAATTCCGGCACGTCGCGTCCCAGGAGATCCGCTACCTGAGGATTGCGCTGGTGAACCAGCCCGTTGGCATCCACAACGAGCACACCGTCCTGCACGTCGCGCGCGATCAGCCTGTTGATGCGCAACTGGTCCGCAAGCTCGGCGCCGCGCTGGCTTGCGAGCCGCTCGTTCAGGATCAAGCGGCTCGCAAGCCTGTTGGTGATCACGGTGGTGACGAAAAAACCGATCGAAAGCAGTCCCGGCTGCACGAAGTTCGCCGTGCTCGCATCGTGTGCGAGCACCCAATACGCCTGCTCAAGAAGTACGACGATCGACGCCAGTGCTGCATAGAACAGCACCAGCGGGCCACGACTCACCAGCGCCGCCCCCGCCAGCGAAATGAGCAGCATCGCTCCAAGCCCGCTGCGGATGCCGCCCGACGCGTACATGAGCACGACGATGAGGACGATATCGGTGGCTACATGAAGCGTCAGTTGCAGGTTGAAGTACGTGGGAACTTTGCGCAGAACAATCTGATAGACGACTGCGAGCGCAAGGTAGAGGGCGCTCGCGTAGGCAAAGACCCGGAGGTTATGGCTACCGAGGCCGAGCGCGTCCCCGGAAATGAGCACGGCCAGCAGGAAAATCGCCGCGACCGCAATTCTGTAGAAGTTGAAGTATCTGAGCGAAACCCAGAACGAATCGGCGACCACGCCCTGCTGCGGTGGCCACGACAAGGCAAACATCGCGAGACCCGCCATGGCGACGCTCAGCCGGCGCCGAGTCGACGGTGTTCTTCGCTGCAGAAGAAACGGCCGGCATCGCCGAGCGCCTCACTGCGCGGCAGGTTCACGCCGCAGCGCGCGCAGGGGACCATCGGCTCGCCGGAAGGCGGGACAGGCCGCTCGCGGCGTCTCCGGGCAAATCCGCTCAGAGCGAGATACACGACGACCACTGCAAGCAGGAGAATGAGGAGCTTGCTCACGCTACGATGGGTGGCTCCCGGCGCGGTTTGCGCCGCCGAGCCATTATACCGTCGGCCAATTCCGCGCGGTCCGGCAGGAAGCTGGTCGGGGTGACTGGATTCGAACCAGCGACTCCTGCGTCCCGAACGCAGTACTCTACCAGGCTGAGCTACACCCCGATGCGGACAGGCACTCGAGCGGAGGAAAGAGCGCCCCGGGAAGACTAGTAATCACGCTCGATCGCGAAGCTTGTCAATTCTAGCAAAGAATCCCTGTAACTTGAATTCGGCAGCGCAGCCACCGCCTGGAGCGCCGAAAGGGCTTCCTCCCTGGCCTTGCTGCGCGCGTAGTCGAGGGCGCCGGTTTCGTGGATGGCGTCCAGGACCGCCTTGAATGCCTCCCGCCCTCCGCGCTCGATCGCGGAGCGTACCAGCGCCACCTGCTCGGTCGATCCGCGCTGCATTACGTGAATCAGAGGCAAGGTAGGCTTGCCGTCCTTCAGATCATCGCCCAGATTCTTGCCCGTGTGGGCGGCGTCACCGGTATAGTCCAGCACGTCGTCTATCAACTGGAAAGCCGTCCCCAGGTGCATTCCGTAGCGCGCAAGCCCGTGCTCGATATCGGGGCTCGCCTCTCCGAGAATTGCGCCGAGCTGGGCGGCCGCTTCGAAGAGCTTTGCGGTCTTGCGCCGGATGATTTCCAGGTAGGCCGCCTCGCTGACGGCGAAGTTGTGAGCGTTCAGCAATTGCAGCACTTCACCCTCGGCTATCGTATTCGTGGCGTCGGCCAGGACCTCCATGATCCGCATGCTGCCGACGGCCACCATCATCTGAAAAGCGCGCGAATAGAGAAAATCGCCGACCAGCACGCTGGCTGCGTTGCCGTATTCCGCGTTGGCGGTCTTTCGACCGCGCCGCAACTCGGATTCGTCGACGACGTCGTCGTGGAGCAGCGTGGCCGTATGAATGAACTCCACCACCGCGGCGAGCTCGATGTGGGCATCGCCGCGGTAACCGGTCGCTCCCGCCGCGAGGAATACCAGCGCGGGGCGCAAACGCTTGCCTCCCCCGGCGATGATATGCTCCGCGATCTGGCGGATGAGCGCGACATCGGACTCGAGCCGGCGCCGGATTCGCGCGTCCACCGCATGCATGTCCGCGGCGACGAGTTTATGGAGAAATTCAGGCTGCAAAGGAGACTATCGCGCCGCGCAATCGACCAGAACGGAGTTGATCAGGATAGCATAATTTCTTTGACCATACCCGCTAAAGGCATGTATAATTTCGCCTTTTTCGCACACAGACAGGAATCCACATGTACGCGGTCGTCAGGGCGGGTGGAAAACAGTACCGCGTTTCTTCCGGGGAGAAGTTGCGCGTGGAAAAGCTCCTCGGGCTGGTAGGCAGCGAATTGGTGCTCGACGAAGTGCTGCTCGTCGGGGACGGTGAAGCGCTCAAAATCGGGACGCCGACAATCAAGGGTGCGACCGTCAAGGCAAGGATCGTATCTCAGGGTCTCGGCGAGAAAGTGATGACGTTCAAACTGCGCCGGCGCAAGAACTCCAAACGCCATCGGGGCCATCGCCAGAGCTATACCGAGATCGAGATCATGGGCATCACGCCGGCATAGGAAGCTGCGGACACAGGAAGGAAGATCATGGCACACAAGAAAGCGGGCGGAAGTTCCCGAAACGGCCGCGATTCACAATCGAAGCGGCTCGGCGTGAAACGTTACGGCGGAGAGACGGTGGTGGCCGGCAATATCATCGTTCGTCAGCGCGGCACTCAGGTCCACCCGGGGATCAACGTGGGGATCGGCAAGGACCATACTCTGTTTGCCAAAGTCGGCGGGAAGATCCACTTCAGCTTCAAGGGTCCGGATCACAAACAGATCGTCAGCGTGCTCCCGGTCTAGAACGCGGTCTTTCACGGGAAGCCCTGTCCGCGGGATGGGGCTTTTCTATTTCGTCTGCTTCTCGCCATGACATTCGTCGATGAAGCACGCATCGAAGTCCACGCGGGCAAGGGGGGCGACGGCGCGGTGAGCTTCAGAAGGGAGAAGTACGTCCCGCGCGGAGGCCCTGACGGAGGCGACGGCGGGCGCGGCGGAAGCGTATACGCGGTCGCCGACCGCAACATCAACACCCTCATCGACTATCGGTTTGCCCGGATCCATCGTGCCCGTAACGGAGAAAAGGGCCGAGGCCGGCAATGTAACGGAAAAGGCGCGGAAGACATATCGCTGCGCGTGCCGGTCGGAACCGTCATTATCGACCTCGCAAGCGGGGAAACCGTCGCGGACCTGGCGGAACATCGTCAGGTGGCAACCCTCGCGCGGGGCGGAAAGGGCGGGCTGGGGAACGTCAACTTCAAGTCGAGCACAAACCGTGCTCCGCGCAAGGCGACTCCGGGGGAGCAAGGGGAGCACCGCTCGCTCAAACTCGAACTCAAGGTGCTTGCGGATGTCGGACTGCTCGGACTCCCCAATGCCGGAAAGTCCACGCTCATCCGCGCCGTTTCTGCGGCCCGTCCCAAGGTCGCCGACTACCCGTTCACCACCCTGCACCCGCATCTCGGCGTGGTGCGGATCGGAGTCGATCGCAGCTTCGTCATCGCCGACATCCCCGGATTGATCGAAGGCGCGTCGGAGGGTGCCGGGCTGGGACACCAGTTCCTGAGGCATCTGGCGCGAACCCGACTCCTTCTGCACATAGTCGACGCCGTGCCCGGAGCCGCGAGCTCCGACCCGGTGCGCGACGTTCGCGCCATCGTCAGGGAACTGAAAAAATTCGATACGACGCTCTACCGAAAATCCAGGTGGCTGGTGTTGAATAAAATGGATATGCTCCCCGAAGAAGAGCGGTCGGCCTTTGCCGAAAATTTCGTGCGGAGGTTGCGATGGCGGCGCCCGAGCTTTTCCATCTCGGCGCTGACTGGCGAGGGTTGTCGCGAACTTGGTTTGGCGGTAATGAAGTTTCTGGAATCCGGCAAGGTATGAAAGAAGCCAGACGTTTGGTCGTCAAAGTCGGGAGCACGCTGGTTACCAATCCGGGCGCCGGACTGGATACAGCCGCAATTGCGAGGTGGGCAGGACAGATCGCGAAATTGCGTCAAGCGGCCAAAGAGGTCGTCCTGGTTTCAAGCGGTGCCATCGCCGAAGGCATGCAGCGGCTGGGATGGACTCGACGCCCCCACGCGATGCACGAGTTGCAGGCAGCGGCGGCGGTCGGCCAGATGGGCCTCGCTCAGGCTTACGAATCCTGCTTCCGGCAACATGGTTTGCGCACGGCGCAGGTACTCCTCACGCACGCCGACCTGACCGACCGTCAACGGTACTTGAATGCTCGATCGACGCTGCTGACGCTGCTGCGTCTCGGCATCATCCCGGTAATCAACGAAAACGACACCGTCGTCACGGACGAGATCCGGTTCGGCGACAACGACACGCTCGGAGCACTGGTGACAAACCTGATTGAAGCCGACTGCCTGGTCATCCTGACCGACCAGGCGGGGCTTTATACGGACGATCCGCGGCGCAATCCGAAGGCCGCCCTGGTCCCAAGAGCGCGGGCAGGCGAACCGCAGCTCGAGGAGTGGGCAGGAGGGACCGGATCGGACCTCGCCAAGGGCGGCATGCTGACCAAGGTCCTTGCGGCCAAGCGGGCGGCTCGCTCGGGAGCCCAGACGGTGATCGCATCGGGTCACGAACCCGATGTCCTGGTGAGGCTCGCGGCGGGCGAGACCCTCGGGACCCTGCTCGAGACTCATACGACGCCGCTGGCCGCCCGGAAGCAGTGGCTCGCCGATCACCTCCAGGTCGCAGGGCGGCTCGTCATCGACGCGGGCGCGGCCAAAGCGCTGCGTTCGGGAGGGAAGAGCCTCCTGCCCGTCGGGGTCAAGGCCGTATCCGGAGAATTCGAACGAGGTTCCGTTGTTGCCTGTCTATCCCCGGATGGCGCCGAGATCGCCCGCGGTCTGGTCAATTACGGTGCGCAGGAATCCCGCCGCATTGCGGGCCGGGCCTCGGCTGAAATCGAGACGATACTTGGTTATGTCGACGAACCGGAACTGATCCACCGGGACAATCTGGTGCTCCTGGGCTGAGCCTGAGTTACTGCGCCACTCCCGAGTAGGCGCCCTTCCTCAGCGCCCTCAGCGCATCCTCGGTCGTACGCACCCGGGCGCCCTGAGTGCAGAAGAAGTCCGCCGCCAGCGCCGCGTGTTGCCGGTTAGACTGCCCCTCACTGATCGGAACCCATTGAGGGCTCCGTGCCATGGACCACGTGCCGTCCGGTCTGCCGAAAGCGTACAGCTTTCGTTCGAGAGTGTCGCAGCGAAGGCCCTCGTAACTCAGGTTCTCCGCGCCGCTCGGGCTGCGGGCGATCATCGTGTAACGTATCGGGCCCTTCTCACTCACGCTGATCGAAGCTGCGTCGACGAAAAACCGGAACGTCGTAGTCGGGCTGACGTAAATCTGAATCAGGCTTGCCTGCCCGGGGAACGCCGGAAGCTGTGCCCGCTGAATCTCCCCGCCGTCGAAGCCGTCGTCCGCAGGACGATTCGACAGCGAGGACTGAGAGCAAGCGGACAAAGCTGCCAGGAGCGCGGGCAGGACGAAGCGAGGACTCACGCCAGATCCTTGGCAAGCGCGTCGCGCACCGCCGGTGGCGCCTCCGATCGCGCTTTGTACCCGGGGTGATCGACCCCGATCGCGAGTCCCGCGCCCTCCTTGAGCGCCAAGGCCATGTCTTCGGTCAATTCAAGGCGCAGAAAATGCACAGCGGATGTCTTTTGTTCGTTTTCCCGCTCCAGGTCTTCGTCGGCAATCGCCCAGACCCGATCGTGAGCCTGGACCTGTATCCAGACCTTGTCCTCGATCCCGATCAGCTCGGCCAATCGCCTGCGGCGCTCTTCCGCATCCGGATACTCGACCATCAGCGTCGCCTTCAGGTTGCGCCCGTCCGGAACGAGAGGGTTATAGGTGTCGAGCTCGCTCTGGATGCCGTCTTCCTCGAAAATCCGTTCTGCGTACAGCATCTCCTGCACTTGATAACGGATGGTGAGCTCGTCCTCGAAGATGAGCGTGAGGTGATCGCCGAGCCGAACCATGCGGTTCTTCTTGTGGGCCATGACTTTCGCCCGGAACTGCGCGCGCGCGCGCGCATAGGCTTCCAGTGTCATGAGGCTGGCGCGATCGATACGAGGCATCGAGGTCATCGTCGCTGGAGCAGGTTCAGATTCCGTAGGCGAGACGCAGGAGCCTCAACGGGTGAGCTCGTTCGGCCCGGATCTCGCCCATGCCCTGCTCGATGTGGCGGGCGGCGATCGGGCAGTCGGAACTGATGTAGTCGGGATCGGCCTCGGACATCTGGCGGAACACGGGGCGACCGATCTTCATGGAGCTTTCGTAATACTCGGACTTGACACCCCAGGTTCCGTCGTGGCCGGCGCAGCGTTCGACGGTTGTGAGGGTAACCCCCGGAATCAATTGCAGCGCTTCGCGGGTCTTTTGCCCCATGTTCTGAACGCGGGAATGGCACGGAATATGGTACGAGACCCTGCCGAGAGGGTTCTTGAAATCGGTTTTCAGTAGACCGTCGCGGTTACGCAGTACGATGTACTCGAATGGATCAAACATCGCTTCGCTAACCAACCTGATCTCCGGATCGTCGGGGAAGAGGAGCGGCAACTCGTTCTTGAACATCAAGGTGCATGAGGGAACCGCGGCGAGAATAGCGTTGCCTTCGCGAGCGAGCTTGGCCAACGGCGGAATGTTGACCGCCTTCAGTCGCTCAACCGCTTCGAGATCGCCCAACTCCAGCTTGGGCATGCCGCAGCAAGCCTCCTGGGCCGCCACGACGCAGGGAATTTCGTTATGGTTCAGGACGGCGAGCAAATCGTGACCGATGCCCGGTTCGTTGTAATTCACGTAGCACGTCGCAAACACGGCGACTTTTCCCGGAGTGCGCTCGCCATTTCGCACCTGGTGGTAACGGCTCGCGGTTGCGCCCGCGCGGAACGTAGCGGAACTGTAGGGCGGCAATCTGCGCTCGCGGTGAACCCCTATCGCTTTTTCCATGAGCGCGCGGGCAGCTCCGTTGCGGTTGACCGCGTTCACGACCTGCGCCACGACGGGGATGGCGGCGAGCTTTCCGACGGCATCGGTGGAGGAGAGCAGCCGATCGCGAAGGCGCACCTCACCCTTCCTGAACTTCAGCGCCTTGGCCCGCAACATGAGGTGTGGAAAATCGAGATTCCAGGGATGCGGCGGGACATAGGGACACTTCGTCATGTAACACATGTCGCACAGATAGCATTGATCCACGACTTTCCAGAATTCGGACTTTTCCACGCCATCGACTTCCAGAGTCTTGCTTGAATCGACCAGATCAAACAAGGTCGGGAATGCGGTGCAAAGGCTGACGCAACGCCGACATCCATGACAAATGTCGAAAACGCGCTCCATTTCGCCGAGAAGCTTCCCTTCATCGTAGAACTCCGGGGCCCGCCACTCGATCGGGTGGCGAGTCGGTGCCTCTAGGTTGCCTTCGCGAACGGTCATCTCGGCGACACTTGGAGGAATGAGCGCAATATCCGCGGGTCGAGGAACCGGAGAAGCTTTCTCCAACCCGCGAAGTCAGTCCGGCGCGGGGTCCGGACCAACGCGACTTAGTCGGCAAGCGCGTCGAGCGCCTTCTGGAAGCGGTTCGCGTG
>JBATEB010000109.1:0-5091 GCA_049663805.1 Burkholderiales bacterium | reverse complement strand
AGCGCGCCGGGCGGGTTGCGGTCCTGCTTGAAGTGGATATAGGCCATGGCCAATCCGCCGAGCGCGGCGATGGCGAACAACACTGCCGAAACGATCAACATGAAACCTCCCTCTTGAAAATCGATATATCGGGCGCGTGGCCGACCGGCCGCGCGACCATCAGGCGCCGCGCCCCTGGAGACCCTCGATCCTCGCAAGCACGCCGGCGACGGTCCGGTCGCAGCGCGCGCCGGCGAAGGCGAAGGCGTCGCCGTGCGCGAGGTCGAGCTCCCTCGACAGCGCCTCGCGCAGCAGCCCCCGCGCGCGGAAGAAGCGCGAGCGCACCGTGGCTTCGGGGATTTCCAGGGCAACCGCGGTTTCCTCCACCGACAGCTCCTCGATTCCCCGCAGGACGAACACCGTGCGGAACGCGTCGGGCAACTGGTCGATCTTGGCTTCGAGCAGCCGGCGCGTCTCCGCGCGCCGTGCTGATTGCTCGGGCTGCTCGGGTGTGGATTCGTGCATGCTGTGCTCCGGAATGTCTTCGGCGGCCGCCTCGCCGTCGAACGGGATGACTTCGGCGCTGCGGCCGCGCCTGCGAAAACGGGCGATCGCCTCGTTCGCGACGATGCGAATCAGCCAGGTGGAGAGCTTCGCTTCCCCGCGAAACCCGCCGATCGCCCGAAAGGCGAGCAGATAGCCCTCCTGGACCGCGTCCTCGGCTTCGGCGTCGTCCTTGAGGATGCTGCGCGCCGTGCGGTAGAGCATCTGGTTGTGCCGGCGCATCAGCGGCTCGAACGCCTCCTTGTCGCCGGAGGCGATGCGCTGCGCCAGTTCCAGGTCCGACAACTTGCCGTAGGCCGTTGCTGCGGTCGCGGGTTGCATGTGCACCTCTCGCGGAAATTTACGCCGGTTTCACGCCATTGGATGAAGCGGGTGCCCGCCGCGTTCCCGGCCGGATAATGCCGCGGTTTCCGCAAGACCGCACGGGGCCGGGGAACGGCAAGCCCCGGACGGGAAAGCGGGTCCCCGGGGCAAGCCGACGCGTCCCCCGGGAACCCGCATGAACGTCATCCCGGACCGATCCGCGGGTCCCGCGGGACGGCGTTACAGGCTCTTCAGGTACTGGACCAGGTCCGTCTTCTGCGCCGCCGTCAGCCCCAGCGCCTTCCGGGTGTCGTAGGTTTCCACCACCGCATCGAGCGTGGCGGCGCTGCCGTTATGGAAGTAGGGAGCGTGCTGCCACAGACCGGCGAGCGGGGCGGTGCGATACTGTTTCGTCGCGCTTCGCGATGCGTAGCTCGGCGCTCCGTTGGGCTCGGGTTCGCTGACGACTTCGCCAGGCGCGTGCAAGCGGATATTGGCGTCGGTCAGCGTCGGGCCTATGTGGCACCGGGCGCACTTCCCCACGCTGCGGAAGACGATCTTTCCCCTGGCCGCGGCCGCGGGGTCGAAGCTGCCCGCCGGCGGCCGCGGGGCGGCGAGGCTCAACTGGTAGTCTTGCAGCGCCGGGAGTTTGGAGGACACCAGATCGATCGTGCCGTTGGTTACGCTCACCCCGGTCCGGCTGTCGGAAAACGAGCCCAGGCCGCCCATCTGGGTCACGGCGACATATCGATTCCAGTAGGCGATGTCATCGCCGTCTCCCGTGGAGGTAATGCGATGCACCCCGCGCAGGCCATAGGCGGGCGGGATCACCTGCGGTCCGTTGATCCCGTCCAGGTTGAAGCGAGGATCGTACTTTCCTCTGCCCCAGGAGTTGTAGACTGCCTTGGCGCTCGCCGGCACGGCCGGCGAAAGCGCAATGATGGCGCCGGGATTGAGATCGCGGTTCGGCCACCCGTCCAGGCGTTTGCCGATACCGGGGGCGAAGGAGTCGTCCACCGTCGAGTGGCACAGGGCGCAGGTCGTCCCCACCCGGGTCAGCGTATCGACTCCGTCGATGGTTTCGACCGTGCCCTTCAATCCGACCACGGCATTGAGCTTGAGCAAGGCCACGGTGGTGGCGGGAGCCGTCAGGCTGATGCTGCCGTCCTGAATGCCTCGGACCACGGCGGGCGGCAGCGCTTCCGCATCCACTTTCAACCCGACCGACAGCGCCGTCGTCGGGTCCACCGCGGCCGCGATCACCTCGTTCATGTGCAGGACGTCGGTCCAGAACGCTTCGTCTCCAAACGTATCCGTGCGGAAGATCTCCTTGCCTTGTGCGACCCGTACCGGGTCGAGCTGCGGCCCCTCGCGGCTGCTTGCTGCCTCGCCGAGGGTTCCCGCGCCCCCAGCGGTGGCTGCGTCGTTGTTACCGCCGCAACCGGCCGCGGCCAGGGCAGCCAGGATCGGGATTGCCAGGAAAAGCTTCAACCGAGGTTTCATCGTCGTCTCCGTTTCCAGGAAGGGCATCGAACACCTGATGTCGGGCGGGGAACGCCCGCCCGACATCACCTGCTACGCGTCTTGGGTCAGCTGGTCGTCGCGGATGCCGGAAAAGCTGTCCGCGGCGGTGCGGCGCTTTGCCGCTTCGTCATACCAGTAGAGTTTCTTCGGCTCTTCCCCTTGAGCGATCTTGTGCGTGCCGTCGCACAGCGGCAAGGTGGCGGAGAGCCCGCAGCCGCAAATGTATTGGGTTTCGCCGCCGACGGTCACTGCGTAGGGTTTGCTGCGAAAGCGCTTGACCAGCCTTGCCATGTTCGCTCCTAAGGTTGACGAGGGTGTACCGGAACCGCGTCGCCGGCCGCCCCCGCTGAAATGGAACTGGACTCTATGCCTCGCACCAGGGTCCCTTCCGTTCGCCATCGCACACAGCGCCGAAACTCCCGCGGAAACGCGATCGGCACCCGGTGCACCAGAGTCCGCTTGGAGTCCGTTTCAAAAGAGCACGTCATCCCCGCGAAAGCGGGATCCAGTGACTTTGCACTGCTGGATTCCCGCTTTCGCGGGAATGACGACATTGCCTTGGCTCATTTTGAAACCGGTTCTCATGTTCGTGGCGCCGCCCGGTGCCGCGTCCATTGGATGAAGGCGCCGGCGCCCGCGTTCCCGGACCCGCAGCCGGGAAGAGACTATCCCCCGGCCGGCGGACGCTCTGTTCGATATCGAACACAGGACCCGGAGAATTTTTTCCGTCTCCCGGGAATAGAGGGGCCGATGGGGATGTGCCTGCCCGCCGCCCTGACCCCTGCACGCGGCCGGGGAACGGAATTCGCCGGCGCCCGTAAAATGGCGAAATGCTGCAACGCCGCTCCGCCTCCGCGATCGTCGTCCGCGGCGCCAGACAGAACAACCTCAAGAACCTCTCGTTCGAGCTGCCTCTGAACGAACTCGTCGTGGTGACCGGCGTTTCGGGCTCGGGGAAATCGTCGCTGGTCTTCGACACCCTTTACGCCGAAGGCCAGCGGCGCTACGTCGAGACCTTCAGCCCGTACGCGCGGCAGTTCCTCGACCGGCAGGATCGCCCGCAGGTGGACTCGATCGAGGGCATTCCGCCGGCGATCGCGATCGACCAGACCAATCCGGTGCGCACCTCGCGCTCCACCGTCGGCACGATGACCGAGCTGAACGACCACCTCAAGCTGCTCTTCGCGCGGGCGTCACAGCTCTTCTGCCGCGGCTGCGGGCGGCCGGTGCGCCGCGACACGCCCTTCTCTGTATACGACCAGGTCGCCCGGCGGGCGGCGGGGTGCGGCGATCCGCGCCTGGTACTCACCTTCCCGGTTCCGATTCCGAAAAATTTCAAGGAGGACGAAGTTCGCGCGCTTCTGAAAGCGCAGGGCTACGACCGCGTTCACGCGCGAGACGGCGACACGCTCGAAATGGTGCAGGACCGGCTGCGCGCCTCGGGTGCCGACCGGACGCGTTTGATCGAAGGCATCGAGGCGGCCTTCAGGATCGGACGGGGCAAGGTCAACGTCCACCCGCTCGATCCCGAGGGCAATCCGGGGCCGCCCTGGCGCTTCTCCTCGGACCTTCACTGTCCCGACTGCGACATTCATTACGCCGAGCCGGCGCCGAGCCTGTTCTCTTTCAACTCGCCGCTCGGCGCCTGCGAGACCTGCCGCGGTTTCGGGCGCGTGATCGGCATCGACCACGGCCTGATCGTTCCCGACGAATCGAAGACGCTGCGCGAAGGCGCGGTCCGCCCGTGGCAATCGCCGAGTTTCCACGAGTGCCAGGACGATCTCGAGAAATACGCGAAGAAACGCGGCATTCCGCTGGATATCCCGTTCCGCGAACTCCCGGCGGGCGGGCGCAACTGGGTGCTCGAAGGCGAGCCCGACTGGAAGAGCTGGCGGAAGTCCTGGCCGGGCACCTGGTACGGCGTGGCGCGCTTTTTCCGCTGGCTGGAGACCAAGGCGTACAAGATGCACGTGCGCGTGCTCCTGTCGCGCTACCGCGCCTACACGCCCTGCCCGGCCTGCAACGGGGCTCGCCTGAAACGCGATGCGCTGCTGTGGCGCCTGGGGACGAAGGAAGACGTGGACCGGGTTCTCGACCCCGCGAAGCGATTCATGCCGCACGGCGCCCGATTCGGCGATGAGGTCCTGCGCGAGCTTCCCGGACTCACCGTGCACGACCTGATGCTCCTGCCTGCCGCACGTACCCGCGTATTCTTCGAAAACCTGCATCTCCCCGCGCCGCTCGACGAGGCGGCCGATCTGCTTCTCGCCGAGATCCGCGCGCGGCTGCGCTACGTGTGCGAAGTGGGCCTGGGCTACCTCACGCTCGACCGCCAGTCGCGCACGCTCTCCGGCGGCGAGGTCCAGCGCATCAATCTCACCACCGCGCTCGGCACCTCCCTGGTCAACACCCTCTTCGTCCTGGACGAGCCCTCGATCGGCCTGCACCCGCGCGACATGGGCCGCGTGATCGACGTGATGCAGCGCCTGCGCGACGCCGGCAACTCGCTGGTCGTGGTCGAACACGACCCGCAAATCATGCTGCAGGCCGACCGCATCATGGACATGGGCCCGGGCCCCGGCGAGCGCGGCGGCGAGATCGTGTTCTTCGGCACGCCCGAGGAGCTGAAACGCTCGAAAACGCTCACCGCGGAATATCTCTCGGGCAGAAAGCGCGCGTCAAAACCGGGGACAGACCACGGTTTTCCCGGAAACCGTGGTC
>JBATEB010000108.1:0-1801 GCA_049663805.1 Burkholderiales bacterium | reverse complement strand
GCGCGGCGCAGGCCGCCGGCGGTTCCGAGCACGGCCGCCGCGAGCGCGAAGCCGAATGCGAGCGCGATCACGCGGGGCTCGAGGGACCAGGCGAGGTACGGGAAGCGGAAGAAGTCCATGTAGATGTCGGCGACCATGCGGCCCGCCCACGCCCCAAACCCGAGCCCCAGCGGCACGCCGGCGATGACCATCATCAACACCAGCTGGGCGTAATGCAGGCCGACCTCAAACCGGCTGTAGCCGAATGCCTTCAGCACCGCGATCTGCTCGCGCTGCGCCGTCACCAGCCGCCCGATCACGACATTCAGCAGGAATGCGGTGACGCCGAGGAAGATCGCGGTGAACATCTGTGTCATCACCCGTAGCTCATCGAGCTCCGCGTCGAGGAAGCGGTGCGACAACTGCAGGTCGCGGCCGTGCGCACCGACGCCGCCGTAGGGCGCGAGCAGGCCGTCGAGCGCATCGATGACATCGTCCTCGCGCGCCTGCCGCGTAAGCGTCAGCGACAGGTCGTTGAATGCTCCGTCCATGTCGAAGGCCATTGCCAGCGGCTCGCGCGGCATCCACAGCACGCCGAAGCGCGCGAAATCCGGGAACACGTCGCCGGGGCGGATCTGGTAGACGAATTCCGGCGACAGGCCGATGCCGCTGATCGACAGCGCCCTGCGGCGGCCGTTGAGTATCGCGATCAGCGCAGCGCCGGGGCGCAGGCCGTGCGCCTCGGCAAAGGCCTCGCCGATGACGACCCCGTCGTCCGACGACGGCAGACTGCCCTCGCGCAGGAACAGGCCGTTGAGGCCCGGACCGTCGGGGCCCGGCAGCGAGATCATCTGCCCCGTGATGGGCTCGTCATAGCCCGCGACCTCCAGCGTCACCAATCCCGTGACTCGCGCCTCGGCCTCGCGCACGCCGGGAATCGCGCGCACCGACTCGAGCAGAGGCAGTGGCGCGCGCTTGGAGTGCGCAAACACTTCGGCGAAGCGGTACTCGGCGTAGTAGAGCGCGCGCGTGCCGGCGAGCGCCCCGTAGTTGCTCTGCGCCAGCACCATCGTGCCGATGCCGCCGATCATGACGAGCGCGATGGCGATCACCTGTCCGCGGAGCGCGCGTAGATCGCGCCACAGCTTGCGGTGTAGCGCCGTCACCAGCGCAACTCCGCCGGCGCCGCGCGCGACGAATTGCGCTCGATGCCGGCGATACGGCCGTCGCTCAGGCGGATCACGCGGTCCGCCATGCGTGCGATCACTTCGTTGTGCGTAATCACGACCGTCAGCGCCCCGGTCTCGCGGTTGATGCGCTCGAGCGCCTGCAGCACCAGGATGCCGGTAGTCGAATCGAGCGCGCCGGTCGGCTCGTCACACAGGAGCACGTCCGGGCGCTTGGCAATCGCGCGGGCGATGGCGACGCGCTGCTGCTCGCCGCCGGAGAGCTGTGCCGGGAAGTGATCGAGGCGATCTCCGAGGCCGACCAGTTCGAGGGCGGTCTCCGGCGCCATCGGTTCGCGGGCTATCTCCGTCACCAGCGCGACGTTCTCGCGGGCGGTCAGGCTCGGGATCAGGTTGTAGTACTGGAATACGAAGCCGACGTGCTCGCGGCGAAACCGGGTCAGTGCCTCGTCGCCGGCGCCGGTCAGCGGATGGCCGCGGCAATCGACTGCGCCGGTGGTCGGGGCATCGAGTCCGCCGAGGATGTTTAGCAGCGTCGACTTGCCGCTGCCGGATGCGCCGAGCAGCACGACGAACTCACCCGCGAACAGCTCGAGATCCACGCCGCGCAGCGCATGCACCTCGACCTCGCCCAT
>JBATEB010000107.1:0-4850 GCA_049663805.1 Burkholderiales bacterium | reverse complement strand
GCCGTGGGACTGCGGCGCCGATACGCGCAGCGGCGTCCCGCCGGGCTCGCCGGCGAGCGACATGGCGCCGCTCGCCGCCATGATTTCGAGGTCCGATGCGATCCAGCCGGCTTTCGGACCGG
This sequence comes from Burkholderiales bacterium, assembly GCA_049663805.1. Taxonomy (GTDB): domain Bacteria; phylum Pseudomonadota; class Gammaproteobacteria; order Burkholderiales; family SG8-39; genus VBDM01. The sequence goes on along the minus strand of JBATEB010000107.1, from coordinate 4,728 downwards.
TCAGGCCGAAGGGGGTGATCGCGACGACGATCAGGCGCGGGTTGATCGCGGACAGCCTCGCCTGATCGAAGAGCGCGGCGGTCGGCATTCCGGGCGCGGGCGTCGCGAGCAGGATATCGGCGCCCGCGGCGAGCCGGTCGAGCTCGGCCCGTCCTGCGCCGCTCTCCAGATCGAGCCGCAGCAGCCGCTTGTTCACGTTGAGGGCACGCCACTCCGCGGACTGCAGGTCTGCGTCGGGTGCCTCGATCTTGGCGACTTCGGCTCCCAGGTCCGCAAGCAGGCGTCCCGCCAGCCAGCCGAGCCGGCCGGTGCAATCGAGAACCACGACGCCGTCGAGCACGATGCGCTCCCGGTGCGAGCTCCCGAGCGTGGCTCTACCGGCCCGTCCGGGCGAGCGACAGCACCCAGCCCGCCATGCGCGCCTTCATCTTGTCGATCTCCGCCGCGCTGAAGAAATTCTCCGGCTTGACCCGGTCGACGGGGTAGACCGGGCGGTGGAAATCCTGCTCGTAGCCGAAGGGTACGGTGGCATCGATGCCCATGCCGCCTTCGAACAGCGTGTTCGACGCCGTCCAGGCCTTCTCGCCCGCGGTCATGCGTTCGGCCGGCATGAAGGTCTGGCCGCGGCCGCCCGGAATCGGGTTGAGGATGTCGGCCCTCGGATTCACCCGGGTGGTGAGGCACCACATGATGTCGTCCATCGAATAGATGTCGACATCCTCCGATACCGCGATCGCCAGCCGCATTCCCTGCGAGCAGGACAGGATCGCCGAGAGGAAGTTGCGCTGCCAGCCCTCTTCGATCTTGTTGCGCTTCTTCACCTGGATGATGCAGCCGCCCCAGTCGGTCATGCAGTAGGGGATGTGCGCGTCCTGGATGATGCCGGGCTGGAGGCGGTTGCACAGCTCGAATATGGCCGCCTCGCGCACCGTCGTGTCGATGTTGGAATCATCCATGGTGTGCACGCCGAGCGGGAAGATGATCGGCTTCGACTCGGGTTTCCTCATGGTGATCGCGGTGACGTGGAAGGTGGGCGCCTTGTACGCCTTGCCCATGTAGCCGGCCCACTCCGGATGGAAGAAAGTCTTGCCCTGAACGCCCGCCTTCTCCGCTTCGGCCGTCTCGTAGCGCTTGTCGCGCGGCTGGATAGTGCCCTCGAGCACGTACTCCGAATCGGCCAGCGCGTACGCGTCCACGGTGCGCGCTTTCACCAGCCGCACCGGCGAGCCCTGCACCGCCCCGGCGACGCCGATCTCGTCGCAGCCCTTGGGCAGGATGACGTAGTCGAAGCCCGCGCCCGCGAGCAGCGTGCACGCGGGCGGCACGCCGAAGCACATGGTGATCGGGATTCCCCTGGGATCGTCGTAGTGCTGCGTGTAGACCTGCCACATGTGCGAGCCGGGGGAGATCTGGAAGGTGCCGACGTTGCCCCAGCGGAAATTCATGCGGTTGTAGCCGAGATCGCTGCCGCCGTCGAAGTAATCGCCGGCGATGCAGCGGATTCCCGAGCCGATGGTGAGTTCGGGCTCGAGCGCGGTGTGGCGGATCGCGGTGATCCACTTGTTGACGTCGATGTCCGTCGTGATGACGTGCTCCTGGCAGGGCGCGTCCCTCGGGTCGATCACGACCGGTTTGAGCGGGTGATTGATCGCCTTCGCGATGGCCCGCGTGCGCTCCCGCGCGCTCGCCCAGCCGAACATCTTCTCCACGACGCGGATGTCGCCGAACAGATTGGTGACGGCGCGCGCGTGCGGCTTGCCCTTGACCTTGTTGAAGAGTATCGGGAGGCTTCCGTCGAAATGTTTCTGCAGGCCGGTGATTTCCAGATCCGGATTCACCTCCTTGTCGGTTTCCACCAGAAGGCCCTCTGCGCGCAGCCAATCGATCGTCGAGCGCAGACTGGTGACGTCGTGCTTCAGCGCAGCACGTTTCGCCGGTTCATTCATTTGGAGTCCTTTCCTGAAATTCGAAACGGTCAGCCAAGTTCGCGCACGGAGTCGGGCCGGGTCATCTGGCCGTCCCAGCGTTTGGCGAACTCGGCGGGAATGCCGAACTGATCGAGCGCGCGGGCCACGACGTGGTCGACCAGATCGTCGATCGTCTGCGGTTTGTTGTAGAAGGCCGGCACGGGCGGCAGGATCGTCGCCCCGATGCGCGCCAGCTTGAGCATGTTCTCGAGGTGGATCTCGGAGAGCGGCGTTTCGCGGACCAGCAACACGAGCTTGCGCCGTTCCTTGAGCACCACGTCGGCGGCGCGGTGGACCAGATTTTCGCCGTTGCCGGTCGCGATCGCCGCGAGGGTGCGCACCGAGCAGGGCGCGATCACCATGCCGTCGGTCAGGAAGGATCCCGAGGAAATCGTCGATGCCATGTTCCCGACGCCGTGCACGACGGCGGCAAGCTCGCGCAGCTGCGTCAGGCTCATCCCGGTCTCGTGCTCGACCGTCTGCTGGCCCCAGCGGGACAGCACCAGGTGCGACTCGACGTTCGCGGCGCGCAGCGCCTGAAGCAGGCGGACGCCGAAAATCGCGCCGGTCGCGCCGGTGATTCCGACGATGAGCCTGCGCCGGGCGGGGGCTCCCGTGCCCGCCTGTGCGCCGGATGAGGATCCTGGGTCCATAATATGGATAAGCGGTTGCTGGTGTTCCGTTTCTCTAGGACCCGGGCTTTCCGCAACGAGAGCGACCCTCTTGCCCGAGTGCCTCCCTGCGGAATGCTATCACGCGGGTCCGCCTGCGCACGACCGGCGGCAGTCAAAATTAGTTCCATATGGTGGATGATGGAATGCGCGCCGCCCCGCACGCCGGCCCGCGCAGAACCTTATCGCACGATTCCCGAGGCCGCTCATGACGCATGCCGTTTCGAGCCGGATGGCAGAGTATCGACCGTTTGCCGATCCAGATCAACCGCCCGGTGTTCCGCCCCGGGACTCAGGGCTCGGTCGCCCGCCTCAAGGACTTTTCGGCGAGAGCGATCTCCGCGCGGAGGATCGACACGAGCTGGCCGCGGCGGCTTTCGCTCATCCGGCTCACGATGGCGCCGATGGTGATGGCGGCGAAGGGATGCCCGTAGCGGTTCTGTATGGGCAAACCGAGCGTGGCCGCTCCGGCGACGATGTGCGAGTCGTTCCAGGCATATCCCAGCTCGCGCGAGCGCCTGAGCGCCTTCAGCAGCGAGGGAACCGTCAGGTTCCTGTGATAGGGCACGTAGCGAACGGCGTTGGCGCGAACGATTTCGTTGACGGTCTCCTCCGGCAGAGGCATGAGCAGCGCCAGGCCGCTGGCGCCGGCACCGAGCGGGCGGCGCGTGCCGACATCGAGGGTGAAGGTCCTGATCGGAAACGCCCCTTCCTTGCGATCGATGCAAACCGATTCGTAGCCGCTGCGCACCGACAGGAACACGGTATCTTCGGTCTTTTCCGCGATCCGCTGCAGCGTCGGGCGGCAGATGTCGCGCAGGTCGAACTGCGGAGCCGCCGCCAGGCCGAGCTCGAAGACCAGCGGGCCGAGGTAATACAGGCGCGAGTCCGGGTCCTGCCGGACGAGACCTTCGGCAATCAGCCCCCGCAGGATGCGATGCACGGTCGGGCGCTCGAGCCGGGAATACTTCACCAGATCGGTGAGGCGCGTTCCGGTGCGGCTTCGCGAGGCGACCAGGCGGACCACCAGCGCGGCGCGCTGTATGGCCTGCGTGCCGGCGGGTTTGTCCGGCGGGGCGTAAGCCCCGGATCTCGGTTCGGGTCTCTTCAACGGCAGTCCATCATATGGAATTTTAATTGATCCCGATCGGGGTTCGCGCCGCCACGACGTGCTACGATTCAAGCGAACGATGATGGCGAGCCCCGCAGGGACCCTATCCTACCGGGATTTCCATATTGTGGATACTTCCATGCGGTAGCGGCCGAAACAGGAGGTCGAAATGGGCAAGAGAATGAGTGTTCCCGATGAAATGGGCAATCCCATGGGCGGTGTCGCCGGTGCGGCGGCGAAGGAAAGCGCCGATCCGGGCTACAGGATTCCGTACGAAGACCTGCGCGAGTGGATCGTGCAAGCGGAGAAGCTGGGCGAAATCCGACACGTCAAGGGCGCGTCCTGGCAGGAAGACATCGGCATGGCGGCGGAGCTGGTGCAGCACGACGAGAACGCGCCGTGCGTGATTTTCGACGACATCCCGGGATGCACGAAGGGGCACCGGGTGCTCACCAACTTTTTCGGCGGCAAGCGCCAGAACATGACCCTGGGCTTCCCGCTCGCCTACAGCAAGCTCGAGCTGTCGCAGGCGTTCCTCGACAACTACATGCGGGAGTTGAAGCCGATTCCGCACCAGTTTGTCGAGACCGGTCCGGTGCTGGAGAACGCGATCACGGGCAAGGACATCGATATCACGAAGTTTCCCGTGCCCCTGTGGCACGAGGGCGACGGCGGCCGCTACATCGGCACCGGCAGCTACAACATCACGATGGACCCCGAGGAGAAATGGATCAACGTCGGCACCTATCGCGTCATGATCCACGACAAGAACTCGCTCGGCTTCTACCAGTCCCCGGGCAAGCACGGCCGCATCCATCGCGACAAGTACCAGGCGCGCAACGAGCCGATGCCGGTCGCGATCGTCGTGGGCGGCGATCCCCTGCAGTTTCTCGTCGCCTGCAGCGAGATGCCCTACGGGGTGTGCGAGCTCGATATCGCCGGCGGCCTGCGCGGCAAGCCGGTCAAGGTCGTCAAGGGG
>JBATEB010000106.1:0-2349 GCA_049663805.1 Burkholderiales bacterium | reverse complement strand
GTTGGGAGGGGCGGGTACTGATCGACGGCCACCCCGCAGACGCCGCGCAGCACGACGTCGGCATGGTGTTCCAGGAGGAATCCACTTTCCCGTGGCTGACCACCGCCGAAAACGTCGCCTTTCCCCTGGATGCCGCCGGAATGCCCAGACCCGAGCGGCTGCGCAAGGCCCACGAGCTGCTGCGGCTGGTCGGTCTGGACGGGTTCGAGGGCCGCTATCCGGCCGAGCTCTCCGGCGGCATGCGCCAGCGCACCGCGATCGCGCGTACACTCGCGTTTCAGCCGAGATTGCTTCTGATGGACGAGCCGTTCGGCGCGCTCGACGAGCAGACGCGCCTTTTGCTCGGCGACCAGGTGCTGAGGATCCACCGCGAGCTCAGGCAGACGACGCTGCTCATCACCCACAGCATCACCGAGGCGGTGCAGCTCGCCGATCGGGTGGTGGTGATGACCTGGCGCCCGGGCCGCGTGAAGCGCGTTGTGAACATCGATCTGCCGCGGCCGCGCGACTCGGAAATCATCTCCAGCCCCGAGTTCGGCCGGCTGGTGGCGGCGATCTGGAACGACCTGCGCGAGGAAGCCTCGCGCGGCATGCAATTCACGGAGTCGGGAGTGCGCAAGGGCGCTGAAGCATGAAAAAGGACTGGATTCTTGACAAGAGGAGAGAGAACATGAAGTCGATTCGAAGCGGTTTCTTCTGGGCGGTCTTGCTGGCGGCGGCACCGGTCACGGTCCTCGCGCAGGACACGGTGCGCGCCGCGGTCGGACAGCGCGGCAACTTCGACACCCTTTTCATCTCGCAGGGCGTGGACGCGGGGATCTTCAAGCGAGCGGGTATCGACGTCGAGATCACCTGGACGCGGGGCGGCGCCGAGACCCTGCAGGCGGTCATCACCCACAGCGCGGACCTCGCCATCGCCAACGGAATACTGGGGGTGATCGGCGCGGTCTCCAAGGGCGCCCCCGTCAGGATCGTCAGCGCGCAGATGACCGGCGCGCCCGACCTGTTCTGGTACGTGAAAGCCGACAGCGCGGTGAAATCGATGAAGGACATGGGCGGCCGCAGCATGGGCTACTCGCGTCCGGGGTCCTCCACCGACCTGATCGGTCACGCGCTCGCGGATCAATTCGCCGTCAAGCCGAAGTTCGTCTCGACCGGCGGCATCCCGGACACGCGCACGCAGGTGATGTCGGGTCAGATCGAAGCCGGCTGGTCGGTGCCGCACTTCAACTTCGACCTGCTGAACGAAGGCAAGATTCGGGTCATCGCGCGCGGTTCCGACGTGCCTTCGCTCTCGGACCAGACGGTGCGCGTGAACGTGGCGAGCGCGAAGTTCCTCACCGAGCGGCGCGAGGTCGCGCGCCGCTTCATGAAGGCGTACCACGACTCGATCGAGTGGGTCTACGCCAACCCGGACAAGGCGAACGCCTTCTACGCCGCCTTCAACAAGGTTTCGCCGCAGGTCGCCAAGCTCACCCACGAGAGTTTTCCCAAGTCCGCCGTCGCCGGCTGGCCGGTCAAGGGACTGAAGAAGAACCTCGACGAAGCACTCGAGCACAAGCAGCTCAACGCGCCGATGGGGGAGGCCGACGCGCAAAAGCGGCTGTTCGACTTCGTTTTTCAGCCGTAGGGCGGTCGAAGTGGGAGGGAGGCTCGCTGCGGCGCTCGCGGGGCTCGCGGGCGTTGCCGTGCTCGCGGCGTTCACCGAAGGCGCGGTCCGCGCGGGCTGGTTGTCGGCGCTGATCGTTCCCGCTCCCTCGAGCCTCCCCGCGGCCTTCGTCAAGCTCTGGGGCGAGGGCTTCGTGGCCGGGCCCTTCGCGATCACGCTGGCGCAGGCGTTCGCCGCCACGGCGGCGGCAGCGCTGGTCGGAATTCCGTGGGGCTTCTGGCTGTGGCGCTCGCCGCTGCTGGGCCGCGCCTACGAGCCCTGGATCGGGGCGGCCTTCGCCGCGCCGACCATCCTGCTCTATCCGCTCTTTCTGGTGCTCTTCGGCCGCGGCTACGCGACCACGGTGTTCGTGGGTTTTCTCGCCGCGGTGATCCCGATCGTGCTCAAGACGCGGGAAGCCTTCCTGGGCGTACCCAAGGTGCTTCTCGACGTCGGGCGGAGCTTCCATCTTCCGGAGACGCAGCGCCTGCGGCGCATCGCTTTCCCCGCGGCGGTCCCCGGGATCTTCACCGGCCTCCGGCTCGCGCTGATCTACGCGCTGGTGAACATCATCGGCATGGAGTTCCTGATCGACTTCGGCGGGCTGGGGCGCGTCGTGTCGGAGATGTATTTCCGCTACGAGATCCCGGGCATGTACGCGGCGATCCTGCTGATCGTCGCGGTGAGCTGGCTGTTCCTCG
>JBATEB010000105.1:0-5450 GCA_049663805.1 Burkholderiales bacterium | reverse complement strand
CACCTGGCCGCGGAACTGCATCACGCCTGGGGTGAGAAAGCGAACGAGGAGATCGAACCCAAGGCGGTCGAGGTGACCGTCGCCGGCCGCATGATGCTCAAGCGCGTCATGGGCAAGGCGAGCTTTGCCACGATCCAGGACATGAGCGGCCGGATCCAGCTCTACGTCACCCGCGACGGCATCGGCGAAACGGCGTACGAGGCCTTCAAGCACTACGATCTCGGCGACATTCTCGGCGCCAAAGGCGCGTTGTTCAAGACCAAGACCGGTGAGCTTTCGCTGAAAGTGACCGAGCTGCGGTTGCTCGTGAAAGCCCTGCGCCCGCTGCCGGAGAAGTTCCACGGGCTCGCCGACCAGGAGCAGAAGTACCGCCAGCGCTACGTGGATCTCATCATGAGCGAGACCACGCGCGCGGTGTTCCAGGCGCGCGGCCGCATCGTGCAGGCGATCCGCGAGTTCATGACCGCCAGGGGGTTTCTGGAGGTCGAGACGCCGATGATGCAGCCGATTCCCGGAGGAGCGAACGCGAAGCCGTTCAAGACGCACCACAACGCGCTCGACATGGAGCTGTTCCTCCGCGTCGCGCCCGAGCTCTACCTGAAGCGCCTCGTGGTGGGCGGCTTCGAGCGCGTGTTCGAGATCAACCGCAACTTCCGGAACGAGGGCATCTCGACCCGCCACAACCCCGAATTCACCATGCTGGAATTCTACGAGGCCTACCGCGACTACCGCTACCTCATGGATTTCACCGAGGAGCTGCTGCGCGAAGTCGCCCTGAAGGTGCTCGGCACGCTGCAAGTGCGCTACGGCGAGCACGCGGTCGACCTTGCGAAGCCCTTCGAGCGGCTCACGATCCTCCAGGCGATCCGCAAGTTCCACACCGACTGGGCCGATGCGCAGCTCTCCGACCGCGCGTGGCTCACGCGGCAGCTACAGGCGAGAAAGGCCACGGAGGCGCAGTTCGGTGACGTCGATGCCGCCGACGCCGCGCGCCGGAATGCAATGGGAATCGGGGCGCTGCAACTCGCCTTATTCGAGGAAACGACCGAGCAGAGGCTGGTGCAGCCGACTTTCATCGTCGACTATCCCGCCGAGGTCTCGCCGCTCGCGCGCCGTAACGACGCCAACCCCGGGCTCACCGACCGCTTCGAGCTCTACATCGTCGGCCGCGAGATCGCGAACGGATTTTCGGAGCTCAACGACCCCGAGGACCAGGCCGCGCGCTTCGAGGAGCAGGCGAAAGCCAAGGCCGCAGGCGACGAGGAATCGATGTATTACGACGCCGACTATATCCGGGCGCTCGAGTACGGCCTGCCGCCCTCCGCCGGGGAAGGCGTGGGAATCGACCGGCTGGTGATGCTCCTCACCGACAGCCCGAGCATCCGCGACGTGCTGCTGTTTCCCCACCTTCGCCGCGAGGGTTGAGTTTTCGCCGGCGTAACCCCTGCAATACTCTGTTACATCAACCGGCTGGCGCGCCGCGCGTTATTGCGGATAATCTTCAGCACCGCGCACAGGAGATTTCCATGGAAGCACAGGCCGCACGACCTACCCATCCTCTCATCATCATCGCCGCGATCGCCGTCACGCTGTTCAGCCTGGTGGGAATCGGAGCCGTTCTCGGCTGGATTCCGACCTCGGGCGGAATCCAGAAGTCCGATGAGCCCCCCGCCGCCGTTGCCGAGGCGCCCGCGCAGGCGACTCCGCAACCGGAGGCGGTGAAGCCCGCCGAGCCGAAGCCGGTCGTCAGGCAGGCGAAGCCCAGGCCCGTCGCCAGGGTCGAGCCGCCGCGTGAAGCGGCCCCCGCCGCCGTACCGCCGCCCCCGCCCATCGTTGCCGCCCTCTGCCGCGAGTGCGCCGTGATCGAGGAAATACGTGAAGTCGAAAAGGCAGGCAGCGCTTCCGGGGTAGGAGCCGTCGGCGGCGCCGTCGTCGGGGGCGTGCTCGGCCACCAGGTCGGCCGCGGACGAGGCAAGGACGTCGCGACGGTCCTCGGCGCGATCGGCGGCAGTCTCGCCGGAAACCAGATCGAGAAAAACGCGAAGAAAACCATGGAATACCAGATCTTCATACGCTACGAGAACGGCAGCAAGGGCATGTTCGTCCAGCCGACGCCGCCGAGCTGGCGCCTCGGCGACAAGGTGAAGGTGATCGACGGCGCCCTCCAGTCGAACGGCTGAGCGAAACCGTTTCCCGGAAACGCGGGCGCCTGCCCGCGTTTTTTTCGCCCGCAGGGAGCCGGTGCCCCGGGGGGAATAGAATCGCGCCATGACCGGCCTTGCCATCGCGCTCGTCCTGGGCGCGGCGCTGATCCATGCCAGCTGGAACTATCTCCTCAAGAAGAGCGGCGGGGGAATCGGCTTCGTCTGGGCCTTCGCCGCCCTGTCGACGCTCCTCTATGCTCCGCTCGCCGTCGGTGTCGCCCTCATCGGGCATTTCGAGTTTTCCCTTGAGGCTCTCGCATTCATTATCGCGAGCGCGGTGTTGCATACCGGCTACTACCTCCTGCTCGACCGCGGCTACCGCTACGGAGACCTTTCGGTCGTCTATCCGCTCGCGCGAGCGACCGGCCCCTTCCTCACGGTGCTGGTGGCGGTCACACTGCTCGGCGAGCGGCCCGGCGTCGTTGCGCTGTGCGGCGCGGCCCTCGTCGTCGGGGGGGCTTTCTTCCTCGCCGCGAGCCCGGCCAAACTTCGCGAGGCGGGTGCGGCGCGCGGCGTCGCGTTCGCTCTCCTCACCGGATGCATGATCGCTTCGTATACAGTGGTCGACAAGCAGGCCGTGAGCGCCGCGCTGATTCCGCCCCTGCTCCTCGATTGGGGCTCGAATCTCGGCCGGACTATCGTAATGACGCCGCTCGCGCTCAGGCGCCGCGAACAGGTGAAGGCGGCCTGGGCCCGGCAGCGCAAGGCCGTGATCCTGGTCGCCCTGCTGTGCCCGCTCTCCTACATCATGATACTAACCGCCATGGTATTTACTCCCGTGAGCTACGTCGCGCCGGCGCGCGAGATCAGCATCCTGTTCGCGGCGCTGATGGGAGCGCACTGGCTCCGGGAAGGCGACGTGCGGAGACGCCTCGCCGCCGCCGCCGCGATGGCGCTCGGCGTGGTCGCGCTCGCTGTAGGTTGACGGATTTGACCCGAAAATCCGCCCTGCTCTCCCGCGCTCCTCAGAGCCCGCTGGTCAGTTCGGGAAGAAGAAGCCGGTGTCGCTGGTCGCGCCGCTGACGAGGGGGGTCGTCGTGCGGTCGTCCAGATCGAACATCACCACGTCCTGGTCGACGTTCCCGCCGTTCAACAGCGTGAGCGTCAGGAACACCCTGTTGCCCGGCCCCTCGCCCGCCTCGTCCACGCGCAGGGCGTCGATCGCCTCGATCGGGGAGGCTTCGAAGAGGCCGGACGTCGGATTGTAGACGGACAGCCACGCATCGCCGTTGCCGTCCACGAAGAGCAGCACGCCGTCCGCGCGGTGCACGGGTAATGGATTCGGTGCGTTGAGCGAGATGTCCGCGAGCGTGCCGTCGCTCTTCGCGGCGATGAAGTTCTGCGGCGTGCCCAACGGAGCGTAGACGTAGAACCAGCTCCCCTTCGTGCCTGCCCAGGAATATCGCGGGTCGGGCGTCACGTTCGCGCCCGGGATGAGCGCGCCGGTCGGCTCGAAGAGGTGCCACCCATTCTCATGATTGATGGCGACCTTGCCGTCCGCCGTGAACCTCGCGTCCAGGCCGTTGCTGCCCGCCGTTGCGACGTTGCCCTCGGTGAACGCGACGACGTCGCCCGTCGGGTCGATCGAGAAGGCGAAGCCCCAGATCTCGTCGTTCGTGCCCGCGCCGTCCTTGTCGATGATCAGGGCGAGAAAGCGCGCGCCGTCGGGAGAGACGTCCAGCAGGAACGGCACGCCGGCGGAGGCGATCTCGATGTCCTGGTCGGTGCCGTCGTCGTTCATCGTCCGCAGCTCGTATCGGCCGACGCCCGTGACGTTGACGTCGGTGCGGCGCACGAGAAGGCGGCCGCCGAACGACGTGCGCCCATTGAGGCTGAGGAGGTCGTGCTCGATGCGCATCTGGTCGGGCTCGACGAGGTTGCTCTCGGTGGACGCGGCGGCGAGCGGCTGCGTGACGAGGTGCCGTTCCACCGGGTGGCGGAAGATCGCGCGGCCCGCCGTCAGCGCCTGCAGCGAGCGCGCATCGTCGCCGGGTGCGGGCGCGGCGAGCTTGAACGCCGCGGCGACGCCGTCGGAAAACCACCACTCGTTGACGGGTCCCGGCATCGCGCAGCGGAACGCGACGCCCGCCTCCCCGACCTTCGCCGCGTTGACCACGATGTCGGTGCAGCCGGAGTGCAGCGTCCGCATGTCGGTGCCGTCGAGGAGCGAGCTCGTGACGCCGCAGCTCGTCGGCGTCGCGCAGTCGACCCACGCGAGGCGCGCGACGGCCGACGGGATCAGGTCGATGAAGTCGTAGGTGTGGCCGGCCTCCTCGCCGAGCACGAGCGGCGTGCTCGAGGTGAAGATGCCGATGCGCGAGTACTTCCCGCCGGCCGGCACACCCCACGCCGTGCCGATGCGCGGCGTGCCGAGCGACTGGGTGAAGCGAGCGCCGGCGATCGTCCCGATGGGAACATTCGGCTGGTCGACACGATAGATGTTGATCTCCGCCGGATTGGCGCGCGCGGCGACGACGAAGCCGGCACTGGCGCCGCCGTTGTTACCGCCGCCGGCACCTCCACTCCCGCCCCCACCGCAGGCAGCAAGAACCAGCGACGACAACAGTGCCAGGATTCCTTTTTTGGTATCAGCCGTGGTGGTATTCATCGCACCCCATTGGATGGAGGAAGCTAGTTCGCGAAGAAGAAGCCGTAGTCGTCCGCGGGACCGCCGAGGAGAGTGGTCGCGCTCAGGCTCTTCGCGGCAAAGCGCTTGCGCGGAGCCGCGACGAGTATCCTTTCGATCTCAGGCGTGAAGGGATTGGGCGGGCGCCTCATCGGCTTGCCTCCCGGCGGCTCGGGCCTGCGTCCGGTTATCGGATCGGCACGTTTTCCATCGGCATGAAACGCGGAATCACGACCGTCAGGCTCGCGACCTCGTTCGCCGGGGCCGGAAATTTCGCCCACAGGTTCGAGCGCGATTTAGCGGCGATGGCGTAGACTCCGGTGCTGCACGCACACTTTTTTTCCGCGTCGCGCACCACCAGATATTTTTTCTTGTTGACCGGGTCGACGAGGTGCACACCGCTCACCGTCTGATAGTCGCCGTCCCCGTGCGAGGTCGCGCCGAGTTGCGTGCGCGCCGAGAATTCAGCATCCGAATCGTTGATGACCGCAAACTGCAAGGTCACCGTTGCGCTGCTGTCGCGCTTGAGCGAGCGCACCTCGGCGCGCATTCCCGGCTGCTCACCATCGGCCGATGCGAGGATCGCTGCGGGTGCTGGCGCCGCAGCGCTCGCCGTGGCG
>JBATEB010000104.1:0-3398 GCA_049663805.1 Burkholderiales bacterium | reverse complement strand
GCCGCGCGGTCTGGTGGCAGATCGCGCGGCTCGCCTTCGCCGCGATCGTGCCGCAGCTGCGCCGCAGTCTGCGCTCCGCCGCGGACCTCGCCTACGGCGCGTACGCCCTCGCGCTTCTCGGCGCGGTGGGCTCGCTCACCTGGATCGGCTGCGCGCTGCTGCCGCGCCCGGCCTGGTGCTGGCGCTTGAGCCGCCGGATGTGCCGCTCGTTCCTGGCGCTCGCGGGAATAAGGCTCGAGGTGCGCGGGCTCGAGCACCTTCCCGCGGGACGCCCCTGCGTGCTCGCCGTGAACCACGCGAGCTTCATCGACGGACCGGTCGTCCTGTCCGCGCTGCCCGAGCCCATGAGCTTCATCGCCAAGCGCGAGCTGCTCGATCATTTCGTCCCGCGGATCTACCTGAGGAGCATCGGAACGCGATTCGTCGAGCGTTTCGACACCCGGCGGGGCGTGGAGGACACCGAGCGCTTCGCGCAGACCGTGCGCGGCGGCCGCTCCCTGATCGTGTTTCCCGAGGGAACGTTCCGCCGCGCGCCGGGACTGCTGCCGTTCCGCATGGGGGCCTTCGTCATCGCCGCGCAAGCCGGCGTAGCGGTGGTCCCGCTGACGCTGCGCGGCACGCGCTCGGTGCTGCGCGACGGCCAGTGGCTGTTCCGCCGCGGAAGGATCAGCGCCACCTTCGGCGCGCCGATCGAGCCGTCGGCGCCGGATTGGGACGGCGCGATGGCGATGCGCAACCGGACCCGGGCGGAAATCCTGCGCCGCTGCGCGGAGCCGGATCTGGGCGAGGAGATCGAGCTCGGACCGCAGGACGCATGAAGGCTCGTATCCTCCTGCTGTTGCTGCCGATGCTGTGCGGCCCGGTGCAAGGCGCCCAACCGGGTGAGCACGCAATCGCGATTCCCGCCTGGTTCACCGAGACCTTTCTCGATTTCCGCGAGGACATCGCCGACGCCGCAAAAGAGGGCAAGCGGCTGATGGCGTACTTCGGCCAGGACGGCTGCCCCTACTGCAAGGAATTGATGCAGACCAATTTCAGCCAGAAGGCGATCGTGGACAAGACGCGGCGCCATTTCACCGCGATCGCTTTCAACATCTGGGGCGACCGCGAAGTGACCTGGACCGACGGCCGGAAGTTCAGCGAGAAGCAGCTCGCAGCCTTCCTCAAGATCCACTTCACCCCGACCCTCGTCTTTTTCGACGAGCGCGGGGCGGTGGCGGCGCGGCTGAACGGCTACTACCCGCCGCAGCGCTTCGAGGCCGCGCTCGACTGGGTCGCGGGGCGCATGGAGAACCGTGTCAGCCTGGCCGATCATCTGAAGCGCGCCGTGAAGGAGGCGGCGAGTCCGGCGCTGCACGACGAGCCCTTCTTTCTGAAGCCGCCCTACGACCTGCGGCGCAGGACCGGGAAGCCTCTCGCCGTTTTCTTCGAGACACCCTCGTGCGCGGCCTGCGACGAGCTGCACGCGGAGGGCTTCAGGCGCGCCGAGGTCGCGCAGTCGCTGAAACGCTTCGACGTCGCGCGCTTCGCCCTCGGCGAGCGCACCCCGGTGATCACACCGGCGGGCGAGCGTCTCCCGGCGGAGGACTGGGCGCGCGCGCTCGGCATCGCCTACACGCCCTCGGCGGTGTTCTTCGGCGCCGACGGCCGCGAGGCGTTCCGCATCGAAGCCTACGTGCGGCCGTTCCACCTCGCCGGCGCGCTCGACTACGTGGCGGGCGGCGCCTACCTGCGCGAGCCGAATTTCCAGCGCTTCCTGCAGGCGCGCGCCGAGGCGCGTCGTCGCCGCGGGGAGGACGTCGATCTCTGGCGCTAGCTGCGCCTCCGGAGCGGGTCGGGTGTTGTGTATGATGGGCGCCGTTCGCCGTGAGCCCGGAACCCGTGCCCCTGTCCAAGTACCACTACATCGTCGTCGAGGGACCGATCGGCGTCGGCAAGACCAGCCTCGCGCGGCGGCTCGCCGAGAGGCTCCAGGCGAATCTCGTCCTGGAGCGCCCGGAGCAGAACCCCTTCCTGCCGCGCTTTTACGAAGACATGGCGCGCTTCGCCCTGCCGGCGCAGCTGTTCTTCCTGTTCCAGCGGATCGGACAGCTGCGCGAGCTGGCGCAGCTCGACCTGTTCAAGCGGCTCACGGTGTGCGACTTCCTGCTGGAAAAGGACCCGCTTTTCGCGCGCTTGACCCTCTCCGGAGACGAACTGCACCTGTACCAGCAGATTTTCGACGCATTGAAGCCGCAGGCCCCGCGGCCGGGGCTGGTGATCTACCTGCAGGCGCAACCGGAGACGCTGATCGAACGCGTTCGCCGGCGGGGCGTAGAATTCGAGCGGCTGATCACCCCCGAGTATCTCGCGGCGCTCGCGGACAGCTACAGCCGTTTCTTCTACCATTTCAGCGGGAGCCCGGTGCTGATCGTGAATTCGGAAAGACTCAACTTCGCCCGCGACGATCGCGACCTCGACCTGCTGATCGAGCGCGCGGGCGCGATGCGCGGCAGCCGCGAGTTCTTCAACCGGGGAGAATAGGATGAGCCGACTCACCATCAAGGCGCTGCAGAAGCAGCGCGAGGATGGCGCAAAGATCGCGATGCTGACCCGCTACGACGCGAGCTTCGCCGCCATGCTCGACGCGGCCGGCCTCGACAGCCTGCTCGTCGGCGATTCGCTCGGCATGGTGCTCCAGGGCCACGACACCACGCTGCCGGTGACCCTCGCCGACATGGCCTACCACACGCGCTGCGTCGCGCGCGGGAGCAAGAGAGCCTTTCTCATCGCCGACATGCCCTTCGGCAGCTACCAGGAATCGCCGCAGCAGGCGTTCCGCAACGCGGCCGAATTGATGGCGGCGGGCGCCCAGATGGTGAAGCTGGAAGGCGGCACGGAGTTCGCCGAGACGGTGCGTTTCCTGAGTGCGCGCGGGATCCCGGTATGCGCCCACCTGGGCCTGACTCCGCAGTCGGTGCACGCCTTCGGCGGCTATCGCGTGCAGGGCAAGGGCGAGGACGCCGGGCAGAAGCTGCTCGATGACGCCGCCGAGCTCGAGGCGGCGGGCGCGGGCCTGATCGTGCTCGAGGCGATCCCGGCAAAGCTCGGCGCGCAGGTCACCGAGCGGCTGCGCATCCCGACGATCGGCATCGGCGCCGGCGCCGAGTGCTCCGGACAGGTACTGGTGCTGCACGACATGCTCGACGTCTTCCCGGGAAAGAAGGCGCGCTTCGTGCGGAATTTCATGAAGGGGGCTTCGAGCATCGCCGACGCGGCCGAGCGCTACGTGCGCGCCGTCAGGGACGGCAGCTTCCCCGCGGAAGAACACAGCTTCTAGAAAAACCGGGGACAGACCACGTTTTTTCCTCGAGAGCTAAACAGGAGACGCGGTATTCAGAAAAAGCGTGGTCTGTCCC
>JBATEB010000103.1:0-27241 GCA_049663805.1 Burkholderiales bacterium | reverse complement strand
ACGCGGCGCGGACGGCGGCGCCGCTGCCGCCGGTGCCCCACCGAGAAAGCGTTTCGCCGCTGCTGCCGCTGCCGCCCCTTGCCCGACGAAGCGGCTTTCAGCGAGCGGCCCGCGAGCCGCGGCCTCGCTGACCAGGCGCATCTGTGTCCGCACCGGCAACAAACCGGGGGTGGCCTGTATCTGCACGAAATAATTCCGGTTGGCCGCAGCCTGGAGCGAAAGGCTGCTGAGGATGCGGTCGCCGGCGCGCAGGAATACTTTTCCGGGGCTGACGATCGCAACAGTGAAGGTCCCGTTCGCCAGGTCGCCGGCGCGTTCCGCATTCACCGTCACCGGAACGGGCGCCCGCACGGGCACGCGCTCGCTGCGATAAATGAAGACCGCAGCCTTCCCTGCCGGGGCCGCCCCCTGGGCCGGCGCCGCAGGAGCGTAGAGCAGGCCGCAGGTCGCGGCAAGGGTGAGGCCAACGAGAACGCTTCCGCGAGCCTTGATCATGTGCGTCTCCGTCCCATTTCTTCTCCGTTTCCCAGCGAAAGATTCCCTGGCAGTCCGCTATTCGTTGTTCTATCCGGGCTCGGCCCGGCCCGGGGTGGTGTCCGTTCGGAAATCATCGGGCCGCCGAACAACCCCTGTCAATCTCAATCTGGGCGGCTGCGGCGCTTATTCCTTCATCCAGCGGACGATTCCCGCCACCCCGTCGACGGCTACATGGGCTCCGTCGGGGATGCGCTGCGTCGCCTCATGCACGCCAAGCACCGCGGGCACGCCCCGCTCGCGGGCGAGCGAGGCGAGGTGCGAAGTGCTTCCTCCCAGCTCCGCCACCACCCCGGCGACATAGCCCAGGACCTGGCCGAGCGCGGGCCCGGCCACCGTGGTGATCAGCACGTCTCCCCGGGCGACACGCTCGAGCTCGCATTCGCAGTTGACGACGCGCGCGCGCCCGGTGCTCCATCCGATGCCCGACGGCTGGCCGCTCAGGCGCGGATGCTGCAGCCAGATCTCGTCGGGAACGTGCGGCGGGGCGACGCGCAGGGGCCGCGCCTGCAACAATTTCATGCCGGAATCATCCAGCGCCCATTCGATCTCCACGGGCCCGCCGATCACCTCTTCCGAGCGGCGCATCAACAGACCCAGCTCGGCTGCCTGCTCCTGCGCGAGACAGCGCCCGGCAAGGATCGGGCGCGAAAACGCCCGCCTGCCGTGCGCGCAACCGACGTTGTGGTATTTCCCGCCGGACGCGGTCTCCTTGAGCGCACCCGAGCGATCCAGCATGTACCGGTCGGGGGCAACCTCCCCTTGCGCAATCGCCGATCCCAGCCCCCAGCCGGCGTTGACGACCATTTCGCCCGCCGCCGTCCGCGACAGGCCGCCCCCCGAAACCCGGGCGCGCACCAGCGGCTGGACGAGCAGCGCCATCGCCGTCCCGGCCGGATCGAGCCCTCGGATCGCCATGTATTTGAGAGCGCGCGTCGACCAGAGCGCAGCCCAGCAAGCTTTCACCGCCGTCATGAAGTCTTCCTCGCCCTGCAGCTCGAGAAAGCTCTCGAACTGCCCCGCGAAGCTGGACTCGGATCGATCCTCGATCAGGGCGGAAGAGCGCACGACACCCTGCGTCCCCGGAGCGGTCACATCGCGCCAGGCCGCGAGCAGCGGTCCGAGCAGCGCTTCATCGATCGGTCTGTCCATCAGACCCAGTTTCATCTCGAGCGCGCGGCGCCGGGCGGTCGGCCCGTCCGCTTCGGCGAATACCGCGCGCGAAGTCGCCTCGAGTGCCAGGGAACCGATCTGTGCCCGATAGGCCCGGGCGTCGACCGCCCAGCCTCCGGGAGTCCGCAAGCCCGCGCGGCCCAGTGCGGCAAGGTTCGCGGCTTTCGGACCGAAGCGCGCGGCGTCGCTCGCCTCCGGCGAGGTCAACGGAACGACGAAGGGTGCCATCGCGCTAGGCCTGCGAATCGATCACGATGCGCAGTATGCGGCCCGGATTGCGTTCGTACTCCTCGAACGCGGCCGTGGCGTCGGTGAGGGGATATTTTGTCGTGATGAAGCCGTTCACGTCGACTGCGCCCGAGGCGACGAGCTCGATGCTCGGGCCCATGTCCTGCGAGGTCAGCGCGCGCGAGCCGATGATGCTGATCTCCTTGTAGTAGAACGGGAACAGATTGAGGTCCGCCGCACTTTCGTGACTGATGGAGAACGCGGAGATACGACCGCCCGGACGCAGCATTTCGATGCCGGCGCGCAAGGCGGCAGCGCCCCCTGCCGTGTCGATCACCACGTCGGCTCCGCCCCCGCCGGTCAACCGCAGCACCTCGTCCACGCTGCTCTCGGCGCCCGTGTCGAGGGCGTGGTGCGCCCCCATCGCGACCGCCCGGTCGAGCTTCCATCGGCTGCGCGACACCGCAATCACCGGATTCGCGCCGGCGAGCACGGCAAGCCGCGTGTGCAGCAGTCCGCTCGTCCCCTGCCCCAGCACGACGACGGATTCGCCGCTCTCGAGGGAAATCCGCTGTTGCGCGTGGCGCACGGTGGCGAGCGTTTCGATCAACGTCGCCGCATCGAGCGGCAGCCGCGGCGGCAGCACGTGGAGGTAGCGTGAGGGCAGCTTCACATACTGGCTAAGAGAACCCTCGACTTCACGGCCGAACAAGCCGGCGTTGCGGCAAAGGTTCGCGGCACCGCGCAGGCACTGGTCGCATCGTCCGCAGCTGATGATCGGATTGATCAGCACGTTCTGGCCGCGCTTCAGCCCCGCGACCCCGTCCCCGACCTCCTCGATGATTCCCGTCGACTCGTGGCCCATGACCACCGGGTAGCGGACTCCCGGATGGTCTCCCGTATAAATCGACAGGTCGGTATGGCAGACCGCGGTAGCGACCGTCCGGACCACCACCTCCCCCGGTCCGGCCTCGGGTATGCGGCGTCCCACGATCCTCAGCTTTCGCGGAGCCTCGAGGACCGCCGCCCGCATTCCATTGCCGCTCACCCGGAAATCCCCGGTCGGTTCTCCGGGTGCACGCTCAGCGTCCCGCCAGCGTGGAATAGCCCGGCATCGGGTCCACCACGGTAATCTGCTCGACCGGGAAGCCGGAAATGATCTCGATCTTGTCCTTGTGCACGATCAGCATTTCCTCGATGCGCACGCCCCATTCGAATTTCTTTCCGTGCTGCGTCTCCAGGGCGAACACCATGCCCTCCTTGATCTCCACGGGATGATCGAGCGACCAGATGCGCGAGATGACCGGCTGGTCGTATTGCGCGAGGCCGAGACCGTGGCCCCAGAGGTTGGCCGCCGCCTGGTCCTCCTCGGCATATCCCCAGGCTTCCTTCGCCGAGGGCCATTGGGAGGCGATCTCGCGCGTGGTGGTGCCGACCTTCACCGCCTTGATCGAGTCGTACAGCCACTTGAGCGCGGTCGCGTAGACGTCCTTCTGTTCGTTGCTCGGCTCCTTTCCCGCGCAATAGGTGCGGTAGTAGCAGGACTTGTAGCCGTTCCAGGTGAGCGCGGCAAGATCCATGAAGACGATGTCCCCGGGCCTGACGATGCGGTCGGAGAAATTGCGCCAGTTGGGCCAGGTATTGGGGCCCGAGGAGACGATCACGTCCTCGACGTCCTCCATGCCGGGGACCGAATAGAGGTACTCCATGATGTGCGCCGTGAGCTGGTTCTCGGTGCGCCCGGGCTTGAGGAACTGCATGAACTCCCAGTGCGCGGCGTCGCCGATCGCGCCCACCATGCGCAGCGCCTCCTGCTCGTCCTCGTTCTTGACCGCGCGCGCCTCCATCATCGGCGTCATGCCGTCGGTCCAGTCGATCTTCTCTTCGGCGAAGATCTGGATCATGTTGATGTCGACGAAGTCGACCCCGAGCTTCTGCCCGGCGACGCCCGCCTTCTTCATCTCCTGCTTGATCGCGTTGGTGAACTTCTTCACCTGCGACAGCGACGCCGGGCCCGCCGCGCCCTTGATCCAGGCGTAGGACCAGCGCACATGGTCCTTCGGGATCCAGGGGGAATGGCGCTCGATCTGCATGCCGATGTCGCCCTGCTCGAACAGCACCGGCGCGTCGTCGCCGCACAGCAGCGCATAGCGCAGGCCGGGCTTCAGGCGGTTCCAGCCGGGAGTGAGCGTGCTGGTGACGTAGCGGCAGTTCTCGTCGTACATGAGCAGCATCGCGCCCAGTCCGGCCGCCTTCATGCGCGCGCGAGCGCGCTCCAGGCGGTACTTGCGCAGCCGATCCCAGTTGATACGCTGCTGCCAATCCAGTCCCACCATCCCTGCGTTTGCCATTCTTCTTTCTCCAGTCAGAGGTTACCCAGTTTCGGGAGGCGCCCGCTCAATCCACGGTCGCCCCGGATTCTTTCGCCACTTTGCCCCAGCGCCGGGTTTCCGCCGCGATAAAGTCCGCGAACGCTTTCGGCGAAGCGCTGGTCACCGCCACGGCGCCGCCCTTGGCGAGGCGCTCGATCACCTCGGGCGTCTTCATGGTCTGGACCAGCACGGCAAACAGTCGCTCGACGATTTCCGGGGGAGTGCCGGCGGGCACCAGTACGCCCTGCCACGAACCCGAGGAGCCGTCCGTATAGCCCGATTCCCTCATGGTCGGCACCTCCGGCAGTTGCTCCAGCCGCTTCGGGCTGGTCACGGCCAGCGCCCTGAGCCGCCCGCCCTTGATGTGGCCCATCGCCGAAGAGACCGTGCTGAACATCATCTGGGTCTCACCGGCGATCAGGCCGGTCACCGCGGGACCCGCTCCGCCTTTGTACGGTACGTGCACCATGTCCATCCCGCCCTCGACGCGCCTGAGGATTTCCATCTCGAGCCGGTTCTGGCTGCCACTTCCCGGAGAAGCATAGTTCAACTTTCCCGGATTCGCCCTGACGTAGGCGATCAGCTCCTTGATGCTCCTGACCGGAACCGAAGGATGTACGATCAGTACGCCCGGCACGTCGACGACCTGGGTCACCGCAACAAAATCCCGGAGGTTGTTGATCGACAGTTTCGTGAACACCCCGGGATTGATCGCCACCGAGCCGACGTTGCCCAGAAGGAGGGTGTAGCCGTCCGGAGCCGCCCGGGCCGCCGCTTCCACACCGATACTTCCGGCTGCTCCGCCGCGGTTCTCGATCACGATCTGCTGCCCGATCAGTTCCGCGAGACGCGGCTGCATGATGCGGCCGACGAAGTCGGACGCGCCCCCGGGCGCGAACGGGACGATCATCCTTATCGGCCGGCTCGGATAGCTGCTCTGCGCAAACGAAATGACCGGGCACAACGCCAGCGCGAGCGCGGCCCCTATCGCGAATTTCCTCATCGTTTTCTCCTCCGGTTATCCCGCCGCCCTTGCTCCCACGCGTGGTTTTTCGTTTTCCGCCGCGATCGGAAGCGCCACGGCGCGCTTGAGCCGCGCCGAAAGATCGAAAGCTTTCGTCAACATCAGGCGATTGTGCGCTTCGGCCGCGGTCGCATGCTGCGTCGCCACCCCCACCGCGAGCCGGTTGAGCCATTGCTCGGTTTCGTCCCGCATCGGGCCGCGCAGCTCGCCGAGCGCAACGTCCCCCGGCGGGTAGCTGCCGAGAAAATCGACCCGGCGCGCCGAATCCGGCGCATAGCCTTCTTCCTGCGCGATGGTGGTCGCCAGAACGATATCGCGGTGCGTATCGTCGATCGTCAGCACGCCCTCGGTGCCGACGATGCCCACCTCGAGGCTGTACACCGCGCCCGGCCAGACCGTCGGCAACGCCCAGGATATCGAGGCGTGGTAGAGGCTCCCGTCCTCGAAGGTGATGACGCCCGCCGTCGCGTCGATGCCGCCGCACAGCGGCCCGAGCGCCTTGTCCACCGAGCGCGCATAGATCTCCACCGGGCGCTTCGCCTCCATCATCCACATGACGACATCGAGCGCGTGCGTCCCGGAAATGACCATCGGCGAAATCCCCGACGGATCGTCGGTCCGCCTGTAGTTGTCCAGCGCCACCAGACGGTTCATGAACGCGCGCGAGGTGACCAGGGTCACCTCGCCGAGCTGCCCGGTGCGGACTTTCTCCTTCGCCACAAGCCAGCGGCGGCGAAAGCGCTGCGTGTAGCCGACCACCGCGTCCACCCCGGACTTCCGGATCGCGGCCAGAACGCGTTCGGAATCCGCGAGACCCGTCGCCAGCGGCTTCTCGATCAGGAGAGGCAGCCCTCGTTCCACCGCGGCGAGGATCGGATCGACATGCAGGTGCTCGTCGGTCGCGATGATCGCGGCGGTGACTTCCGGGCGCGCCAGCAGCTCGCGGTAGTCCGCGGTGACGAAATCGGCGCCGATCGTCTCGCCGACCAGCCTGGCGCGCTCGGGCTTGATCTCGGCCAGACCGAGAAAATCGACCTGCGGGTGGCGCGCCGCGACCTCGCCGCGAATGAGGCCGACCCGCCCCCCGCCGATGATCGCGAGGCCGATGCGTTTGGGGTTCTTCTTTGGCATTTCAATGATAGACCCTTGAAAGACTCATCACCCGGTGCGATCGCGATTCATTCGGGGTCGGGCTGGGTGATGAGTTTTCAAGGGTCCGGTTTTCGTAACTCTTGCGACTACGCTGCCGCGCGCACGCTCTTCGCCGCTTTTAGCGGCAACGAAACCGGTTCGTTCTTCTCGGCCGAGAGGTCCGCCGCCATATAGACCTCCATCACCATGCGCGCATGCTCCGGCGTCACCATGACCGGCCGGTCGAGCGCCACGGCCTCCAGGAAGTGGATCGTCTCGGCTGCCATCGGCCCGGCATAGGTGTGCTCGACGCGCTCCCCCGGCATGGTCGACATCGGCAACTGCATGCCTTTGTTCACCGTGTTCAGGATAACGTCGCGGTGACTGTCGTCTACGAGCAGCGCGCCCTCGGTTCCCACCATCTCGATCCAGGTCGTGGAGAAGTTCGGATAGCCCGGAGGCAGGCTCCAGCCACCGCCGACCACGAACGAGAGGCCGCTGTCCATGGTCACGTTGACCCACTGCTGATCGGCGATCGGCTGGCCGCTCGCTTCCTGCATGGCGCCGAAGTTCGCCTGCGAGTAGACGCGCACCGGCTTCGCCGGCTCCAGGCACCACAGGACGAAATCGAGATCGTGGGTGCACTCCATCGCCGCCGGGGAGAGCTTCACCCGCCCGCTGATCTTCTTCCCGAGGCCGCGCGTAAGGTGACGCGATACCAGCGCGGTCACCGGCCTGCCGATCGTGCCGTTGCGGATCGACTGCCGCACGTAGGCGAACTTCGGATTGAAGCGCTGCGAGTATCCAATGCTGAATTTCAGCCGGCCCTTGCGCGCCAGCGCGATCAGCTCGTCGGCCTCGGCAAGCTCCATTGCGATCGGTTTTTCGAGGAACACGTGCTTGCCCGCGGCGAGGCAATCCCGCGCGATCGCGAAATGGGTCGTCTCCGGCGTCGCCGATATGTACACCGCCTCGATCCCGTCGATCTTGAGCAGCCCCCGGTAGTCGCTGACCGCGGTCGTCGCCCCGGTCGCCCGCTTCACCTCCGCCAGCCGGTCGGGACGGATTTCCGCGATATGCAGGCTCCGGGTGAGCGGGTGGGCGGCGCAGGTCTCCGCGCGTATGCCCCCGCACCAATACCCGTGCCGATAACTGCAACGTCGATCTGTTTCATTTGCGTCTCCCAAGCCGGCGGTGGACTCACGCCAGCGCCTATTATCGCTTGATCTTGAGTAAACGGGCCGCGGTAAGGCCCATGATCTGTTCTTTTTCCGCCGATTTCAGCCGTGGAACGCTGTTGATCAGACCGACGGGGTCCTCCTCCCCCATGTCGAAGGGGTAGTCCGTGCCGAGGAGCACCTGCGCCGCCCCGAACTTGTCGACGAGGTTGCGCAGCATCTCCGGGTCGAAGGCGATGGTGTCGAAATAGAACTTCTTGAGATAACTCGAAGGCGCCTTCTTGATCACCGTGCGGCAGTCGGGCCGGGCGCGCCAGGCGTGGTCCATGCGCGCCCAGTAATGGGCGAGGAAGCCTCCGGCGTGGGGAAGCACGACCTTGAGGCCGGGATGCCGCTCCATCACCCCGTCGAAGATGAGGCGGCTCGTCCCTATCGTCGTATCCAGCGGGTTGCCGATCACGTTGTTGAAGTAGTGATCCATCAGCCGCTCGCCCTGGGTGAAACCTGTCGGATGCATGAAGATCACGATATCCAGCTCGCGCGCCCTGGCGAAGAACTTCTCCAGATTCAGTCGCGGGTCGCTGAGGTCCAGACCGTTGACGTTGGGATTGATCTCCACACCGCGCAAGCCGAGCTCCTTCACGCAGCGCTCGAGTTCGATCACCGCGAGATCGACGCTCTGCAGCGGCACGGTGCCCAGTCCGACGAAGCGCTCGGGCCAGGTGGCGACGATCTCGGCAAGCCGGTCGTTGATCATCCGCGACACCTCGACCCCAAGACCGGGCTCGGTCCAGTAGTAAGTCTGCTGCGGCGCCGGAGACACCGCCTGGATGTCGATGCCCATGCGGTCCATGTCCTTCAGCCTCAGCTCGATGGTAGAGAGTTTTGGCCCCCGGTCCTGCATCTGTTTGACGTTGACTTCCCGGGTGAGGGCGTTCGCGAACTTGATCTGCGGCTCGTACTGCGCCGGATTGAGAGGCGCCACCTTCGCAGCCGCGTCGCGATTGAGATAATGGCAATGAATGTCGATGCGCAGGCTCCGCCCTTTCCGGTCACGGGCGATTCTGGCCGGGGCCCTCTTCGTGCGAAGCGCCGCCTTTGCACCCCGGCGCGCGAGGAGAGCGGCACGATGGCCGTGATTCGGTTCGGTGCAGCCTGGCGCGATACAGGTGAACATCATTTCGGCGGTTCCTTTCGTATTGAGACGATGACTAGAAGACTCCCAGGTGCTGCGTGATCAGGGCCTGGTCCCGCTGGACCTCGGCGGCGCTCCCGTTGAACGCAACGCGCCCGGTGTTGAGGATGACGACCTCGTCGGCGAGGTCGAGCGCGAGCTTGATGTTCTGCTCCACCAGGAGAATCGACTGCCCTTCCTGCTTGAGGCGCGCGATGGTGCGGCCGACCTCAGCGACGATCAGCGGCGCGAGGCCCTCGGAGGGCTCGTCCATCAGCAGCACGCGCGGGTTCCCCATGAGCGCACGCCCGATGGCGAGCATCTGCTGCTCGCCCCCCGAGAGCGAGCCGGCGACCTGCTGCAGCCGTTCCTTCAGACGCGGAAACAGCTCGATGACGCGGTCGAAGTTCCACGAAACGGCCGTCCCGGGCCGCTTCTGCCTGGAGACCTCCAGATTCTCGCGCACCGTGAGGGAGGAAAAAATGCGCCGTCCCTGCGGGACGAAGCCCACGCCCTTGCGCGAAATCTTCTCGGGCGCGAGCCGGTCGATCGGCTCCCCGAACAGACGCACCTCCCCGCTGCGCGGCGGAAGGAATCCGATGATGGCGTTCATGCAGGTCGTCTTTCCCGCTCCGTTTCGCCCCAGGAGCGCGAGCACCCGGCCGACCCTCAGGCTGAACGACACGCCGTGAAGCACATGGCTCTCGCCGTAGAGCGCGTCCACGCCC
Organism: Burkholderiales bacterium; assembly: GCA_049663805.1. Taxonomy (GTDB): domain Bacteria; phylum Pseudomonadota; class Gammaproteobacteria; order Burkholderiales; family SG8-39; genus VBDM01. Next base: position 17,699 of record JBATEB010000103.1, on the reverse strand, counting down.
GACAGGGAAAGCGCTTCAATCACCGAGGTATACCTCGCGCGTCTTCGGGTCGGCGACTACCTCGGCGCGCGTCCCCTCGACGATCACGCTCCCGTAATGCAGCACGGTGATCCTCTCGGCGAGGTCGAGCGCGGTGTCCATGTCGTGCTCGATCATGACCACGGTCACTTCCGGCGGAATACCCGCGATCAGGTCCCTCATCGCGCCACGCTCCTCGCGCGACAGTCCCGCGAACGGTTCGTCGAGCAGCAGCACCCTGGGCTTCTGCGCGAGCGCCATGGCGATCTCCAGGCGGCGCTTTTCCCCGTAGGATATTTCGCCGATCGAGCGTGCGGCGAGGTGCTCCAGGCCGACGCGGTTCAGCACGCGCCGCGCCTCCTCGTTGAGCGCGGAATACCGGGTGAGCGGCGTGAAGGCGTCCCAGCGCGCCTTCGACAGACCGAGCAGGGACAGCACCAGGTTGTGCTCGAGCGAGTCCTTGGGGAAGAGCGTGATGATCTGGTAGGTACGGGCGAGCCCGCGGTGGGCGCGGGCGTCGGGCCGCAGGCGCGAGACTTCGTCGCCGAACAGGCGGATCTCGCCGGCGTCGCGCCTGAGGTCGCCCGTGATCAGGTTGAACAGCGTGGTCTTCCCCGCGCCGTTCGGCCCGATGATCAGCCTGCGTTCCCCCGGCATGACGGCCAGCGAAACCCCGTTCATCGCCGGCAGGCCGCCGAAGGACTTTCTCAGCTCGCGCAACTGCAGCGCCGGAGTCATGGGGATCGCGCCAGCGCCTTCCTCAACCTCAGGGCCAGGCGGCGCAGTCCCGGAACGACGCCCTCGGGCATGAAGATCACGATGAACACGAACACGAAACCGAGCAGCATGTTCCAGCGCTCGATGTACGCCGATACGTAGTTCTTGAGAAGCATGACGATGGCCGCGCCGACGATCGGCCCGGCGAGCGTTCCCGAGCCACCCGCGATCACCGCGAGCAGGCCCTCCGCGGAGGCCGTGATCGAGAGCGAAGCCGGATGGATGTACTTGTTGTAATAGACGAACAGCAATCCCGACACCGCGCCCCAGAATCCCGCGTACACGAACGTGATCCAGCGCACGAACCAGACGTCGTGGCCGAGCGCGCTCATGCGACGCGGCTGATCGCGGGTCCCGCGCAGCGCTGCGCCGAACGGCGAGACCACGAACGTCGCCATCAGGCCGATCGCGACGATGGCGATCGCGAGCGCGAAGTAGTAAAAGGAAGTCGCGCCCTCCAGGTCGATCCCGAAAGGCGCGGGCCGCGTCAGTCCGCGCAGCCCGTTGTCGCCGTCGGTCACCGAGACCCAGCGGTACGCGGTACCCCACAACACCTGCGAGAGGGCGAGCGTGATCATCAGGAAGCCGAGACCGGTCGCGCGCAGGGAAATCCAGCCGAACGCGCAGGCGATGAGCGTCGTCGCGAGCAGCGCGACCGGCGCGGTGATCCCGTGGCCGAGGCCGAGCTTCAGCGACATCCACGCCGAGAGGTAGGCGGCCAGACCCACCCAGGAGGCGTGCCCCAGCGACGGCAGGCCGCCGTAGCCGACCAGCAGATTGAGACTGGCCGCGAACATCGCCGCGATGAAAATCTGGCTGGCGAGATTGATGTAGTACTCCCCCGCGACCCAGGGAAGCCCCGCGAGCGCGGCGACGAAGACGATCCAGCCGGACCACTTCATCGCCGGTCGCATCCCCGTCCCGGGGCCCCTGCTCCACGGCTCATACGCTCGCCTCCGACCCGCCGTGCCAGCGAACCGCCCTCCTGTCGGCTCCTGAGCGCATTCGCCGGTCGCATCCCCGTCCCGGGGCCCCTGCTCCACGGCTCATACGCTCGCCCGCCCGAACAATCCGCGTGGCCGGAACGCGATCACGACGATCATGGGCAGAAAGAGGATCACGTAGGCGAGATCCGGAAGGAGCGCGGTGCCGAAGGTGTAGACGGCGCCGATGATGAAGCTCCCGACGAAAGCCCCGAGCAGGCTGCCGACGCCGCCCAGCATGACCACGATCAGCGCGAGCGGCAGCATGTCGGCGTCCAGCCCCGGGTAAGCCGACATGATGGGCCCGCCGATGATGCCGCCTGCGCCGGCGAGCGCCGCTCCCAGACAAAATACCACGGTGAAGAGTCTCGACACCGGGATGCCCACCGCGCGCGCCATCTGCATGTCGTCGACGCCCGCGCGGATCATCGCTCCGAGCCGTGTCCGTTCCATCAGGAGATAGAGCGCAACCGCCGTCACGACGGCGATCGCGAGCACCACCAGCCGGTAGGTGGGAAACACCACTCCGCCGACGCGAATCGGCTGCTGAAGCGAGGCCGGAGTCGGCACCGGGATGGGATCGCCTCCCCACACCATCAGGCACAGGTCGGCGACGATGAACGATATTCCCAGGGTCACCAGCACCTGCCCCAGGACGTTCCCGGAGAGCGGGCGCAGGAGCAGGCGCTCGACGATGCCGCCGAAGACGGCGATCGTGGCCCCGCCGATGAGTGCCGCGAGCCACAGGCTGGGAACGACTTTGAGAACGGACGCCCCGACGTAGGCGCCCAGCATGTACATGGAGCCGTGGGTGAGGTTCGCGATGCGCATCAGCCCGAAGATGAGCGAGAAGCCCGCGGCGAGGAGAAACAGCAGCCCGCCGAGGGCAAGGCTGTTCAAGGTCTGAACGATCCAGTACTGCATGGAGCGACGCGCAACCGCCCCCGCTCGCTGCCTCCCTGAGGGGACAGGAGGGGGGATCGGCGGATTGAAGCCCTTACGATTCCAGATTCTTCGCGGGAGGCCAGTCCCGCGAATAAACGGGGTTCTTCAGAAATTCTTCCGGCTTGTACTTCCAGAACTGGCTGACGTTCGGGTAGGTGTGGATCACCCGGTTGACCAGGCGTCCGTCCTTGCGCTCGACCTTGCGGATGTAGACGTTGCCCACGACGTTGCCGTATTTGTCGAAGGCGACCGGACCGCGCGCGGTATCGACCTTGATCGCGCGCACGGCCTTCATGAACGCTTCCTTGTTCTCGATGTTCCCCTTGATCTTGTTCAGCGTCGCCTCCAGCACGGCGGCTTCCGTGTAGGTTGCCGCCGCGTAGAAGCCCGGGTCGTACTTCCAGTCCACCCGGAAATTCGCCACGAAGCGCTTGTTGATCGCGTTCTCGATCTCCGCCGAGTACCAGCAGGTCGTGACGATGCCGAGCGCCTCGTCGCCCATGTTGCGCAGCACCGCTTCGTCGAGCGCGGTCATGCCGCCGACCGGGGTGACCTTGCCGCGCAGGCCGTACTCGTTGAACTGCCGCAGGTAGCGAAAGCCGTTCGAGCCGGCGAAGCCGAGGAAGATGCCGTCGATGTTGGTCTTGAGCTGCGCCAGATAGGTGCCGTAGTCGGGCACGGTGAGCGGCGGGAACATGCGCTGCACCACCTTGCCGCCCGCCTCCTCGAACACGCGCATGAAGCCGGCGCACATCTCGTGCCCATAGGCGATGTCGTCGGCGATCACCGCCATGCGGCGCATCTTGAGGGTCTTGTAGCAGTAGTCGGCGAGCGGCATCGAGGACTGCGACGAGGTCGAGGTGCCGCGGGTGAACCAGGGGTTGGGCTTGCGCTGCGTCATGTCCTCCGCTGCGGCGACCGACAGCGTCAGCAGGTGCTGCTGGCGAATGTAGTCGTCGGCGGCGAGTGCGGAGGCGGCGTCGAGCGGACCGATCATGACGTGGATCTTGTCGCGCTCGACCAGTTCCTGAATCTTGGTGCGCGACTGTGCCGGTACGCCGCCGCTATCGGCCACGAACAGCTCGACCTTGCGGCCGGCCATCGCGTAATTGCGCTCCTTGAAATACTGGACGAGCCCGCGCTCCATGTCGATGCCGCCGGAAGCGAGCGGGCCGGTCTTGACCGTCATCAGGCCGACGCGAATCGGTCCGCTCTGGGCCCGGGCGAGTGCGGGAAAGCCCAGTGCGGACGCGCCGAGCGCGGCCGCCTGGACGAAACGTCTGCGGGTGAATGCCATGGTGATCCTCCTTTGGGGTGGTGTCAGTGGTTCGGGGTCTTGGGTGCGTCGGGCTGCTTCTGCGGCAGGGATCGATCGAAAGCGTCGATTTTCATGCATTCTCCGAAAACGCGCACGACCGTCGGCAAGGCCGCCGTGTCGACGTTGAAGAACTTCGCCCCCAATACCTGGGAGGCGAGGCAGATGTCGGCCAGCGTCGGGGCATCACCGTGACAGAACCGGCCGGTCTCTCGCTCCTTGGCGAGGTGCGCTTCCAGCGCCTGCAGCGCCTGCAGCGTCCAGTGCGCGAGCCAGGCGTTACGCGCGGCTTCGTCCTGGGCCATGGCCTTCTCGAGGTAGGCGCGGATTCGCGGGACCACGAGCGGGTGTCCGTCGCTCACGACGATCTGCGCAAGGCCGCGCACGCGCGCGCGGCCGCGCGGATCCTTCGGCAGCAGCGGAGGACTGGGGTGCGTCTCCTCGAGGTACTCCATGATGGCCATCGACTGGAACAGCGGCGGACCGTCGTCGACGATCAGCGCCGGGACGACGCTCTGGGGGTTGACGCCCTTGTACCCTTCGGAGTGCTGCATCCCCTCCAGGAGGTTGATCGAGATCTGCTCGGCGGTGATTCCCTTGAGCGCAAGGGCGACCCGCACGCGGTAGCTCGCGAGCGAGCGCCAGAATCCGTAGAGCCTCATCACCATCGGCAGACCCTCCCTGCTCCTTCTTTCAGCGTTTCGGCGGCACGACGGGAACCAGGACGTAGGATTCCTGCCGCGGGCCGCTGTGGACCGTCACCCGGCCCCCGAAGACCGCCGCCGGGCGGTCGCGCGGATCGTCGTGCAGGAACGGCCCGCAGCCGCGCAGCTCGTTCTTGAAGTTCGAAAGCCGCGCTGCGGTGGACTTCTGCCATTCGTAGTCCCTCCCGCGCACGCTCAGCGCCACACGGTGCCCCGGGGGCACGACGATGCTGGTCGGCCAGATCTCGAGGTCGAGCTGAACCGGCTCGCCGGGTTTCAGCGGCTGCGGCGCGTCGTGGGTGTGGTAGGGCCGGTACTCGGTGGACAGCCGCGCATCGAGCTTTCGGTGCGAGGCGCGCAACCACCCCTGCGCGATCGGCGTGTGGGGGTCGATCGCCCCCATGAACACCACCTCGCGCATGTCCGCGGTGAACACCCGGAAAACCAGGAACAGGTCGGCGTCGGTCGTGCTCGATGAGACGAACAGTCTCGCCGCGAGCGGGCCCGTGATTTCGGTTTCCTGGGCGAGCGGGGAGGAAACGAAGGTGGCGCCGTCGCCGAGCGCGTCGTAGTCGACGCTCGCCGTCTGTCCCGGCGGACTCGGATCGAGGGCATGGCGGGCCGGATCGAGGTAGAACTTGGTCCAGCGCGTGCGCGCGATCGGCCACTCGTTTTCGTGCCGCTCGACGAAACGGTCGACATGGCGCACCTGGAGCTGCACCCGGGGCCGGGCGTCCCAGCCGTTGTTCTCGCCCTTCAGGTAGCGGGCGAAAAAGCGCCTCTGCAGCGCCACGCCGTAGTCGGTATAGAAATGCGTCCAGTGCTCGATGCCGTGCGCCTCCAGCCACTTGTCCTTCGAGGCGGCCCGCACGAAGCCTTCGAAATTGCCGCGCGGATGAAGTCCCTGTCCGCCCCAGTTGGCCGCCGAGAGCAGCGGCACGGTGATCCTGTCCCAGACGGGCGAGCGCGCCTTGTGATAGTCGTCATCGAGCGGATGCGCGAGGATCTCGTCGCCGAAGTCGCAGCGGTTCTTCAGCAGCTCGCGGTCCGACAGCGTCGGGTCGCCGCACACGAGCTCACCGGTCACGCGGCTGCGCGGACCGCGCTCGCCCAGCCCGTATTGCACCGTCTTCACCTGCATGTCGTACCAGTTCGCCCAGAAGGTCGAGAGAATGCCGCCGTGGTGCGTCATGTCGCGGTACCAGTCGGCGGCGCCCTCCCAGATGCACATCGCGGCGAGATGCGGGGGTTGCAGCGAGGCGACGTGCCACTGGTTGATCGCGTAGTAGGAGATGCCGTTCAGGCCGACTTTCCCGTCCGACCAGGCTTGCGCCGCGGCCCACTCGATGCAGTCGTAGAGATCCCGGGTTTCGCGCGGCGAGAAATGATCGACGAAGCCCGGCGAGCGCCCGGTCCCGCGCGAGTCCACACGCACGCAGACGTAGCCCTCGGGGACCCACTTCTCCGGATCGACTACTTCCCAGTTCTGGTAGGCATTGCTCGAGCCGTAGGCGACGTCCGGGTGCTCCTCGACCATGCGCTGCCAGGCGCTCGGATAGCCGTCCTGGAAGGCGAGCCCCTTGGCGTAGGGTCCGTAGCTCAGAATCACCGGGAAACGTCCCTCCTTGACCGGGCGGAAGACATCGGCCCTGAGCACGAGCCCGTCATCCATCCTGAGCGCAACGTCCCAGTCGATGCGCATCCCGTCGCGAATTTCGCTTTTTGGCGTACCCACCTTCTCTCCCGCGATGCTGCTAGGTATATTCGCCGGGTTCCGGTTGGAACCCGGCTGGGGCGTGTCATCCTAGCGCAAACGCAAGACGGAGGCCAAATTGAAAATCGGAATTGCAGGGACCGGCAGGATGGGGATGGCGATCGCCCGCCGAGTGATGAGCCTGGGCCACGAGCTCACCGTATGGAACCGCACCCCGGAGAAGGCCGCCCCGCTGGTCGCCGCCGGGGCGACCCTCGCCGCCACGCCGTTTCAGCTCGCCTCGTTCTCGGACACGGTGATAACGATTCTCACCGACGCGCGGGCCATAGACACCGCCTACCGGGATAAGGACGGATTGCTCTCGGGCGATGTTTCCGGAAAGCTGTTCATCGAGATGAGTACGGTTCGGCCGGAGACCGAGCGTGCACTGGCCGCCAGCATCGGGGAAAAAGGCGCGGTCCTGGTCGAGTGCCCGGTCGGCGGAACGGTCGGCCCGGCGAAGGACGGCAAGTTGTTCGGATTCGTCGGCGGTGAGACGGCCGACGTCGCCCGGGCCAGACCCCTCCTCGACCAGCTGTGCCGCAGGGTCGAGCATGTCGGACCGGTGGGGGCCGGGGCGAGCATGAAGCTCGCGATCAATCTCCCGCTCCTGGTTTTCTGGCAGGCATTCGGCGAGGCGCTGGCGCTGTGCCGCGCCCTCGGCCTGGACGCGGCACGGATCGTCGATATCTTTTCCGATACCTCGGGAGGACCCAACGTACTCAAGGGCCGCAGAGCGGCGCTCACGGCGGCGCTTCAGGGCGGGGATGTCGGCCCGATCACCGTGGACATCGACTCGATGCGCAAGGACCTGCGCACCATGATCGAGGAAGCGCAGTCTCTGGGAACCTATCTTCCCGTCACCGCGAGCGCCCTGAAGTGCTACGACGAGGCCTCCCTCGCCGGGCTGGGCCAGGGCGATATCACCGCCATACCGGTGCGCTGGATGAAGAAGCCGGGAAACGCCTGAGGGCTCATTCCACGGGCACGACACCGTCGAGCTTGGCGAAGCATTCCCGTTTAGCCGTCTCCAGGAAGTCCTGCACGAAAGGCTGACCCGCCGTTTCGCGGGTGGTGGCGCCGTACAGGTTGCTCCACAGCCCGTTCCTGCCGATGCGCCGTGCGATCACGTATTCGTAGTCGAGGTAGTTCTTGATGCCCCAGTTCGGCAGTGCCGCCACGCCGCGGCGGCTGGCAACCAGCTGGAGGATCGCCACGGTCAGCTCGGTGGTGCGGCGCCTGGGACGCACTCCTGCCGGTTTCAGCACCCGCCGGATCAGGTCGATGCGATCCTCGGGCACCGGGTAGGTGATCAGCGTTTCCTGCGCGAAGTCCGCCGCTTCGAGAAAGCGCTTCGGGCGCAGCCGATGGTCGGTCGGCATCACGGCGAGCACCTCGAAGCGAAACAGCGGGTGGTAGGCGATCCCCCGGCGCGGCCTGTTTTCCGACCCGATCACCAGGTCGGTCTTGTTGTCGGCGAGCAGGGCGAGCGGATTGGGATTGAACCCGGACACCAGATCGAGCTCGACCTCCGGCCAGTGCTTGCGAAACGCGTCCATGATCGGCATCAGCCAGTCGAAACAGGTATGGCATTCGAGGGCGATGCGCAGCGTTCCCGTCGGTTTGCGGGCGAGTTTCGCGAGCTCGCGCTCGGCCGCCTGAATTTCGCCCATCACCGTGCGCGCCAGAACCACCAGCCGCTGCCCCGATTCCGTGAGCTTCACCGACTGCCCCTGCCGTTTCACCATCGCCGTGCCGTAGTGCGCCTCCAGCGCCCTCAGCTGATGCGAGAGCGCCGATTGCGTGAGGTGCACGCGCTCGGCGGCGCGCGAAACCGTGCCCGCCTCGTTGACGGCGATCAGCGTGCGCAGGTGGCGCAGTTCGAGCATGAGAAACGTCGGCCGGTCATACTATGAAAGTTGTTCATAGTTTTCAATTAACCTTTCATTTGATTCATAATGGAGTGTAGGACATGATGCCGGGGTCCGTCAAAGGAGGGCCGCATGGCCTTCGTCCGCACCCCTTCGTCATGCAAGCCGACAAGAGCGCAGAGCTGAAGCACCTGCTCGAGCGCCGCATCCTGATCCTGGACGGCGCCATGGGCACGACCATCCAGGGCTACCGTCTCGGCGAGGCGGACTTCCGCGGCGAGCGCTTCGCCGCGTCCGCGCGCGATCTCAAGGGCAACAACGACCTGCTGTCGTTGACGCGGCCGGCGGTCATCCGCGAGATCCACGAGACTTACCTCGAGGCGGGCGCCGACATCATCGAGACCAATACCTTCAACTCGAATGCGCCCTCGCAGGCCGACTACGGTCTGGAGAAGATCGTCTATGAACTCAATCGCTGCGCCGCCGGGCTTGCGCGCGAGGCCGCGGACCGGAGCATGGAGCGCGCTCCGGGCAGACCGCGCTTCGTCGCCGGCGTCCTGGGACCGACCAACAAGACCGCGTCGATCTCCCCCGACGTCGACGATCCGGGATTCCGCGCGATCGCGTTCGACGAGCTCGTCCTCGCCTACGGCGAGGCGCTCGAGGGACTCGCCGACGGCGGCGCCGACCTGATCCTCCTCGAGACCATATTCGACACGCTCAACGCCAAAGCCGCGCTGTTCGCGATCGACGCGCTCTTCGAGCGGCGCGGCCGCCGCCTGCCGGTGATCCTCTCGGGCACCATCACCGACCAGTCCGGGCGAACGCTGACCGGCCAGACCCCGGAGGCGTTCTGGAACTCGCTGCGCCATGCGCAGCCGATCGCGGTCGGTTTGAACTGCGCGCTCGGCGCAAGGCTGATGCGGCCCTACATCGAGGAATTGTCCGGCATCGCCGAGACCTACATCAGCTGCTACCCCAACGCCGGTCTGCCCAACCCGCTCTCGGAGACCGGCTACGACGAAACGCCGGAATACACCTCGAGCCAGTTGAGGGAGTTCGCCGAGAGCGGCTTTCTCAACATCGTCGGCGGCTGCTGCGGCACCACGCCCGCGCATATCCGCGCGATCGCCGACGCCGTGCGTCCCCTCCCCCCGCGCAAGCCCCCCGCGCCGGAGAAGAAGCTTCGGCTCTCGGGGCTGGAGCCGCTCAACATCGGCAGCGACTCGCTCTTCGTCAACGTCGGTGAACGGACGAATGTCACCGGCTCGCGCGCGTTTGCGCGCCTGATCCTCGCGGGCGACTACCAGGAAGGGCTCGCGGTCGCTCGCCAGCAGGTCGACAACGGCGCCCAGATGATCGACGTCAACATGGATGAGGCGATGCTCGATTCGCAGAAGGCGATGACGACCTTTCTCCATCTCGTCGCAGCCGAGCCGGACATCTCGCGCGTGCCGGTGGTGATCGACTCTTCCAAGTGGTCGGTGATCGAGGCGGGGCTCAAGTGCGTGCAGGGCAAGGGCGTGGTCAACTCGATCTCCCTCAAGGAAGGCGAGCCCGAATTCCTGCGCCAGGCGAGACTGGCGCGCCGCTACGGCGCCGCGGTGATCGTCATGGCCTTCGACGAGAAAGGCCAGGCGGACTCCCTTGCGAGGCGCATCGAGATCTGCCGCCGCTGCTACCGCCTCCTCACGGATTCCGTCGGCTTCCCGCCCGAGGACATCATCTTCGACCCGAACATCTTCGCCATCGCCACCGGCATCGAGGAGCACAACAACTACGGCCGCGATTTCATCGACGCCACCCGCGCGATCCGGCGGGAGCTGCCTCACGCCAGGATCTCGGGCGGCGTCTCGAACGTCTCGTTCTCCTTCCGCGGCAACGAGCCCGTGCGCGCAGCGATCCATACCGTGTTCCTCTACCACGCCATCCGCGCCGGCATGACCATGGGCATCGTCAACGCCGGACAGCTCGGTGTCTACGAGGACATCCCGGCGGACCTGAGGGAGCGAGTCGAGGACGTGGTGCTCAACCGGCGCCCCGACGCCGGCGAGCGGCTGGTGGATTTCGCTACGACCGTGAGAGGCTCGGACAAGGCGCCGGCCGACGAGCTCGCCTGGCGCAAGGGCCCGGTCGAGGAACGACTCGCCCACGCGCTGGTGAAAGGCGTCGCCGACTGGGTGGTCGAGGACACCGAAGAGGCGCGTCTCGGGTTCGAGCGCCCCATCCAGGTGATCGAAGGCCCGCTGATGGACGGCATGAACATCGTCGGCGACCTGTTCGGCGCGGGGAAGATGTTCCTGCCGCAGGTGGTGAAGTCGGCGCGCGTGATGAAGCAGGCGGTGGCGCACCTCGTGCCTTTCATCGAGGCCGAGAAGAAACGATCGGGCGACCTGAAGCCGCGGGGCAAGATCGTGGTCGCGACGGTGAAAGGCGACGTGCACGACATCGGCAAGAACATCGTCTCCGTGGTGCTCCAGTGCAACAATTTCGAGGTCATCAATCTCGGCGTCATGGTGCCGGCGCAGAAGATCCTGGATACCGCGCTCGCCGAAAAAGCCGACATCATCGGACTCTCCGGGCTGATCACGCCGTCGCTCGAGGAAATGGCGCACGTTGCGCACGAGATGCAGCGGCAGGGATTCACGATCCCGCTTCTCATCGGCGGTGCGACGACCTCGCGCGTGCACACCGCGGTGAAGATCGCGCCGCACTACGCAAGCGCCACCGTGTACGTGCCCGATGCCTCGCGCTCGGTGTCGGTGTGCTCCAATCTGCTCTCGGCCGGATTGAAGGCCGGCTATATGGCCTCCATGAGCGCCGACTACGAAAAGATTCGCGCGCAGCACGAGGGAAAGAAAGGGCAAGCCCTCGCGCCGATCGAGAAAGCGCGCGCCAACGCCTATCGGATCGATTGGCGGCGCGATGCGCCGCCGCGCCCCCGGATTCCGGGACGCCGAATCCTCCGCGCCTGCGATCTCGCCGAGATCGCCCGCTACATCGACTGGTCGCCTTTCTTCCAGACCTGGGATCTCGCCGGGAGCTATCCGAAGATTCTCGAGGACCCGGTGGTCGGCGAGGCGGCGCGCAGCGTCTTCGACGACGCGCGCGCGATGCTCGCGACCCTCATTGCCGGAAGATCGCTGCAGGCGAACGCCGTTCTCGGGCTCTATCCCGCGGCGAGCGCGGGCGACGACATCGAGATCTACACGGACGAATCCAGGCGCGAGACCGCGATGGTGTGGCACTGCCTGCGCCAGCAAGCCGAGAAGCCTGCCGACCGCGCGAATCTGTGCCTCGCCGATTTCGTCGCTCCCAGGGATTCGGGCGTGGCGGACTACATCGGTGCGTTCGCGGTAACGACCGGGATCGGTGTCGATGCCGGGGTCAGGGACTTCGAGGAGAAGCACGACGACTACAGCGCCATCATGCTCAAGGCGCTCGCCGACCGGCTCGCCGAGGCCTTTACCGAGTTGCTGCACCAGCGCGTGCGGAAAGAGTACTGGGCCTACGCCCCGGAGGAGAAGCTCTCCCCCGCCGAACTGATCGCCGAAAAATACCGGGGCATCCGGCCCGCGCCCGGCTACCCCGCCTGTCCGGATCACACGGAAAAAGGGGCGCTGTTCGAACTGCTCTCGGCCCCCGAGGCCGGGATCACGCTCACCGAATCGTACGCCATGCTTCCCGCCGCGAGCGTGAGCGGTTTCTACCTCGCGCATCCCGAGGCGCGCTATTTCGCGGTCGGCAAGATCGGCGGGGACCAGGCGGCCGACTACGCCCGGCGAAAAGCCCTCGCACTCGATCAGACCGAGCGCTGGCTCGCCCCCAATCTGGCCTACGAGCCCTGACATGGAATCGCAGAAAAGACGGCCGCGCGCATTCAGTTTCGAATTCTTCCCGCCCAAGACGCCGGAGGGACTGCAGAAGCTGCGCGCCACCTGGAAACAGCTGGCGCAGTTGAAGCCGAGGTTTTTTTCCTGCACCTACGGCGCGGGCGGCTCGACCCGCGAGCGAACGCTCGAAACGGTGCTCGAGATCCGCGCCGGCGGCCACCCCGCCGCCCCGCACATTTCCTGCGTCGGCGCCACCCGCGCCGACGTCGCGGCGACCCTGGAGTTGTACCGCAGCAAGGCCATCGATCACATCGTCGCCTTGCGCGGCGACCTGCCCTCGGGCGCAGCGAGCGCGGGCGAGCTGCGCTACGCGAGCGAACTGGTCGCCTTCATCCGCGAGCAGACCGGCGGGCATTTCCACATCGACGTCGCCTGTTATCCCGAATTCCACCCGCAGGCGCGCAGCGCGCCGGACGACCTGCAGAATTTCAAGCGCAAGCTCGACGCGGGCGCGAACTCGGCGATCACCCAGTACTTCTTCAACGCCGACGCCTATTTCCGTTTCGTCGAGGAGTGCGAAGCGCTCGGGATCGACGCACCCATCGTCCCGGGAATCATGCCGATCGGGAACTTCGCGCAGCTCGCGCGGTTCTCGGACGCCTGCGGCGCGGAGATCCCGCGCTGGTTGCGCCTCAGGATGCAGGGATTCGGCGACGACACCGCCTCGATCCGCAGCTTCGGACTGGATGTCGTCACCGAGCTGTGCGACCGCCTGCTCTCGGCGGGCGCGCCCGGCCTGCACTTCTACACGATGAATCAGGCTGGGCCGACCTCGACGATCTGGCAGCGGCTGGGTCTCTAGCGCCCGCGCATCGTTCCTCGGGGCGCGCGTCCCCGCCGCCGCGGGGAGCGCCGCCCGGCTTACGGCAACTTGGCCGGAGACGAAAACGGCCGGTCGGCGTCCACCACGAACATCACCAGCGAGCGCAGGTTGGTCGTGCCGCTGCTCGACACCCGCATCGGCGTATCGGCGGCATTTCCCGCCTCGACCTGTCCCGCCTTGATGCGCTTCACGCCGCGGGGCGTATGGCTGCTCGTCTCCCCTTCGATCACGTAGAACGCCTCCGAGCCCGGGTGCGTGTGCGGGGCCGTGATGCTTCCGGGAGGGCCGCTTCCTTCATTGACCCGCAGGAGGTACTCCTTGGCGGCGACCCGGGGGATGGGTCCCACTTCCGCAACCTTGATCCCGCCCGCCGACGACCCGCCCGCCGCGCCCAGGGTCAGGAGCCAGACTTTCCCCGCCGATTCGGCGACCAGGGCCCACTCGCCCGCGCCGGCCTGCGCCTCCTCGCGCGTGGCAAAGTTTTCTATCCGCCAGAAGAGTGCTCCGGAGGGCAGTTCCGCGACCTTTTTCTCGGCCAGCGGCCTGACGACGAACTTCTGCTGCGCCGTCGCCGTCGACGGCGATAGCCATAACCCCGGTGCCAAAACCACGATCAGACTGACGAGATATCGTTTCATGGAATCTCTCCTCAAAATAAGTGTTTCGTTATCCGAATCGCCGCTGCGAGTGCATTGAGCGCGGGCTCGGACAGGAAAGTCCCGAAGAATCGGCTAAGCTTTGGCGAACGACGCGAAACTCCGCATAATTCAACGCCTTGGAACGAGGCCACCCCGAGACCGAGTCATGCCCGTTTTCGCTGAATTTTCCCCCTTGCCGGGCAAGGCTCGGCTGCGCGTCGGCGACTGGACCGTCGAGCCCGTGCTCAATCAACTCTCCGCGGCGGGGAAGACCGTGAGGCTCGAGCCCAAGGCCATGTCGGTCCTCGCCTACCTGGCGGACCGGCCGGGGGAGGTCGTGAGCCGTGAGGCGCTGCTTTCAGCGGTTTGGCCCGACGTCGTCGTCGGCGACGATTCCCTCACCCAGGTCGTCATCAAGTTGCGAAAGGCCTTGGGAGACGCTCCGGAGAAGCCGGCTTACATTCAGACGATCTCGAAGAAGGGTTACCGGCTGATCGCCCCCGTGGTCCGAGCGGAGACGATCGCCTCCGCGCCGGTTCGCCCGGATTCAGAATCGCCGAATGCGGGCGCGCGTCGCGTCCCATGGGCGGCGGGAACGGGGATGGCCGCGCTGCTGCTCGCCGCAACCTGGTGGATCCTGGGCGAGCGCCTGACCGGCCTCGCGCCCGATCGGGTACCGACGGCACGCACCGAGGCGATCCGTACGGCACAACCGGGCGTTACCATCAAACCGTTCGAGGCGGTAGGCAACGACCCGCAGGCGGTGCTGCTGGCCCAGGGGATCACGGCGGACCTCATGACCGACCTCTCGAAGGTGTTCGGGCTCTCGGTCATCGGCGTTGCGCCCGCGGGCGGCCGGACGGGCGGCGGCACGGCCGCCCGCTACATCGTGTCCGGTTCCGTTCAGCGCGCCGACAAGCGCCTGCGCCTGCACGTCCATCTCAGCGACGCGGAGACGGGGAAGCAATTGTGGTCGGCGCGGTTCGACCGAGCGCTGAGCGACTTTTTCGCGGTGCAGGAGGAACTGGGCCAGAAAATCCTCCATGTGCTGCCTGCCAAGCTGAGCGAGGCCGAAATGCGGCGCACGGCGCAGCCCTACACCCGCAATCTGGAAGCATACGAGTACTTTCAGCGCGGACAGGCCGCGCTGCTCGTGCGCCAACGAGCGGACAACGAGACCGCTCGCGCAATGTTCCGGCGCGCCATCGCGCTGGACGCGGCCTTTGCCCGCGCGTATGCCGGGCTCGCGTTGACTTTCGCCGCGGACTACCGCAATCGGTGGACCGGAGACGGTGCCGCCGCCCTCGAGCGCGCGTTCGAGTTCGCCCACACCGCATACCAGATCAACCCGGACATCGCGGAGACGTACTGGGTGCTCGCTTTCGTGCATCTGGAACGGCGTCAGCACGAGCAGGCGCTGCAGTACCTGGAGACCGCCGTTCGGCTCTACCCGTCTTTCGCCGACGGCTATGCGCTGATGGGCGGCGTCAACACTTACATCGGGCGCCCCGCGAACACGGTGCCCTTGTTGCGCGCGGCGATGCGCCTGGACCCCCAGGGCAGCTACCTCCACTACCTGCTTCTCGGACGGGCCTATCTGTTTCTCAACGACCTGGAGCAGGCGCGGGTCAACCTGGATCAGGCGCTGTTACGCAACCCGGTGAACCTCGAGGTGCACGTCTACACGGCGGCGTTGCGCGTAGAGGCCGGCGACAAGGCGGCCGCGGCCTGGGAAGCGGAGGAAATCCGCGCCCTGGAGCCCGGTTTCTCCAGCCGGGGTTGGCTCGAAACGTATCCGATGACCGATGCCGCACAGAAGGCGAAGCTCGTGAAGGCGCTCGCCGAGCTGGGATTCTGAGCGGCTCGGCGCCGCTCGCGGCGCCTAGATCAAACCCGCCGGTGCAGCGTGCCCGCCCGCGAAGGCTGCCAGCCGAGCCGCAGAGAGATCGCGTCGGCGGCTTCGACCAGCTCGCGCACCCAGCCGAGCAGCGCCTTCTTCGCCATGCGGTGCACCGGACCGGCGATGCTGATCGCCGCAACCACGTTTCCGCTGTCGATGCGTATCGGCGCCGCGATGGCGCGCAGCCCGATCTCGCTCTCCTCGTCGTCGGTGGCGTAGTTGCGCGAGCGCACCGCGGCGAGCTCCTGGCGCAACGCCCTGGCCTCGACGATGGTGTTGGGCGTGCTCTGCGGGAGTCCGCGGGCGAGGATGCGCTCGATCTCCTCCTCGGGCTGGAACGCGAGCAGGGCCTTGCCCACCGCCGTCGAGTGGACGGGAACGCGGGTACCGACCTTCGAGCCCATGCGCAGCGCCTGCTTGCTCTCGTGGGTGATCACGTAGAGGATCGAATCGTGGTCGAGAATGGCGAGGTGCACGGTCTCCCCCGTTTTCTCCATGAGCGTGCGCAGGAACGGTCTCGCCTCGACGGTGAAATCCATCTTGCGACGGACCATCGTCCCCAGCTCGAACAAGGCGAGGCCAAGGTGATACTTTCCGTCCCGCGGGTTCTGCTCGAGTATTCCCTCACCGAGCAGCGCCGAGGCGAGTCGATGCACCGTGCTCTTGGCGAGCCCCAGCCGCTTGGCGAGATCGCTGATGCCGATCTCGTACTCGTCCTCGGAAAAGGCCTTGATGAGTCGCAGGGAATTGGTAACCGATGACAGCGGCGTGCGAAGCCTCGCCGAATTGGGCCTGCGCTGCATGGCGAGCGCGGCGGTGCTCAGGTGGGGCGGGCGCCGGCGAGCCGCATCGCCACGGCGAAGCTCGCCGCCACGAGGATCGCCACGCCGAACCCGAGTGCGGGCTCGGCGCCGGCGAGGACCGCCGCGGCCTGCGGAGACAGGAGGCGGGCGGTGCCCAGGCCGGCAATCGCGATCCCGAGAAAGGCGATCGACAAACCCATCACGCGCGAGGCCACCCGGGCGCGACGGTCCGCCCGCTCGATCATGCGCGCCACCCACAGGCCGTTGACCCCGTCGGCGATCATCATCCCCAGCGTAAACACCAGCCCCAGGGCGACGGAAAACGGCCAGCCGGCCAGTTGCGCGCCGGTCAGCGAGAACAGCGCCGCCTGGCTGAAGGTGTCGAACGAGAGCGCAAAGGCCGCACCGATCATCGCCACGATCGCCGGGTGACCGGTTCCGGCGAGGCGCCCCAGCCAGCGCCCCCTGAATCCCGCGAGCCGCACCACGCTGCCGGCCGGGGTGCGGAGCACCGCGACGATGTTGTACACGCCCAGCGCCAGGAGAAAGCCGGCGGAAATCCACGCGCCGGCCCGTTCCAGCCATTGCGGCGCGCCGCCCTCATGCAGGCTCGCCGCGACCACCCCGGCGACCAGGGTCACGACCGCGCCGTGGCCCAGGGAGAAGAAGCAACCGGACCAGCGCGCGCCCCCGGGCCGGTCCTGCGCGCGCCGACGCGCCAGTCCGTCGACCGTCGCCAGGTGATCCGGATCCATTCCGTGCCGCATACCGAGCAGGAACACCATCATCACCAGCCCGACGAGATCGTGCGGAAGCGCCGCGGAGTCGGGCATGGGCTGGGCTGGTCCTTGAGTCGCGATCGATTGACGCTGGCGGGAATTATATGGTCGAATGAGCGGAGCCTGCAAAAATGCGGAACCGGGTTCTGCATATCGGAACACTCGCCTGAAGGACTTCCCATGCCGCACGAAAAAGACCAGACCCACTGGCACGAACCGGCCGGCACGCGCAAGGCCGGCTACGGGGAATTTCGCAGACAGCCCACGCCCTACGACGCTTTCATGGAATCCGAGGGCATCCCCGTCTTCCGCGGCATCGGCCTGCGGCGCGTGCAGGATCTGCCGCTCGCGCCGTGGAAGCGCACCGGCGGCCGCGGCCACTACATCCAGCTCTACGGCACCGAGACCAAGTGGGGCTGCTACGTGATCGAGGTCCCGCCCGCCGGCGCGCTCAACCCCGAAAAGCACATGTACGAGGAGATCTACCTCGTCGTCGA
>JBATEB010000102.1:0-7935 GCA_049663805.1 Burkholderiales bacterium | reverse complement strand
TCGATCTACACCGGGGCGCTCGGCGGCGCGACTTTCGCCTGGCGCGCGATCGTCGAGGAAGGCAAGCAAGTGGAGGCGAGGACGTGAGCGCCGAGCAGGCGGCGCCGAAGCGTGGCGCCACGGAACGAGCGCAGCGAAGGCACCGCAATGCGCCGGCTTCGCTGTGCTGCTGCGCTGGCACGGTCGCTCAGCCGGCGCCCCGCCGGGCGGGGATGCGACCGCAGCGAGCGGCCTCGGCCGCCGACGGCGCGGTCTGTGAGTTGAAGCAAGCGGAACGGAGGCGGCAGTCATGATCCACACCATCGGCATCGACATCGGCTCGGGCGCCGTCAAGACGACGCTGTTCCGGACGAACGGTCCCAAGATCGACTGGCTCGCCAAGCGGGTCGAGCGCATCCGCCGGCGCGACCCCATGCAGCTCGCGCAGGAGGGTTACGGGGAAGTGCTCAAGGAAGCCGGGCTTCAGCCCGCCGACATCCACTACGTGGCGACGACCGGCGAGGGCGAGAACGTCAAGTTCGCCACGGGCCATTTCTACTCGATGACGACGCACGCGCGTGGTGGCGTGTATCTGCGGCCCGATGCGCGCGCCGTCGCCGACATCGGCGCCCTCAACGGCCGCGCCATCTCGATCGACGAACGGGGAAAGGTGCTGCAGTACAAGATGACCAGCCAGTGCGCTTCCGGGAGCGGGCAGTTTCTGGAGAACATCGCCCGCTACCTGGGCGTTTCGCTCGACGAGATCGGGACGCTGTCCAAGACCTCGACCAACCCGGAAAAAGTGAGCTCGATCTGCGCGGTGCTCGCCGAAACCGACGTCATCAACATGGTCTCGCGCGGCATAGCCACGACCGACATCCTCAAGGGCATCCACATCTCGATGGCCTCGCGCCTGGTGCGACTGCTGAAGGTGACCGGCATCACCCAGGGAACGGTGCTGCTCACCGGCGGCCTCGCCCTCGACGTGGGTCTGCTCGCCGCGCTGCAGGAGGAGCTGGTCGCCGAGAAGATAACGGGACTCACCGCGGTCAGCCACCCCGACTCGATCTACGCCGGAGCGATCGGAGCGGCGCTCTGGGGCGCGTTCCGCCACGAGAGACTGGCGCAACTGCAAGCGCGCGCCGCCGCCTGAATTTACCTGGAGAAAACCATGGCTCTGCTGATCAACCAGGACTGCACCGATTGCGATGCGTGCGTGCCGGTTTGCCCGAACGAGGCAATCACCAAGGGGTCGCCTTACGTGATCGACCCCCTGCGCTGCACCGAATGTGTCGGCGCCGAGGACGAACCGCAGTGCAAGCTCGTCTGTCCCTCCAACTGCATTGTCGACCACCCCGACTTTCGCGAATCGAAGGAAGAGCTGCTGGAGAGGTACAAGCAGCTGCACGGGTAGCGCTTCCGGACTGCCGGTTCCCGGCGGGCCCGATGGCCCGCGGACGCGGTGGGCTTCGATTAGAACTTCTCCCGGCGTTCGCGGAACCAAGACGTGGAAACCCTCCTCATCTCCACTTTCGTCGTCGCCCTGGCCGAGATGGGCGACAAGACTCAGCTTCTGTCGTTTGTCCTCGCGGTGAGACTCCGACGCAAGCTGCCCATCGTTCTCGGCATACTTGTCGCCACGCTCGCCAATCATTTTCTGGCGGGCTACGCGGGGACCCTGCTTGCGGGCCTGGTGTCCGCCCGGACGCTGAAGTGGATCGTCGCCCTTTCGTTCTTCATCTTCGGAGCGTGGGCGCTCAAGCCCGACAAGCTGGAGGAGAATCGCAGGCTCCCTGGCTCCGGCGTCTTCCTTACCGCACTCATCGCCTTCTTCCTGGTCGAAATGGGGGACAAGACGCAGCTTGCCACGGTGGCACTGGCGGCGCGCTACGAGCCGCTGGTCGCTGTGGTGCTCGGGACGACGCTTGGCATGATGGTCGCGAACGTGCCGACCGTCTGGATGGGCGAGGCGCTGGCGCACCGGGTCAACATGAAAGTCATGCGCGGGGCCGCGGCGGCCCTGTTCGTGCTCCTCGGCGTTCTGGCCTTGCTCGCCTGAGGCGGCCCTGCCCGTGCTCCGCCCGGAACCCGTCGCGCGCAGCTGTGAAACGCAATCACCCGACGCTTGAGACAGCCTTGCCCATGCGCGACCCGCTCGCCGGCAGTTTCAGCAGCCGCCGCGCGTTGCCTTCGTAGATCGCCGAGCGCTGCGCCGGCGTGATGTCGAGCTTGTCGACGATCTCGATGGTCCAGCGGATGTACGCCGACCCCTTCTCCGGATCGAAGGGCGCGTCGGAGGCAAACAGCACCCGATCCGCCCCGAAGAACTTGAGCCCGCATTCGGTCGCCGCCGTCGAGCCGAAGACCGCGGTGTCGGCGTAGAACAGGTGGAAGTAATCCAGTGGGCGCTTCTTGAGCTTCTTCAGCAGCGCCCCGTAGTCTTCGTCGGAGGTGCGGGTGCCCAGCTGGTCCCAGCCCGGCCCGACGCGCCCCTCGAAGAAAGGAATCATCGCCCCCAGGTGGTGCGTGATGATCTTCAGATTCGGATGCTTGTCGAAAAGGCCGGCGAACACCATGTGGGCCATGGCGACGCTGGTCTCGTAGGGCCAGCCGAAGGTCCACCAGATCTCGTAGTGGCTTTTCTTCTCGGTCTTGTAGTCCGGATAATCCGCCCCGCGCGCCGGGTGCAGCCAGATGGGCAGATCGACTCTCGCCATCAGATCGAAGAGCGGCATCGTCTGCGGCGCGGTCAGCGGCGCGCCGTTCACATTCGAGAAGACCTGAACCCCGACCGCGCCGAGCTTGCGGATCGCGCGCTCGGCCTCCTCGAGCAGGCCCTCGGGGTCGTTCATCGGCAGGCCCGCGATGAACGCGGGAAAGCGATCCGGGTACTTCGCGACCAGCTCGGCCATGCCGTCGTTGCCGATTCGCGCCAGCTCCTTTGCAACCGACGGCGAGCCGAGCGATTCGATCGGCGGCTGCGGCAGGCAGATCACCTGCGCATAGTCCGCAAACGTATCCATGATGCGAAAGCGGGCGTCCAGATCGACGATCGAAGGGATGGCGCGCACGCGCTTGTTCATGTCCCGCCCGTCGGGCAGCACCGCGAGCATGCGGTCATAGTACGTCCGGGGAAAGACATGATTGAAGATGTCGAGCTTCATCGCAACTTCTCCTAGGTAAGGCGTTTGACGAGCGCAAGCCGCTGGCTGGGCGAAAACCCCGCCTTGTAGAAAAACCCGAGCAGATCGAAATTCTCCGGCGCAACGACCGTTTCGACGCGCTCGACGTGCAGCGCGTGCAGATTGACGAAAAGCTGCGAGAGCATGGCGGTGCCGATACCGCTGCCGGCGAATTGGGGATGCACCCCGATGGTATCGATCACCGCGGTGGGCGCGGTGCGTCCGAAATCGCCGAAATCCGTCTTCGCCATGATGAATCCCACGGCCATCTCCTGCATCGCGACGAGCGAGACCCGGATCGCCGAGTCGTTCAATGCTTCCTCGAACAGCCGGGTGAGGTAACTTTCCCGGCTGCGGCCGGTGATCTCCCGGTCGACGGCGATGATGTCCTGGAGATCTCCGGGCGCGAGGCCGCGCACCTCCGCCCGGTCGCGCGCGAGCGTCTCGAAATCGTTCGAGGCGGGCGCGCCGTAGTCGACTTCGGTACCTTCGCCGCGCTGCGCGCGGGAGGTAACGGCATCGGCGGACTCCAGCCGGCCGAGCCGCTCGGCGTGCACCGCGCAGTCGATAATTTGATTGCGGCCGAGCTCGAATCCGGCGCGGTCCAGGAAACCGAGCAGGGCATGATTGCGCCAGTCCGAGGTAGTGCGGATCTGGCGAATCGCGTGCTTCAACCCCCAGCGCTCCAGCTCACCGAGCAGCCGCATGCCGATACCGCGGCCCTGCCGCTCCGGCCACACGCCGAGGGTCTCGAGCCGAAGCGCCGGCTCGGTGCGACCGAATTCACCGGCCATGCGACGCGCGAGCACGTAGCCGGCGAGCTTGCCTTCACGCACGGCCGCGAACTGGACATGATCCTCCGGCGCTTTGAGCGCGGCCTTCAGGCGCCCGTCGAAATAGGCGCGCCTTCTGCGTCCCAGGATCGCGGCATCGATCGCAACGGCGTCGTCGAAGTCCCCGGAAGCGAGGGGGCGCAGCCCGACGTCGGCCGTTCCGCTCCGGAGCGCGTTTTCCATGGCCTTCTTCACGGTTGGCTCGCCGCCGCCTCTCCCCCCGCATACGCCGCAAACAGCCGGCGATCTGCCTCCTCGGTGAGTGCCTCGTCGAGCGCGGGCAGCATGGCCTGCTCCTCTTTCAGCGCATGCTCGCTGAGACGGTCGCACAATTCCAGCCCGAGCCTCCTCAAAGACGCCCAGCCGAAGGCGTCCAGCCTGCGCCTTTCGCCCTGGCCGAGGAGTCCGAGCAGCGGCGCGGTCACCCCACGGATGGCCTCGTGATCCGCGTTCAGCATCTCGACCAGTTCGCCGTCGCCGGCTTCGGTGAGAAGCGGGAACAGCGAGTGCTCCTCGAAATCGAAGTGGCGCGCAACCTCGAACTCCAGGCCCGAGCGCAGGTTCCGCCACAGCGCGCCCCACGCGGGATCGAGCAGATCGGGCACCGCATCCGCCTTCGAATTGACGAGCGCCCGCTGCAGCCTGCGCAGGAGATCGAAAACCGCTTCGTGTTCTTCGTGCAGCCGGCGGCAGGTCTGGCGCTGGATCTCCATGGTATTTCTCCCGGGCGCAAGACAGCCCCTGCCCGGCATCGGCCGGCGCCGGCGCGCCACCCTCTCCTCGCAAAAGAAATCGATGCTAATATGGTAATGAAATGCCACTATTGATCCAGATCAATTCCCGCGGCGAAAGCGCACCATGGCGCGTCGCCTCGTGACCGGGCCGCCGCGTGCGCTCGCCGGCGTGAGGATACGCCCGGTCGCGGCTGCCGACCTCGATCAGGTGATCGCGATCGACTCCGATATCACCGGGAAGAAGAAGACCGACTACTGGTATGAGCTGTTCCACCGCTATGGGGCGGGCCGCAGCCGGCAACGCCTGTTCCTGGTTGCCGAGTCCGGCGGTGAAATCCAGGGCTTCATCATGGGCGAAGTGCGCGACTGGGAATTCGGTTCCGCGCCCTGCGGGTGGGTATTCGGCATCAACGTTCGCCCGGGGGCACGGCTCGCCGGGGTCGGCACCCGGCTGCTCGAGGCGATGTGCGACGGCTTTCGCCATGCCGGCGTGGACAAGGTGCGCACGCTGATCGCGCGCGACAACAGCCTGGTGCTGTCGTTTTTCCGCAGCCAGGCGATGATGGCCTCACCGGTCATCCCGCTCGAGAAGGACCTCGGCTGAGAATGCCGGCGGATGGCGCTGACTTGGCGGAAGCCCCGGGATGAGACTCCAGATCAGCACCAGCCTCGCCCTGTACAGCGTGCTGGAGTTTGCGGCCAACCCGGAGCGCGCGATTTCCGCCGCCGACATCGCGGCAAAGTACGAGGTGTCGACGCACCACCTCGCCAAAGTGCTGCGTGAACTCGTGCGTGCCGGAATCCTCGAATCGACCCGGGGCGTCGGCGGGGGATACCGCTTCGGCGGGAACGTGAAGCGTCTTACGCTCATGGATGTCATCGAGTTGTTCGAGGATCTCGGCGATCGCACCGGCCGCGAGCACCAGCCCGGCGCTTCCACGAACGTCGGACGGGCGCTCGGGGTCGTGCTCACGGAGATCGACGAGATCGCCGAGGCGACCTTCCGCTCGATCACCGTCAGCACCATGCTCCGGCTGATCGCGCGTCACGGACGCACTGCCGGAGAGCAGGTCCCCCCGAAAAAGACGCGACGCGGTTAACCCCGGCCGTCGGCGATTCTTCCGCGCGCGGCGAGTTTTCCGCGCACCACCGCCGTGACGGTCCCGAGCACGAACAGGAGCAGGGCCGCCGCATTGGCCATTGCGCCGACACGGCGCCATTCGGCCGCCTCGGAAACATCGCCCGCGATCCTCACCGCCAGCGAGGCCTGTAGCAGCACCAGCGGGATGTAGAAGCTCCAGTGGTAGGGCATCGTCGCGCGCGTCACCGCCGGGAAGATGATCGGCGCGTGGCCGAACACCATCGAAAACACGAAGCCGAGCAGGATGGCGTGCAATCCGGCGTCGTAGGCGCCGGAGGTTGCGGCAATGCCGTTGGCGAGCAGGAGCGCCGCGCCCGCTCCGAGCCAGACATAGCCCGAGAGCAGGCACACGGCAATGAACCGCGTCAGTCCGCGCTCGCGCACCGTACGGTGCGCGATGTCCTGCCGCCCGAGCCACAATGCGAGCGCAAGCAATCCCGCCGCCTGCGCTGCCGCTCCCGCCCGCGGAAACGGCAGGGACACGATCAGCGAGCAGCAGATCGCCGCGACGATGACGGCGAACAGCGTCCGCGCGAGGGGCGCGGGCGGCAGAAGCCGGGACAGTTCGAGCCGTTCCCCGGCAATGGTCAGCACCAGAAACCCGACCCACCACGATACGCCGGCGGACACCGCCGCTCCCGACAGCCACAGGCCGTTTCCCGCGGTCCAGCAGGCTGCGCCGAGGACGGGTGTGAGGGTAAACAGCGCGGGCTGCCGCCGGAAGATCGCGAGCGACGCAGCCAGGAGCACGACTCCCGCCGCGACGAAAAGAAGCATCGCGGCAAGGGGCATCGCCGCGACCAGCGCCAGCGCGCCGAGCGCGGCGGCAAGCGGCGCGAGGTAGGCCCAGCGATGCCCCAGCGCGACCGCGCGCTCGAGGCTGATCACCGTGCCGAAAAACCCGGCGACCATCAGCGGCCCGTGCCAGATGACGAGTCGCGGGTCGGGCAGCGGGAACGGCCAGCCCATGCGCGCGAGCCCTGCGCCGACGCCCAGGACGAGGGCAATGAACCCGGCCGCGAGCAGCGGCAGTCTCAGCGCCGGGCTGATCTCGCTTTTCACGCCGGCGCCGCGCGCTTTCAGCCCCCGGGCCAGCCGAAGTGCCCGCGCGCGATCTCCGACATCATGTCCGGATTCCAGGGAGGATCCCACACCAGCGCGATTTCGATCTCGGAAACGCCCGGTGCGGCGGCGCGGATCGCGGCGCGCGCCGATTCCATGATGGTGTCGCCCAGGGGACAGGCCGGCGTCGTCATGGTCATGCGCACGCCGATGCGATCCGCGCTCACGTCGATACCGTACACCAGGCCGAGATCCACCACGTTCAATCCCACTTCGGGATCGACCACGAATCGCAGCGCGTCGCGGATCGCCTCCTCCGTGAGCTCAACCGGGTCGGCTTGCGCTGTCAGGCGGATTCCCTCCTCGACGGGCGGGCCCGGGCGAAGGCGGCCCGGTCCCTCAAACGAGCAGATACCCGAATTTCTCCCTCGCCACGCGCGCCTTCTCCGGGCTCGGCATGTTCACCTTCGGAAACCTGTCGCGCCAGTGGAAGGGCCGGCAGGCGTCGATGATCGCCCGGGAATTGGTGTTGTTGCCTTTTTCCTTTTCCTCCGGCGGAATGCGCGGATCGAGCGGCGTGCTCCAGGTGTTGGTGATGATGTCGATGGAGGTGGCCGGATCGGAACGGGTGAGCATCGCCCATATCAGCTCCTCGAGATTGCTCACATCGATGTCATCGTCCACCACGATCACGTACTTTCCCGCATAGGCGCCGGCGTGGCACATCGCGGCCACGTGTCCGGCCTGCTTGACGTGTCCCGGGTAACGCTGCTTGATGGAAACTCCCAGCAGCAGGCGCGAGCCGCCGGCCTCATGGGCCCAGACCGCGGTCACGTCCGGAACGCCTGCCTGCTGGATGTACTTGCGGATCAGGGCCGAGCGCGTGACCGCGCGGTAGCGCGCCTGTTCCTCGGGCGGGCGCTGGGGCGGGCAGCCGAGAATGATCGGATCGTTCCGGTGGTAGATGGCCGCGATGTCCATCACCGGTTCTTCGCGGATGTCGC
>JBATEB010000101.1:0-6337 GCA_049663805.1 Burkholderiales bacterium | reverse complement strand
GTACAACCACCTGAGCCGGATCGATGTTGCGAAGGGCGCGCGCGTCGCTCGCGGCGAGCGGCTCGGCGCGGTCGGTCGGACCGGCCGGGTCACCGGCCCGCACCTGCACTGGTCGGTGAGCCTCAACAACACGCGGGTCGATCCCGCGCTCTTTCTCCCGCGGGCGGTGCGCGAAAGGATCCTGCCCGGGCTGAGGCGCACGGGGGTGGGGAGCGCCTACGCAGAGCCGGCGAAGATCGCCTGTGACGGTTAGTCGAAGGAACGGTCGGTTGCGCCGCGCGCCCAGGGGATTGGGTCGGACCGTCCCGGGCCAGGATCCTCCCTCCGAGGCTGGGGAGGGTGACTTTTGTCGCGGAATCCGGCACCTGGGGGCCGCTATGCGTGGCATGCTCTTTGCGGCGTTTTCAGGCGGCACCCGTACCCGCGAGCCTACCTAGAGGAGGAGCATTGGCGAAGACAGACCCGGCTCCACCGCCTCCCGAGGCGTTTTTCGTCGAGGGAGCGGGGGGTGCGCGCCTCGAATTCCGCTTGTCCACGGTTTTCCAGCCGGTATTCAGTTTCGCCCACCGGCGACCGGTGGGCTACGAAGGCCTGGTGCGCGGGACCGGTCCGGATGGAAGGGCTTACTCGGCCACCGAGCTGCTGGCAACGGCGCCGGCGGGCGTGGCGCGCATGCAGCTCGACCGCCAGTGCCGGGCCGTACATGTGCGCAACTTCCAGCACCTGGGCGAATGGGATAACTGGCTTTTCCTCAACGTCGACCCTTTCGTCGCAGTGAAGGGCAAACCGCTCGGTTCCTTTGCCCAGATGCTCAAGGAAAACGGCCTGCCTCCCCACCGCGTGGCGGTGGAGCTGATCGAGACTCCGTTCGAGGACGAGAAGCGCCTGCCCGCCGCGATCGAGCATTACCGCGAGCTCGGCTGTCTGATCGTGATCGACGATTTCGGCGCGGGTTATTCGAATTTCGACCGCATCTGGCGATTGAAGCCCGACATCGTCAAGATCGACCGCGAGATGACGCGCCGCGTGACGGTCGAACCGCTTGCCCGTCGCATGTTCAGCGGGATCGTGTCGGTGCTGCACGAGGCGGGTGCGCTGGTTTGCGTCGAGGGGATTGAGACCGAAGCGGAGGCGTTGTGTGCGACCGATGCCGACGCCGATCTGATGCAGGGCAACTACTTCGCCCCGCCTGCGACGCAGCGTCCTGCGGCGCACTCGTGCGACGAATTGTTCGACCGGTTGTTGAGGAATTTCCGCGCCGAAATGTCCGAGTTTCGCCACCAGCGCCGCTCCCGAATCGAGCCTTATATCGCGGCGTTCTCCGACGCCGTGCTGGCGCTGTCGGGCGGCGCAGATCGCTCGGCTGCCGTACGGGCGCTCCTGCGGCTCGAGTGCACGGAACGCTGCTACCTCGTTGCATCCGACGGCCGCCAGATCGGTGCCAGTGCCGATGCCGATCGAAGCGGCGGCTCGCGCGACCGGCGCATGAAACCGATGAGGCCGGGGACCGGAACCAATTGGCAGACCAAGCCGTTCTTTCGCAGGGCTATCGAAGAGCCGGGAAAGGTCCAGATCACGAGGCCCTACCTCTCCGCCGCCGGACCCAAGCTCTGCGTCACCCTGTCGTACGCCCTCTCTTTGAACGGCTTGTATCACGTGCTTTGCGCGGACCTCGATTTCGGCGCTTTGGCGGGGGACGATTTCGCCTTCGGCCTCACCAAGGGGGCACGGGAACCGAGGATGGGCGCGATTCCCTCGAGCGCAGCCTGACCCCGCGTCGGCCGGCAATACGACACGCTCCGCGGCGTCTTGATTCATCCGGGCAGCGCCGTATGGCATACTGTCCCGCACTTAAGTACGCGTAGAAGGTTTCTGCGGATCTCCGGGAGCACCGTGAACATGGTGGATGCTCTTCCACCGGATCTTGAGAAGTTTCGCTCGGCGCAAGAAAGCGGCGAGCGTCAAGAGTATCGCCTTTTCAGCCACTTCCAGGCGATCTACAGCATTGCCCATCGACGCGCCGTGGGGTACGAGGGGCTGATCCGGGCGATCGACTCGCGTGGCAGACAGGTTCCGCCGATCGAACTGTTCAGCAAGGCGCCGCACGGCGAGGCGCGCATTCTCCTCGATCGACAGTGCAGAGCCCTGCACGTCCGCAACTTCATCAGGCTCGGTGAAGATCGCAGTTGGCTGTTTCTCAACGTCGATCCGCACGTCGCCAGCGAAGGCCGCAGGTTCGGCGCATTCTTTGCGGAAATGCTCAAATCAAACGCCTTCCCCACGCATCGGGTGGCGGTGGAACTGATCGAGACCCCGTTCGACGACGAAACCCGCCTGACGGACGCGATCGAGCACTATCGCACTCTCGGTTGCCTGATAGTGATCGACGATTTCGGGGCGGGATACTCGAACTTCGACCGCATCTGGCGGCTGAAGCCCGACATCGTCAAGATCGACCGCGAGATGACGCGCCGGGTCGCGGTCGAGCCTCTCGCGCGCCGCATGTTCACCGGGATCATCTCGGTTCTGCACGAAGCGGGCGCGATCGTTTGCGTGGAAGGGATCGAAACCGAAGCCGAGGCGCTTTGCGCGGTCGACGCCAACGCCGATCTGGTGCAGGGCAACTACTTCGCCGCGGGAGGCGACTCGCTGCCGCCGGAGATCGCGTGTCGCGAAGTGTTCGGCCGGCTGATCGAAGGCTATCGGACCGATATTGCCGAGTTTCAGAAACGGCAGCAGAGGCGGCTGGAGCCGTATCTGGCTGCGCTCAAGAACGCGGTCCAGGACCTGTCCCTGGGGACGGAGTTCCCTCAGGCGGTGCAAGTGATCCTGAAGCTTCCCTGCGCGTGGCGCTGCTACCTGATCGGAAGCGACGGCTTGCAGATCGGCGCGAACGTCGAGAGCGAGCGCAGGGTGCGCGACTGCGACCCGCGGTACGAACTGGTGCAACCCACGGAAGGAACCGATTGGCAGACCAAGTCGTACTTCCGCCGGGCGATCGAATCTCCGGCGAAGGCGCAGATCACGCGGCCCTACCTTTCGGTCAGCGGCCCCAAGCTCTGCGTGACCCTCTCCTTCGCTTTCGAGGCGTTCGATGACCGCGCGCAGCAGGTATTGTGTGCCGATCTCGACTTCGCGACGCTCGCCGGAGAGGATCTTGCGTTCGGGGTGAGCAACCTCCAGGCCTAGCGCCCGCGGAGTAGAATACGCGCCCCGCTTTTCGTTCCGGAGGCTCCCCGTGAATATCTCGATGTACCAGGCAAGCGCGCCGCGTATGGTGAACATACTCAAGAACCTCTCCGCTATCCTCGACAAGGCGCAGGCTCACATCGAAGCGAAGAAGATCGAGCCTGCGGTCTTGACTCACTTCAGGCTCTACCCCGACATGTTGCCGATGAAGCGCCAGGTGCAGATTGCCTGCGATACCGCCAAAGGCGCGGTGGCGCGCCTGGCCGGTGTCGAGGTGCCCAAGCACGATGACACCGAGGAAACCTTCGCGGAACTCAAGGCGAGGATTGCCAAGACTGTCGCCTTCATCGAGACGATCAAGCCCGCGCAGATCGACGGCAGCGAGGAAAAGAACATCCACCTGAAACTCGGTGCGCGTGAAGTCGACTGGAAGGGAATGCAGTACCTGCTCGGCCAAGCGCTGCCGAACTTCTACTTTCATGTTGTTACGGCGTACGACATCCTTCGTCACAACGGCGTAGAGATCGGCAAGCGCGACTACATCGGAAACCCCTAAGACCCGCTCTGGGGGCGCATCCGCCATCGGCGCGCGGAAGCCGCCGCCTCCCTAAGCGCGGTACGAAGCGATGGACCGCGCGCGCTCGCCGACCGCGCCCAGGAGCGATACGGCGAAATCCGGGCTCGCCTTGATGAGATCGAGGAAGGTATTGCGTCCGACGGCGAGCAGCGAGCACGCGGTTTCCGCAGTGACGGTCGCGAGGCGCGGCGTGCGCTCGACCAGCGCCATTTCGCCGAACACGCCGCCGGGTCCGATTCTTTCGACCAGCCTGCCCTTGATGGTAACGGCGAGGCGGCCCTCCAGAACGACGTACATCAGAACTCCGGGCTGGCCCTCTCTGACGACCACGGCATTGCGTTCGTAGCTGGCCCGGGTCTGCTCGAGCGCCCGCGCGAGAATCTGGATCGCGGCCTTGTCGAAAACGGTGGATTCCTTCTGCGCGGACGTCGAAGGCGCGCCGCCCGGCCGCAACCGGCCTATTGCGTCGCGAATGCGCCCGATCATGACGCTCATCAGCATGAGGGCGAACTCGGGCATTTTCTGCAAGGCAGCCCGAAACTGCCTGTCGTCGAGCGCGATGACGCGGCACGGCACGTTCGCCACGGCGGTCGCGCTGCGGGGTGTCTGGCTGATCGAAGCCATCTCGCCGAATATCTCGCCCCTCTTCAAGGTGCCGAGCAAGCTGTTCTTCGCGATCAGGCTCACCTCGCCCTCCACCAGGAGGTACATCTTGTCGCGCTTCAGGAGCAGCCGGTTGCTTTTTTCGGTCTCGGAAAAAAGGGTGGTGCCCTGGGCGACGGATTGAGGTTTTCCGACGGATCCGAAGAACTCCATGGCCATCGCCGGATCGTAGATCGAGCGCTTCGCCGGCCGGCTGAAATCCAAGTCAGTCATTTTCCCGTCCCTTGCTGTCCGACATTCTGCCCTGTGGCCGCCTTCGCGTCGCGGGTCCGCAGACCAGGGGGCGGGCGGGAGAACCCCGGCGATAGCGCCTGCAAGTGATATTCCCGCAGCGTCAGTTTTGGCCCAATTTGAGCCCGGGCGCCGCACCCCCCCATCCTGAGCTTGCCGCGGGACTTCGCCTGTTTGATAATTGATATCAGAGGCTTAGTCTGACGCGGCAGACCTGGCACGGCGCTTGCGCTCATGCGGAACGGGGACAAGGAACGGCATATCTATGCGGAAAATCAGAAGCCAAGCCGGGTTTACGATCATCGAAGTCATGCTCGTCACCATGATCATCGGGGTGCTGGCGGCAATGGTCTTGCCGAGCGTTCGCCTCAACACGGCGCGCGTCAAGGTTTCCGAGGCGATGCTGGCGGCCGGCCCGTGCAAGAACACGGTTTCGGAGATCTACATCTCGGGCGGCGACCCGCCCACCCCGGGCAACTGGGGCTGCGAAATCACCAGCAACGCGTCCACCTATGTAGACTCGGTGAATATTGTCGACGATTTTGGAACGATCGAGGTTTCGCTGCGGGGATTCAACGACCTGCGGATCGATTTTCACAATTTGACCTTGGCGCCCCTCGACAACACCGGAAATCTCCCGTCCAGTACCGGAGTCCAGGTCCGACGGTGGCGCTGCGGCTCCCAGGCGGACGGCACGGACGTGCCCGCGCAATTTCTCCCGGCTACCTGCAAGGGTTGACGATCTGCCCCGGGCGGGTCCATTATCCCGACCGCCCCGAATCCGAGCATCGAAGATTACGCCGCCGCAGGCCGGCCCTGACCGCGCGGAACCGAGTGCAGAGCGTTCCCGGCCCGCGTCTACGCAGCCTGAAACGCTTTTCGATCCCCCTACCCCAACTCTGGAGAAAGAATCATGAGTACCTTGCGTTCCGCCGTTCGATGGACCTCCGCGCTGGTTTTTTCCGCCACGGCCGTGTGCGCGCAGGCTCAGGCGCCGAACGCGGAATTCACGCCCGAAGTCGGCCAGTCGGGCAAGGACGTGGTGTGGGTGCCCTCGCCGCAGGATCTGGTCGACAGGATGCTCGACATGGCGAAGGTGACGCCCAAGGATTACGTCATGGATCTCGGCTCGGGCGACGGCCGCACGGTGATCACGGCCGCGAAGCGCGGCGCGCGCGCGCTTGGCGTTGAATTCAACCCCGACATGGTCGCTCTGTCCAGGCGCAACGCCGCCAAGGCCGGAACCGGCGACAAGGCAACCTTCGTCGAAGCCGACATTTTCAAGACCGATCTGTCCCGCGCCACCGTAATCACGATGTTCCTGCTGACCGAGCTCAACCTGAGGCTACGCCCGACCATCCTGTCCCTCAAGCCCGGTACCCGCATCGTCTCGAACACCTTTCGCATGGGCGAATGGGAACCGGACCAGACTCTCGAGCTGGGCTGCGATACGTATTGCACGGCCTATCTCTGGATCGTGCCCGCCCGGGTCGAGGGAAAATGGAAAACACCCCGAGGCGAGCTCGCGCTCAAGCAGGAATTCCAGAAGATTTCCGGAACGCTCACCACGGGTAACATCGTCTCGCCGATCTCCAGAGGCAGCCTGAACGGCAATCGAATCGCGTTTCTGGCCGGCGGTGCGGAATTCCGCGGCAACGTGAATGGAAACACCATTGC
>JBATEB010000100.1:0-3150 GCA_049663805.1 Burkholderiales bacterium | reverse complement strand
AAGCCGAGCAGTCCCGCGATCCCCGCATGCGCGAGAACCGTTCGCCGGCCGGCGGCGCCGAGGGTGCCCCCGATGAGCAGCGCCAGCGCCGGGAAGACCGGCAGGATGTACGAACCCAGCTTCGAATCCGACGCCGAAAAGAAGGCGAACACGACCCCGCACCACAGGAGAAGGAAGCGCCGCGGCTGGAAGTCCGCGCCGGGGCGGCGCCTCCACCCGTCTCCCAGCGCCGGGAAGAGGCTCACGACCCAGGGGAGGATCCCGAGCAGCACCACCGGAACGAAATACCACACCGGCCCGTAGCGGTCGTGCTCGCGGGTGAGAAAGCGCTCGAAATGCTCGTGGATGAAGAAGAACCTCAGGAATTCCGGATTGGCCAGCGACACCGCGACGAACCACGGCGCGGCGAGACACAGGAACCCGGCGCCGCCCGACACGATGTGCAGCCGCGCGAGCCGCTTCCAGTCGCGCTCGACCAGTACGTAGAGCGCCACCGCGCCAACGGGCAGGACGATGCCGATGAGCCCCTTGCTGAGCACCGCCAGTGCCGCGGCGCCCCAGGCGACCCACATCCAGCGGCGGCGCTCCTGCGCGCCGGCTTCATCGCGCTGCGCGAGAGCGACGGCGAACACGCAGGCCGACATGAAAAACGTCAGCGCCATGTCGAGGGTGAGCATGTGTCCCATGACGACGTAGAGCGCGCTGCTCGCCAGCACCGCCGCTGCGTACAAGCCCGCGGGCGGACCGAACAGGCGGTTTCCGGTCCGGAAGACGAGCAGCACCCCGAGGAAACCCGCGAGCCCGGGCCACAGGCGCGCGGTCCACTCGTTCGCCCCGAGCACGCTGAACGCCGCCGCCGTCGCCCAGTATTGCAGGGGGGGTTTCTCGAAATACTTCAGGCCGTTCAGCCTCGGCGTCACCCAGTCACCGCTCGCCACCATTTCCCTGGGGATTTCGGCGTAGCGGCCCTCGTCGGGCCTGACCAGGTGCCGGTAACCGAGATTGCAGAACCAGGCGGCCGAAAAAACCGCTAACAGGACCCAAAGTCCGCGCCGGGAGGTCATCTATCCGCGATTCTCAATGATTGCGAGGCCGCCTGTCCCCGCGGAAGCGGGGACCCAGCGGCTCAAAAAGCCTTCTGGATTCCCGCGTGCGCGGGAATAGCCGGCGGTTTTTCATCCCAGCAGCAAGGCCGCCGCGACCTTGCGCTCTTCGGCGAGCAGGATGTTGTAGGTCCGGCAGGCGGCCTGCACGTCCATCACCTCGACGCCGACGCCGGCCTCGATCAGCGGCCTCAGGATCTCGGGTCGGGGGAAGCGCAGGGACGCTCCGGTGCCGAGCAGGACGATCTCGCGTTCCAGGGAGGCGAGCACGGCGAGGTGCTCCGGGGCGAGGGCCTCGAATCCGGTCGCGCTCCAGTCCTCGATGATCCGGTCCGGAAGGACCACCACGCTCTTCTCGATGCGCCGGTCGTTGACGAGCACGTAGCCGTTGCCGTAACCGGTGAAGGTGTTGAGGTGGGGCGCGCGCTCGCGGTGCAGTTTCAAGTTTGCCCGTGCTGTAAGTTCCGGTAACATTATAACTTTTTGCGCTGCAGCGCGATTCAGGAGTCGCGTCGCCGCCGCACTTCCGGGCCTGTGCCGCCATGACGCGAGAATTCACCCGCATCACCCGCCTGCCGCCCTACGTCTTCAATATCACCAACGAGCTGAAGATGGCGGCGCGGCGCGCGGGCGAAGACGTGATCGACATGAGCATGGGGAACCCCGACGGGCCGACGCCCGCGCACATCGTGGCGAAGCTGGTCGAAGCGGCGCAACGCAACGACACGCACGGCTATTCGGTGTCCCGGGGGATTCCGCGCCTGCGCCGCGCGATCTGCACCTGGTACCAGAGGCGCTACGGCGTCGACTTCGATCCCGACTCGGAGGCGATCGTCACCATCGGCTCCAAGGAGGGGCTCGCGCACCTGATGCTCGCGTGCCTGGACCGGGGCGACACCGTGCTCGTTCCCAATCCCTCGTATCCGATCCACATCTACGGGGCGATCATCGCGGGCGCCGACATCCGCTCGGTGCGCATGACCGCGGAGGTGGACTTCTTCGAGGAACTGGAGCGCGCGATCCGCGAGCTTTTCCCCAAGCCCAAGATGCTCGTCATCGGTTTTCCTTCGAACCCGACGGCGAGGTGCGTCGAGCTCGATTTCTTCGAGCGCGTGATCGCGCTCGCCAAGGTTCACGACATCCTGGTGGTCCACGACCTCGCCTACGCCGATATCACTTTCGACGGATTCAAGGCGCCGTCGATCATGCAGGTGAGCGGCGCGCGCGACATCGCGGTGGAATTCTTCACCATGTCGAAGAGCTACAATATGGCGGGCTGGCGCATCGGTTTCATGGTCGGCAACAGGGATCTGGTCAACGCGCTGGCGCGCATCAAGAGCTACCACGACTACGGCAGCTTCACCCCGATCCAGGTCGCCTCGATCGTCGCGCTCGAGGGGCCGCAGGACTGCGTCGAGGAGCACCGCCTCAAGTACGAGCGGCGCCGCGATGTGATGGTGAAGGGGCTGCACGAGATCGGCTGGAGGGTCGACAACCCGCGCGCCTCGATGTACCTGTGGGCGAAGATCCCCGAGGCCTACTCGAAGATGGGCTCGCTTGAGTTCGCGAAGAAGGTGCTCGGGGACGCCAAGGTCGCGCTGTCCCCCGGCATCGGCTTCGGCGACTACGGGGACGACTACGTGCGCATTGCCCTGATCGAGAACGAGGCGAGGTCGAAGCAGGCCATTCGCGGAATCAAGGACATGTTCCGCAAGGACGGGCTGCTGTGATGCGAATCGTGGAAGTGACCGACGAGCGGGGCGCCGTCGCGGCGCCCGACTGGTTCGGCAAAGCCGAAAGCGTGCATCGCCAGTTGCGCACGGCTCTGCCGTCCGACTACGGGGAGAAGATGAAGCGCGTCTTCGCCGGCGGCGCGCGCATGTGCGTCGCGGTGGAGGGCGGCGCGGTCACCGGGGTCGCCGTCTACCGGCTCTGCGAGAACACCTTCGCCGGCAGGCAGCTCTACGTCGACGACCTCGTCACCGACGAGGCGAAGCGTTCCACCGGCGTCGGCCGCGCGCTCCTCGGCTACCTCGAGGGCAAGGCG
>JBATEB010000099.1:0-1829 GCA_049663805.1 Burkholderiales bacterium | reverse complement strand
GTGTAGTCACGAGCCCGGTCGATGCCGTGGCGAAGTTCGGCTACCGGAGTCGAGGCCGCGCTGAAAAACGGCGCGGCAAAATCGGCGAGGCGATCGCGCGCATCGAGAATGACGCTATGATTGATGCGGCTCAGGACCAAAAGAACGATGCAGAGGAAGTAAAGCCCAAACACGAAAAGCTGGCCACGATCCCGAGACGTCGTGGATCCTCTCCGACCGAAATAGCTGCGCACGCGACGCATCAATGTTGTGGCGAAACGTTACCGATAGCGTTCCGCTTCCCCGCTTCGCTCGCGCGACAGGCGCGCGATGCCATTCTTTTCTCTGTTCCCGATCACGGTTTGATCAGGAGATCTCCCAACGTATCGAGTCTTTCGAGCGCGATGCCGCTGCCGCGCACAACGCAGCGCAGCGGATCTTCCGCGATCTTGAATTTGATTCCGGTTTCATTGGAGAGCCGCGCGTCCAAGCGGTCGAGCAGCGCGCCGCCGCCGGTGAGATAAACGCCAGCCTCGCAGATATCCCCGGCAAGCTCGGGCGGAATATCGTTGAGCGCGCGCTGGATGCCGTCAATGATCAGCTGGAGCGGCGGGCTCAAGGCTTCCGCGATGTCATGCGTTTGCAGTTTGATCTCGGTCGGGAACCCGCGCTGGAGGTCGCGTCCCTTGATGTGGACGGCGACATGGGTCCCGTTCACTTTGTTGATCGCGGTTCCCGCTTCTTTCTTGATGGCCTCGGCGCTGGCTCTGCCGATGAGAAGACGGTGCCTGGTGCGGATATAGTCGATGATCGCCTCGTCCATCGCGTGACCCGCGGTGCGGAGCGAGTGCGAATAAATCACGCCGCCGAGCGAGAGCACGGCGATGTCGGTGGTGCCGCCGCCGATATCCACGATCATGGAACCGCGCGGTTCCGAAATCGGAAGGTTGGCGCCGAGTGCCGCGGCCACCGGCTCCTCGATGACGTAAACGCGGCGCGCGCCAGCGACGAG
This sequence comes from Burkholderiales bacterium, assembly GCA_049663805.1. Lineage (GTDB taxonomy): Bacteria > Pseudomonadota > Gammaproteobacteria > Burkholderiales > SG8-39 > VBDM01. The sequence goes on along the minus strand of JBATEB010000099.1, from coordinate 838 downwards.
GGCTGCTTCATAGACAGCGCGGCGTTCGACCGGCGTGGCGCTGGCGGGAACGCAGATCATGATGCGCGGACTGCCGAAGCGCCTATGGCCTTGGGCCCGGCGGATGAAATGCTTGATCATTTCCTCCGCGGCGGCAAAGTCGGCGATGACGCCGTCGCGCATCGGCTGGACGGTTTCAATCGAGTCCGGCGTGCGGCCGAGCATCGATTTCGCTTCATGGCCGACAGCGATGACCTCGCGGCCGTTCTCGCGTTGGGCAATAGCCACGACAGAAGGCTCGTCGAGGACAATGCCCCTCCCCGGCACATAGATAAGCGTATTCGCAGTGCCGAGGTCGATGGCCATGTCCGTGGAGACAAAGCCCATTACGCGCGAGAACATTCGCCGCCCCAAACTGGCTCGCTTTGGAAGAGCCACTGAACGCCGCCGCTGGAAGAGTCATGTTGCGTCAAAACTGCGTGTTCGGCAACGGCTTGGTTAAGAAAGAATGCGTGACGAGCGCCGAAAGTGGCTTCATTACAACTTTGCAATAATGCGATGGATTGCCAGCGTTTGGCCGCAAACTACAAATAGGGCTAGACGATGATTCCGGGGTTCATAGCCGGGGCCCGGTAATGCCGTTCGGAGGGCAAGATGACCTATAGACGTTTGTTGACGATGCTTGTCGCGGTGACGGCTTTAGCTGCCGCGCTGTCAGTGCCCCGGCTTCCAGGAGGCATCTCTAATCTCGGCGGCCCCGCTGCGGCACAGCAATCCATCGATGTCGATTATTTCTACGACGCACTCGATGCCTACGGTGAGTGGGTTTGGCATCCGCGCTTCGGCTATGTCTGGTTGC